>DASQMN010000190.1:0-6879 GCA_035645475.1 Nocardioidaceae bacterium
CTGTCCGGCTTCGCTCGGGCCCGGATGGCGCTGTTCGAGGAGGGCATCTCGTCCTCCCGCATGCACCTGGACCCCCGTCGCCCCGGCGTCGAGGACCTGCTGGACCAGATCGTGGCCGGCGTACGCTCCGCCGCCACCTACGCCGGAGCCCGCGACCTCGCGGCCTTCGCCGAGCGAGCGGTCGTCGGCATCCAGAGCAGCGCCGGCTACGACGAGGGACGCCCCCTGCACGCCAGTTGGTGAGGCCGGAGCCCGGTGCAGCCGCTCCACAGCGACCTTGCGATCCCGCTGAACTCGCTTCGGGCGCGGCTCGGCTCCGGCGAGCTACCCGTGCTTGACCAAGGAGCGCGCGGGCGGGTCAAGGCAGCGACCCGTTGGCGGGGTGAGTGCGCCCCGGCCTCGGGACCCTCTACGGTGACCCACATCACAGTGGTGCCGCCCATGTCGAGGTGAGGGAACCGTGCCGTCTACCGCCAACACCGGATCCGAGAGCCACGCCAGCTATGAACGGATAGCCGCGAGCGAGGACTTCGCCACTCTTCGCAAGCGACACCGCAGCTTCGCGATCCCGGCGACGCTCGCCTTCATGGCCTGGTACCTGCTGTACGTGCTGCTGAGCAGCTATGCGGGCGACTTCATGAGCACCAAGGTCATCGGCAACATCAACGTGGCGCTCGTGTTCGGCATCCTGCAGTTCCTCACCACCTTCCTGATCGCCTTCCTGTACTCGCGGTACTCGAACAAGAACCTCGATCCGCTCGCCGCTCGCCTGCAAGGCCAGTACGACGACGCGATCCGGCTGCCTGGAGGCGACCGATGAGCTCCTCACTGCACGCCCTGTCGCAGTCGGCCACGCAGAACCTGACGACGGCCCTGTTCCTGGCGGTCGTGGCCCTGACCATCGGCATCACCGTGTGGGCCAGCCGCAACACCAAGGGGGCCGCCGACTACTACGCAGCCGGCCGCAACATCTCCGGCTTCCAGAACGGCCTGGCGATCTCGGGTGACTACATGTCGGCGGCGTCGTTCCTCGGCATCTCTGGTGCCATCGCCCTCTACGGTTACGACGGCTTCCTGTACTCCATCGGCTTCCTGGTCGCCTGGCTGGTCGCGTTGCTCCTGGTCGCCGAGCTCCTGCGCAACTCCGGCCGCTACACGATGGCCGACCAGCTGGCGTACCGCATGAAGAACCGGCCAGTACGCACGGCAGCGGCCACCTCGACGGTCGTGGTCTCCATCTTCTACCTGCTGGCGCAGATGGTCGGCGCCGGAACCCTGGTCGCCCTGCTGCTCGATGTGGAGAGCGGGGCGGTCAAGAACCTGACCATCGTCGCGGTCGGCGTGCTGATGATCGTGTACGTCGTCTTCGGTGGCATGAAGGGCACCACCTGGGTGCAGATCGTCAAGGCCGTGCTGCTGATGACGGGCACCGTGCTGATCAGCGTCCTGGTGCTGGCGGAGTTCGGCTTCAACCTCTCCGAGCTGCTGGGTGCCGCGGCGGAGCGCTCCGGCAAGGGCGAGGCCTTCCTCAACCCGGGCCTGCAGTACGGGCTGAGCAACACCTCGAAGATCGACTTCATCTCCCTGGCACTCGCGCTGGTGCTCGGTACCGCCGGGCTGCCGCACATCCTCATCCGCTTCTACACGGTGCCGACCTCGAAGGACGCGCGGACCTCGGTGCTGTGGGCGATCGCCCTGATCGGGTCCTTCTACCTGATGACCCTGGTCCTCGGCTTCGGAGCCGCGGCACTGGTCGACACCGGTCCGGAGAGCGAAGTGGCGCTCAGCACGGGCAACCTGGCCTCACCGCTGCTGGCCGAGGCTGTCGGCGGCGGCGAAGGCACGACGGGCGGCGCGGTCCTGCTCGCGCTGATCTCGGCGGTGGCCTTCGCCACGATCCTCGCCGTGGTTGCCGGCCTGACGCTGACCTCCGCCTCGTCGGTGGCACACGACCTGTACGGCAGCGTCTTCCGCAAGGACGAGGCCACCGGTGACGAGGAGGTGAAGGTGGCGCGCATCGCTGCGTTCGTCATCGGCGGTGTCGCGATCGCACTGGCCATTCCAGCGCAGAGCCTCAACATCGCCTTCCTGGTCGCGCTTGCCTTCGCGGTCGCGGCCTCGGCCAACCTGCCATCACTGCTCTACAACCTGTTCTGGCCGCGCTTCAACACCCGAGGTGCCGTCTGGAGCATCTACGGCGGCCTGCTGATGGCCGTCGGGCTGGTGCTCTTCAGCCCCATCGTGTCCGGAGACCCCGCGGCCTCGCTGTTCAAGACCAGCGACTTCTCCTGGTTCCCGCTGAAGAACCCGGGCATCGTGTCCATCCCGTTCGGGTTCTTCATGGGCTGGCTGGGAACCATCACGTCCAAGGAGCCGGCCTCGATCGAGGCCTACCCCGAGCTCGAGGTCCGCTCGCTCACCGGTGCCGGCGCCGAAGGCGCCGTCGTGCACTGAGCTCGGCATCCACGGACGCTTGCCGGGCGCCCGGCTTCACGGTTGTCTGGCCGCATGGCGGCACGCGTCGCGTACGAACACGAGGGAGATCGCTGTGAGTGAAGCCACTCTGTCCAACCTGAGCACCGAGCAGCGGCGATTCGAGCCGCCCGCCGAGCTGGCTGCCGACGCCAACCTCACCGCCGAGGCGTACGAGCGTGCGGCCGGCGACCGGCTCGGGTTCTGGGCCGAGCAGGCCGAGCGGCTCGACTGGGGCCAGCGCTGGGACGAGGTGCTGGACTGGTCCGACCCACCCTTCGCCAAGTGGTTCGTCGGCGGCACACTCAACGCCAGCGTGAACTGCCTGGACCGGCACGTGTCGGCCGGGCGGGGCGACCGGGTCGCCTTCCACTGGGTGGGCGAGCCGGAGGGCGACAGCCGCGACATCACCTACGCCGACCTGCTCGCTGACGTGTCCAGGGCCGCGAACGCGCTGACCGAGCTCGGGCTCGTAGCCGGCGACCGGGTGGCCATCTACCTGCCGATGATCCCCGAGGCCGCGGTGGCGATGCTGGCCTGCGCCCGGATCGGGGTGGTGCACACGGTCGTCTTCGGTGGCTTCTCCGCCGAGGCTCTCAGCACCCGCATCAACGACTGTGACGCGCGGGTGGTGATCACCGCCGACGGTGGCTACCGCCGCGGGAGCGCCTCAGCACTCAAGCCGGCCGTCGACGAGGCGATGGCCAAGTGCCCCGGCGTCACCCACGTGCTCGTCGTGCGCCGCACGGGGCAGGACGTCGACTGGAACGAGCGCGACCGCTGGTGGCACGAGGTGGTGGACACCCAGTCCGACGAGCACGAGCCGCAGATGTTCGACTCCGAGCACCCGCTCTACGTCATGTACACCTCCGGTACGACCGGCAACCCCAAGGGCGTCCTGCACACCACCGGTGGCTACCTGGTCGGCTGCGCGTACACGCACTGGGCGGTCTTCGACCTCAAGGCCGACGACGTCTACTGGTGCACCGCCGACGTCGGGTGGGTGACCGGCCACAGCTACGGCGTGTACGGCCCGCTGGCCAACGGTGCGACCTCGGTGATGTACGAGGGCACGCCGGACTCGCCTGACCGGGGTCGCTGGTGGCAGATCGTGCAGGACCACAAGGTGACGATCCTGTACACCGCCCCGACCGCGATCCGCACGTTCATGAAGTGGGGCAAGGAGATCCCCGAGCGCTACGACCTGTCCAGCCTGCGCCTGCTCGGATCGGTCGGTGAGTCGATCAACCCCGAGGCCTACATCTGGTACCGCGAGACCATCGGTGGCGACCGGTGCCCCGTCGTCGACACCTGGTGGCAGACAGAGACCGGGTCGATCATGATCAGCCCGCTGCCCGGGGTCACCAGCGGCAAGCCAGGGTCGGCCATGACGCCCATCCCGGGAGTCCTCGCCAACGTCGTCGACGACGTCGGTGACCCTGTCGAGCACGGACAGGGCGGCTACCTGGTCATCCCGGAGCCGTGGCCGTCGATGCTGCGCACCATCTGGGGTGACGACCAGCGGTACCGGGACACCTACTGGGGACGCTTCCAGGGCAAGTACTTCGCCGGCGACGGCGCGAAGCTCGACGACGACGGAGACGTCTGGCTGCTCGGCCGGGTGGACGACGTGATGAACGTGTCCGGGCACCGCATGTCGACGACCGAGATCGAGTCCTCGCTGGTCTCGCATCCGAAGGTGGCCGAGGCAGCGGTGGTCGGAGCCACCGACGACACCACCGGCCAGGCTGTCGTCGCCTTCGTCATCCTGCGGGAGTCCGCCGGCGACGGTGGCCCGGAGGTGGTGCAGGAGCTGCGTGAGCACGTCGCCCACGACATCGGCAAGATCGCCCGCCCACGCCAGATCATGGTCGTCGCCGAGCTGCCGAAGACCCGCTCCGGCAAGATCATGCGCCGGCTGCTCCGAGACCTCGCCGAGCACCGCGACATGGGCGATGTCACGACCCTCACCGACTCCAGCGTCATGGACGCGATCCAAGAGGGGATGGCCACGTCGTCTACCGACGACTGAGCCGCTCACGACGTCGTGTGGTCAGCCGCCGTGACTGGGCGGCTCATCACCCTGTATGGCGGGAGGCGTCGCAGCACACTGGGGGCAAGGAGGTGTGTCGTGGATCCAGTTCGGGTTCTCATCGTCGATGACCAGGAGCCGTTCCGGCGTGCCTGCGGAGCGGTGATCGATGCGCTCGACGACTTCACCGTCGTGGGCGTCGGAGCGACCGGTGAGGCCTCGGTGCATCTGGCCGAGGAGCTGTCCCCGGACCTGGTGCTGATGGACGTCAACCTGCCTGGGATCAGTGGTCTGGAGGCCACCCGCCTGGTACGCGGACTCGAGTCGGCACCGGTCGTGGTGCTGGTCTCCACCTACGACCACAGCGAGTACGGCGACGAAGCGTCCGACTGCGGCGCAGCGGCGTACCTGCCCAAGTCAACCTTCGATGCCGGCCTGCTCAGGAGCACCTGGGAGACCATCCGCGGCTGACCCGGCGGGCAGCTCCACGGCAACACGGACGTGCGAGCCTTCCGCTGCGATGCGCAGAGCTCCGCCGACCGCCTCGGCGCGGTCGCGCAGCGATTCGGCTTCCATCTCGATCGGTGCGCGTGCGGCACCTGTCGCCACCAGCGTCAGGCGGCGGTCATCGGCGCCGACCGCCAGCCGAACAGGACCGATCAGCCCGCGCACGAGCTCGACCGCACAGAAGTAGGCCACCGACTCGACCTGAGGCGGAAAGCGTCGACGCGTGACCGAGTCGTCAGCATCCAGGGCACCGTCGACCCCAGCAACCTTCAGATGGCTGCTCAGTGCGGGCACGAGTCCCCGACCGGCGAGCTGCGCCGGAAACACGCCGCGGGTGAGCCGGCGCAGCGACTCCAGGGCCAGGTCGGTGCGGTCCACCTGTCGCTGGATCAGGTTCGACGGCCACGGCTGTCGGCGCGAGCCGAGGCTGGCGAGCTCGTCAGGCAGTGGCTCGAGATGCGGGAGAACCTCACGGGCGATGGAGTGCTCGAACCTGCGCTGCTCAGCGGACTCGGCCGACACCAGCCGCCGGCTGGAGGTTTCCAGCTGCTCACTCTGCCTAGCCAGTTGATCCACCCGCGCGGCGAGCTCGGCCTTCAGCCGAGAGCTGCGAAACGACGTCGCCAGCTGTGCTGCCAGGTCGACCAGCAACCGCTCCTCGTCAGCGCGCAGCCCGCGACCGCGAGCCATCGTCACACCCAAGCCGCCCAGCCGTTCACCCTCATCGATGACGGGAACCACCAGGTCGGGTTCGAGGGATGCCGAGTGCGGCCACTCGGCGCGGCTCGGCTCACCACCCGGCACGTCGATCCACACGGCCGCCGCACGCGCCCCGACGGCCCGCCCTACCGCCTCCGCCATCCGCGGCAACGTCTCGGTCGGCTCGCCGATGGTCCTCAACTCGTCTATGAACGAGGCCAGCGCCTCGTACGGCACAGCCCGTGCGCCGTACACCAGCCGGTCCGCCAGCCGGTTCACCATGCGGCGCAAGCGGTGGAAGGCGAGCGCGACCAAGGCGGTGGCCAGCAGTGCCGGCCAGAACGACTCCCCCGCGGACAGGTCATCGAGCTCACCGAACAGGACCACCACGGCGACGTAGCCCACGGCCGCGAAACCGGTCAGCACGCTGAGAACGATCGACCGGTTGAGCAGGACGTCCATGCCGTACAGGTGGTGGCGCAGGATGGCCACGCCGGTGAACACCGGCAGGCACAGGTAGCTCACCATCAGCGGCATGATCGCGACCCACGGGTCGAGGTCGAGGACCAGCTCGAGAATGATCTGGAGGGGGATCCCTGCGGCCAGTCCGACTGCGGCGGCAGCTATCCAGCGAAGCTGCGTCCGCTCGTCGCCGGAAGCTCGACGAAGCCGCAGGAACAGCGAGACGGCTGCTGCGAGGAGCCCGACCGCGATCAGGGCGGTGGCGGTGAGCTCGGTGAAGACCGCCAAGTCATGCTGCTCGCGCTCCCGCAGCGAGCCCTCGGCGGTCAGATCCCCTGGGGGGACGGTCGACAGCGACACGATGTGGAGCAGCAGCCCGGTCACGACAGCTCCAGCGGGCCACCTCCAGCGGGGAGACATCAGCCGGCCATCGGGCACCAGCAGGAGCAGCAGCGCCACGATGGACACCGCGAAAGCCCCTCCGAACTGGATCCCCACCCACATCACGACCTGGCTGAGGCTCCGTGAGCCCCACCCTTCGGCTTGTGCGCTGAACCCGTACGCCTGCGCGGCCAGGCCGACCATCGTCCCGAGCTGACCGACCAGGAACAGCCACCCGATGCGGTGGTGGGGGTGCCGGGCGACGATCAACGCCCCCAGCGTCGACGCCACGACTGCGGCGAGAGTGACCACCGGGAAGCCGTCGT
>DASQMN010000191.1:0-8893 GCA_035645475.1 Nocardioidaceae bacterium
CCATCAACGGGTCCTTCTGGGTCGGCGCGGCCGCCGGCGCCCTGCTCACGATCCCGCTGCTGAACCCCGCCATCCTGGCTCCTGAACTCGGCTGGCGCGGCGCTTTCGCGGCCGGCGCAGTCCTCGGTATCGGCATCATCCTGGTTCGCCGCAACGTCCCGGAGAGTCCGCGCTGGCTGTTCATCCACGGCCAGGAGGACGAGGGCGAGCGGATCGTCAAGAACATCGAGAGCTCGGTGGAGAGCAGTACCGGCACGCAGCTGCAAGGCGTGGACGAGACGATCACCATCCGTCAGCGCAAAACCATCAGCATCGCCACGATCGCCCACACGGTGTTCAAGCTCTACCCGAAGCGCACGGTCCTCTGCCTCTCGCTGTTCATCGGACAGGCGTTCCTCTACAACGCCTTCTTCTTCACCTACGGCGACAGCATCTCGACGTTCTTCGGCGTCGAGCAGGTCGGCTACTACATCGCCGTGTTCGCACTGAGCAACTTCGCCGGTGCCCTGCTTCTCGGCCCGCTGTTCGACACGGTGGGCCGGGTCAAGATGATCTCGGGCACCTACATCACCTCTGGCGTGCTCCTGGCCATCGCCGGAACCATGCTGGGCAGCCTCGACGAGTTCACGCTCACTCTGTTCGGCTGTGTGATCTTCTTCTTCGCCTCGGCCGGTGCCAGCGCGGCGTACCTCACGGCCAGTGAGGTCTTCCCGATGGAGACGCGGGCGCTGTGCATCGCGTTCTTCTACGCGATCGGCACCGCCGCCGGTGGTATCGCAGGTCCGCTGTACTTCGGCAGCCTGATCGACAACGCCACCGCTTCCATGGACATCACCGGGATCGCTCCGGGCTACTTCGTGGGTGCGACGTTGATGATCATCGGTGGCATCATCGCGATCTTCCTCGGCGTGCATGCCGAGCAGGAGACGTTGGAGAACATCGCCAAGCCGCTCACCGCCGAGGACGAGCCGGCCGCCGGCGGTGAGGAGAGGGAGCCGGCAACCGCCTGATCCGAGATTCGCTCATCCGACCATGACCTGACCGCCGTCGAGGACGTCTCAGCGGCGGTCAGGCATGTCCGGCCCCGGTAGGCCGACGGGTGCACTCAGGCGCTGCCGAGGCCAGCCAGCATGCTGTCCGCCGCCGTGTACGGATCGGTGGTGCCGGCGACGACCGCGGCGGCGAGGTCGTCGAGGCCGGCGTGTCCGCGTACGGACGACGCGCGCAACGCGCTCAAGGCGATCGCCTCGATCTCGGCCCTTGCTCGGGCTGTACGCCGACGGCGCAGCTCGCCGTTGGCGCTCATCCAGGCGCGATGCTTGTCCAGGGCGGCGACGACCTCGTCGAGCCCCTCCCGCTTCACCGCGATCGTCTTGAGGACCGGCGGCCGCCAGCCGCCGGGTGCGCGGTCGGCCAGCGCGACCATGCCGCGCAGATCTCGCACGACCGAGTCGGCGCCGTCGCGGTCGGCCTTGTTCACCACGAAGACGTCCCCCACTTCCAGGATGCCGGCCTTGGCGGCCTGGATGCCGTCGCCGGCACCCGGTGCCAGCAGCACCACAGTGGTGTCGGCTAGCCCGGCCACGTCCACCTCCGACTGCCCCACGCCGACCGTCTCCAGCAGCACGACGTCGTAGCCGGCCGCGTCCAGCACCCGCAGCGCCTGCGCCGTTGCCCAGGCCACTCCGCCCAGGTGACCGCGGGTGGCCATCGACCGGATGAACACCTCAGGGTCGGTGGCATGGTCCTGCATACGCACCCGGTCGCCGAGCAGCGCGCCACCCGTGAAGGGTGAGGACGGGTCGACCGCCAGCACCCCAACCCGCTTGCCGGCCGTGCGCAGGGCACCGACCAGGGCTGAGCTCGACGTCGACTTGCCCACACCCGGGGCTCCGGTGAGCCCCACCACCTGGGCTCGGCCCGTGTGCGGTGCCAGGCGCGCGCTGACCTCACGCAGAGCCGGCGACTCGTCCTCCACCAGCGAGATCAGCCGCGCGACGGCCCTCAGGTCGCCGTTCCGAGCGCTCTCGACGAGCCCGAGCACCGACCGGCCCGGAGGAGCGACGGTCATCCGCGACGGCGGATCGGACGGTACGGAGGGCGCATCCTCAGCCGGACACCGCAGCCGGCACGCGCACGATCAGCGCGTCGCCCTGGCCTCCGCCACCGCATAGCGCGGCGGCGCCCGTGCCGCCCCCGCGGCGGGCGAGCTCGAGGGCAACGTGGAGCACCACGCGGGCACCGCTCATCCCGATCGGATGGCCCAGGGCGATGGCTCCCCCGTTGACGTTCACCCGGTCCTCGGCCAGACCGAGCTCACGAGCACTCGCGATGCCGACGGCGGCGAACGCCTCGTTGATCTCGACGACGTCGAGATCGGCCGGGGAGACGCTGTCCTTGGCGCAGGCAGCGGCGATGGCGCGCGCCGGCTGCAGTTGCAGAGTCGAGTCAGGACCCGCCACGGTGCCGTAAGCCCCGACCTCGGCGAGCCAGGTGAGTCCGAGCTCCTCCGCCTTGGCCCGGCTCATCATGACCACCGCGCACGCACCGTCGGAGATCTGGGACGCGGAGCCGGCGGTGATCGTGCCCGCCTTGTCGAAGGCAGGACGCAGCCGGCCGAGCGAGTCGGTCGTGGTGTCCCCGCGGATGCCCTCGTCGGTCGTCACGTACGTCGGGTCGCCTCGCCGGCTGGCCACCTCCACCGGCACCACCTCGTCGTCGAAGACCCCGTTCTTCCACGCCATGGCAGCACGCTGGTGCGAGCGAGCGGAGTAGGCGTCCTGCTCCTCGCGGCTGATCGAGAAGTCCTCGGCGTTGCACCGCTCCGTGAGCAGACCCATCGCCTGGTCCGTGAAGGCGTCCCACAGCCCGTCGTGCGCCATCGAGTCGACCATCGACACGTCGCCGTACTTGAAGCCCTCGCGTGATCCCGGCAGGTAGTGCGGGGCGTTGGTCATGGACTCCATGCCGCCGGCGACGACGATGTCGGCATCGCCGCAGCGGATCATCTGGTCAGCGATCGCGATGGCGTTGATCCCCGACAGGCACACCTTGTTGACGGTGAGTGCCGGCACGCTCATCGGCACACCGCCAGCGACGGCGGCTTGCCGCGCCGGGATCTGCCCGGCGCCGGCCTGCAGCACCTGGCCCATGACGACGAACTCGACCTGTTCGGGGGTCACCCCCGCTCGCTCGAGTGCTGCCCTGATGGCCACCCCGCCGAGCTCTGCCGCGGAGAAGCCCTTGAGCCCTCCGAGCAGCCGGCCGATCGGGGTACGAGCTCCAGCGACGAGCACCGAGCTGGACATGGGAGCCTCCTCAGACGAGCGACGAGCTGGAGCAGCCGACGTCTCGGCACTTTACCGACCGGTCCGCCCGCCAGCCGATGCTCACCCCTAGGCTGGCGGGCATCCTGCCCCTGGAGTTCGCCTCATGGTTCCCGAGCACCTGCTCCTCGCGATCGACCATGTGGGCGTCGCGGTGCCCGACCTCGATGAGGCCGTCGCCTTCTACGCCAGCACCTTCGGCCTGCGGGTCGTGCACGAGGAGGTCAACGAGGAGCAAGGGGTACGCGAGGCGATGCTGGCGGTCGGGACCTCCGGCTCGAGCATCCAGCTGCTGGCTCCACTGAGCGACGACTCGGCCATCGCGAAGTTCCTGTCGCGGCGCGGGCCGGGCATCCAGCAGCTGGCCTACCGGGTCAGCGACATCGACGAGGTCTCGCAGGTGCTGCGTGACCGTGGTGTGAATCTGCTGTACGACTCGCCGCGGCGCGGAACCGCAGGCAGCCGGGTCAACTTCGTGCACCCCAAGAGCGCCGGAGGCGTGCTGGTCGAGCTGGTCGCGCCCGCCTGACAGGCGGTCGGACAAGCACGCTGTGACGCGCCGTAAGGGCCGGTGAACCCGCCGGCCGACGCGCCCCGGTCGTTGTCCAACAGGTGCGGAGCAGTCGAGGTGCAGCCGAGTAGCGTGAGCGCTGCACCGGCATCCGCCGGGATGCCAGGCACAGCGTGAGGGGCAGGTCGACCATGGCCGATCAGGGTTTGTCCATCTTCGACTCCGAGGACCAGACCTCGACACAGCAGCTACGAGCGACCACACCGGCCGACCAGCAGGCCGCCGCCTCGGCGCGCGGGCAGCAGCCGTCAGCCCAGGCACAGACCGCTGCACCACAGGCGCCTGCGCGGGCGCCCGTGCAGCCTCCGCAGCAGTCGGCCCCTCAGCCACCACCGGCCCAGATGCCACCCGCCGGCGCGCCACCGGCCGGCGGGCCACCCGCCGGCGCGCCAACGCCGTCCGAGCCCGGACCTGGCACCGGGGCATCCGCGCCGGACTTTCCCCCGCCGGCCGGCCCGCCGCCGACGCCGGCTGACCCGCCGATGACCGATGCCTCCATGGGACCACCGCCGGGCCAGCTCTTCGCCGAGTTCCCCGAGTTCCCGGTCACCCGCCGGGGTGGCTACGACCGCCGCTCGGTCGACATCTGGGTCGACGAGCACGTCGCTACCACCACCTCCCTGATCGAGTCACTGCGAGCGCAGGTGGGCTCGCTGGAGGCCCACGTGGGAGGGCTGCAGCGTCAGGTGGACGAGCACAAGAACCCGACCTACGCAGGCCTGGGCGGTCGAGCGGCCGAGATGCTCTCGCTCGCAGAGCAGCAGGCCGACGAGGTGGTGGCCCGCGCCAGCGAGCAGGCCGAGGCACTGCGACGCATGAGTGAGCAGGACGCCGCTCAATTGCGCTCCCAGGCGGCCGCCGAGACCGGCGACATGCGCGCTGCGCAGATGCGCGAGCTGGAGGCACTCACCCAGCGGGTGCAACGGCAGGCGCAGGAGCAGCGAGCCGCCGCCGAGCTGGAGGCCCGTGACCTGGTCGCGTCCGCAACGCGTCAGGCAGAGCAGCAGCGGCTCGCGGCCGAGCAGGAGGCCGACGCGGTCCGGACCAGCGCCAAGCGCGAAGCCGAGCAGGTCCGTGCCTCCGCCGATCGTGAGGTCAGCGAGGCCCGGCGCGTCCTGGCGGTGGAGCGCGAGCGGTTGTCGAAGGAGGCACACTCCTCGCACACCAGCGCGATGGAGGAGACGCGTCGGCTGGTGACCGAGGCGGAGAAGCGCGCGTCGGCGGCGGAGACCCGTGCCCGCGCGGCCATCGACCAGTCCGCCAAGAACCGCGCGGATGCCGCAGCCGAGGCGGAGCGCACCGTGCTGCGCGCACGACAGGAGGCCGAGCAGCTCATCACCTCGGCGCGACGCCAGGCCGAGCAGCTCATCGCGCAGGCCAACGCCGATCTCGAGCGGCAGTCGGCGCAGGCTCGCGCCGAGCTGGACCACGTGCAACGTCGCCGCGACGGCATCGTCGCCCAGCTGGCACAGCTGCGCGACATCGTCTCCAGCTTCGGGGGCCCGGACGTGCCGTCGACCGGAGCGCCACAGCAGTAGAGCCCCGACGTACCGAAGGCTCCGGTCAGTCCTGACCGGGGCCCTCGGCGTCGCCGGCCACGCTGCCCCGGCCGGAGCTCGTTCCGGCCGGCAGTGGCATGTCAGCAAACACAGCACCCGTGCGGTCGGCATAGGCGGAGCTGTCCGCGGTCTCCATCGGGCCCTCCCACGTGTGTGGGAGAGGTACCGACACCGACGGGGCCAGGCGAGCCACGATCTCGTCGAGCGCCCGCTCGGTGTCTCCGACCCACAGATGCTTCGCGCCCGCCACGGCGACGACCTCGGCCTGCGGCACCCGAGCGAACCGCTCCCGGGCCTGCGCCGGCTTGAGGTAGTCGTCGTTCTCCGGCACCACGGCCACCACGGGGCGGCCATCGCGCGCCCAGCGGTCCAGGTGCTCGTCGGTGGCGTACCGCAGCGGCGGGGACAACAGCACCACGCCTCGTACGGCGTCGTCTCGACCGTGCATCAGCGCCAGGTCGGTGCCGAACGACCAGCCGACCAGCCAGATCTGCGGCAGATCGCGGAACTCGGCGTGCTCGATGGCAGCGGCCACGTCATAGCGCTCGCCGTCGGCCGCGTCGAAGGTGCCCTGGCTCGTGCCGTGAATGCTGCTCGTGCCTCGGGTGTTGAAGCGAAGGACGGCGATGCCGGCCAGCGCCGGCAGTCGGTAGGCGGCCTTGCGGAAGACGTGGCTGTCCATCATGCCGCCGTGGGTGGGCAGCGGGTGCAGGCACACCATGGTGGCCACCGGGTCGCCTTCGGGCGGCAGGGCCAGCTCACCGACGAGCTCGAGACCGTCGGCCGTGTGCAAGGTGACCGGCTCGCGCCGCGCGGGCAGCACCGAGCTGCCTCGGATCACCCGCGGTGGGGCAGCCTCGTCGGGAGTCATCACCACTCAGCGTAGGTGGCGGCGAAGCACCCGACCGACGGCGTCACCCTCGCCGTCACCGTCGGCGTCCCCGTGCTCGCCAGCAGGTGGTGTGCCAGTGTCGGCGTTCCTCCAGCCCGTCGGCCACGGTGACGTCGACCGGCACCTGCGGCCACGCGACCACGTGCGGGGTGGCCGGCGCGATGACCTGCTGACACCCCGGGCAGCGATACGGCTTGGTCGACGCGGAACCGGTGACCTGCCGCACGTTCCAGGTGCCGTCCGGGTGCTCCTCGAGCCGCGCGGCGCCTCCACGCAGCGCTGACGGCTCAGCCGACGAGGGCACCGGCGAGCGGCGGCGAGACGGGCGGCGACGGCTCACCGGCTCCAGCCGCTCGGCGCCGCGTGGTCGCGAAAGCCGCGTCCGGTGCTGCGGCCCAGTCGACCGGCGGTCACCAGCTGCGCCAGCAGCGGCGCCGGTGCCAGTCCGGGCTCGCGGAACTGGTCGTACAGCCTGCGCTGGGTGGCGAGTGCGACATCGATGCCGATGTCGTCCAGCAGCTCGATCGGACCGCTCGGCAGCCGGCAGCCTTCCCTCATCGCGGTGTCAATGTCGTCGGCGCTCGCGTACCCGGTCTCCAACATGCGTACGGCGTCGTTGAGGTACGGGAACAGCAGGGCGTCGACGATGCCACCACGGTCAGGGCTCGCCACGGCGACCTTGCCGAGAGCACCGACCAGTGCTCGAGCCGTCTCGGCGACCTCGGGGTCGGTGGCTACCGTCGAGACCACCTCGACGAGCTCGATGCTCGCCGGGCGGGCGTTGTCAGCAGCGACGCGCAGCCCGACCACGTCGGCCGGACGGCCGGTCACGCTTGCGACCTCGATGACCGACTGCGCGCTTGTGGTGGCGAGGACCACCCCGGCCTTGCAGACGGCGTCCAACTTGGCCACGAGCGCCGCTGTCGAGCCGGTATCGGCCTCGATGACGAGGTCGGCCTCGGCGAGGCCGGCCAGCTGGGCGGGTCGGGCACTGACCACGTCGAAGCCAGCTGCCGCGCAGAGCTCGACGATCTGGTCGGCCCGCGCGCCACTGCCGACGACGCCGACCTTGCGGACAGGTCGCCTCAGCCGAGGCGCAGAGCTCTGGTCAGGTGTCTCGGCGTCGGCGACGACCACGGGCGAGCTCACGGCCGAGTAGGTGTAGAAACCGCGGCCGCTCTTCTGACCGAGCCAGCCCGCCGTGACCATCTGTCGCAGCAGAGGCGCCGGGGCGTGCAGCCGATCGCCGCTCTGCCGGTACATCGTGTGCAGGATCTCGGTCGCGGTGTCCAGGCCGATGAGATCCAGAAGCGCGAGCGGACCCATCGGGTAGCCGCAGCCGTGCCGCATCGCCGCGTCGATGTCCTCGCGAGTGGCGTGCCTGCCTTCGTACAGGGCGACAGCGGCGTTGAGGTAGCCGAACAGCAGTGCGTTGGCGAGGAACCCCGCCCGGTCGCCCACCACGACCGGGTTCTTGCCGAGGTCGCGGGCCAGGGCGACCACGTCGTCCACCACCGCGGGATCGGTGACCACGGTGCGGACGACTTCGACGAGCCGCTGGACCGGCGCGGGGTTGAAGAAGTGCATGCCGACGACCCGGTGCGGCTGGGCGGTCGCGGCGGAGATCTCGGTCACCGACAGCGACGAGGTGTTGGTCGCCAGCACGGCGTCCGGCGCGACGATGCCGTCCAAGGTGGCGAAGACGCTGCGCTTGATCTCCATCCGCTCGACCACCGCCTCGACCACCAGGTCACAGTCGGCCAGTTCCGCAAGGTCGGTGCTGAGTGTGATGCGGGCCAGCATGGCGGTCTGCGCATCGGCACCGAGCTTGCCGCGACTGACCGCGCGGTCGGTGGAGCGCCGGACGTGCGCCCGCCCGCGGTCGCGCAGCTCGGCCGTGCGCTCGACTCCCACGACGGGCAGGCCGTGCCGGGCGAAGACCTCGACGATGCCGGCGCCCATGGCGCCGAGGCCGACCACTCCGACGCGCTCGATCTGGCGTGCCATCGCTGCAGTACTCCGATCGGCTGGTCACGGGTCCACCGGTCAAACCGGCTGCGTGGGGGTTCGGGCGGGAAGTCTGTCACGCAGACAGGCGCGCCCGCTCCCACCCCGTGCCGGGCGGCTAGCCTGCCGGCGTGCGTCTGGTGCTAGCCCGCTGTCAGGTCGACTACGCCGGACGCCTGTCCGCGCACCTGGCCGAGGCCCTGCGGTTGCTGCTGGTCAAGGCGGACGGCTCGGTGCTCGTGCACTCCGATGCCGGCGGCTACAAGCCGTTGATGTGGATGGCACCGCCGTGCACGCTGCGCGTCAGCACCGACCCGGACGGCGTGGAGGAGTGGACGGTGGCCGCCGCCAAGTCCGACGACACCTTGCGCATCCGGGTGCTCGAGGTGCTGCACGACACCGAGCACGAGCTCGGCCTCGATCCGGGGCTGGTCAAGGACGGCGTGGAGAAGCACCTGCAGGAGCTGCTGGCGGCGCACCCCGGCACGCTCGCGGACGGTCTCACGCTCGTGCGCCGGGAGTACCCCACCGCGATCGG
>DASQMN010000192.1:0-29609 GCA_035645475.1 Nocardioidaceae bacterium
CAGGCACAGGGCTCGCATTCACCCGCGTACTGCCTCCGACCTGCAATTACGTAGTGGGCGCAACAGGGATCGAACCTGTGACCGCCTGCTTGTAAGGCAGGTGCTCTACCGCTGAGCTATGCGCCCCAAGCGCGCACTCTGGCACACGTTCCGATTCGGTTGCCGGCGTCCGGTGCGCTGAAAATCGTGGCCGACGGCGTCTCGGGTCGCCGTCGGCCACGACGACACCTATTGGACACCATCCGTCCACCCCCTCGCCAGTCGAACCACGGATCGGACAGGTCCGAATTCAGAGCAATGACAGAGCCTGCCGCGTGGCCGACCAGTCCCGAGCGTGCGACGTGGAGTTCTCCACCTTCCAGCACAGCAGGCCTTGCCGGTCGACGACGAAGGTGCCTCGCGACGCGCAGCCGCGCTGCTCATCGAAGACGGCGTACCGGCGAGCGACCGCCCCGTGCGGCCAGAAGTCGCTCAACAGAGGGAAGCTCAGGTGCTCGGCTTCGGCGAAGGCGCGCAGCGTGAACATCGGGTCGCAGGAGACCGTGACCAGCTCGACACTCGCCTGCGCGAGGCCGGACAGGCCGTCGCGTACGTCGCGTAGCTCACCCGTGCAGGTGCGTGAGAAGGCGAACGGGAAGAACATGACAGCCACGGCTTTCTCGCCCCGAAAGGACGACAGGCTGACGTCCTCACCGTGCTGGCTCTGGAGCTGGAAGTCGGGGGCGGGGCACCCGACGGCGAGACTCAACGGCACGCCGGCAGCGTCAACGGCGCCCGGACTTGGGCCGGACGAGTCGGGTGGCCGACCACTCCGGCCCTGCGGCCTGGGTGGTGGTGGTGGACAGCCCGGCGACGGGGGCTGCCTCGGCGATGTCCGAGGGGTCGACGTAGCCGTCGCGGCCAACCTTCGGCGTCAGCAGCAAGATGGCTCCACCCTCGGCCAGGTCGGTGGGAGCGTCGACCATGGCGTCCACCAGGTCGCCATCGCCGTCACGCCACCACAGCAGAACCGCGTCGACCACGTCACCGTGATCGCCGTACACCAGGGCGGTACCGGTCACCTCGGCGATCGAGCTACGCAAAGACTCGTCGACGTCGTTGTCCCACCCCAGCTCCTGCACCACCTGACCGGCCTGGAAGCCCAACCGAGCGCCGGACCGCTGCGCGGCCACGTCGTCCGCGGTGCCACTCACTGCTGTGCCTCCTAAGGCTATGTCCGTCCAACCGTGAGCACGCCCGGCCGGTGTCGAAAGTCACCCTAGGGCACACCGATACCCCGATCACCATGCCCGGCGTGCACGGCGAACGCGGGCGCCTGCCACTGGCGAGGGGGACGTCTACGGACCGGTGAAGGTGAACCTCTTCGGTGCCGGTGGAACACTGATAACCATGACGTCGCCCTTGGAGCGCCCGGCCGTGATCCACGAGGGCCTGCCGACCCAGCTGCCCGACACCGACCCCGACGAGACCTCGGAATGGATGGAGTCACTCGACTCCCTCCTCGACGAGCGCGGTCGAGGCCGTGCGCGTTACGTGATGCTCCGCCTCCTGGAGCGTGCACGCGAGCGCAATGTCGGCGTGCCGGCGCTGCGCAGCACTGACTACATCAACACCATCCCACCCGACCGCGAACCCACCTTCCCCGGCGATGAGCACGTCGAAAGGCGCATCCGCGCCTACATCCGCTGGAACGCCGCGGTGATGGTCTCCCGAGCCAACCGACCAGGCCTTGGCGTCGGTGGCCACATCGCCACCTACCAGTCGGCAGCCAGCCTGTACGAGGTCGGCTTCAACCACTTCTTCCGCGGCAAGGACGCACCCGGCGGCGGTGACCACGTCTTCATCCAGGGTCACGCCTCGCCCGGCGTCTATGCCCGAGCCTTCCTCGAGGGCCGTTTCGACGCCGACCGGCTCACCAAGTTCCGGCAAGAGGTGTCGCACGGTCAGGGGCAGGGCCTGTCCTCGTACCCGCATCCACGGTTGATGCCGGACTTCTGGGAGTTTCCCACCGTCTCGATGGGCCTCACCGGCATCAACTCGATCTACCAAGCACGGTTCAACCGGTACCTGCAGCACCGTGGCATCAAGGACACTTCCGACCAGCATGTCTGGGCGTTCCTCGGCGACGGTGAGATGGCTGAGCCCGAGTCGCTGGGAGCCATCGGCGTGGCCGCACGGGAGGAGCTCGACAACCTCACGTTCGTCATTAACTGCAACCTGCAGCAGCTCGACGGGCCGGTGCGCGGCAACGGCAAGATCATCCAGGAGCTGGAAGCGTTCTTCCGCGGCGCGGGATGGAACGTCATCAAGGTGGTCTGGGGTCGGGAGTGGGATTCGCTGCTGGCTCGCGACACCGATGGTGTGCTGGTCAACCAGATGAACCGCACACCGGACGGGCAGTTCCAGACGTACACGGTGGAAACCGGCGAGTACATCCGCGAGCACTTCTTCGGCTCACACCAGCAGTTGCGCGAGATGGCGGCCAAGCTGTCCGACGACCAGCTGCGCAGACTGCCGCGTGGAGGGCACGACTACCGCAAGGTCTACGCAGCGTTCGCGTCCGCAACCGAGCACGTCGGGCAGCCGACGGTGATCCTGGCCAAGACCATCAAGGGCTGGACGATCGACGCCCTCGAGGGCCGCAACGCCACCCACCAGATGAAGAAGCTGACCAACAGCGACCTGAAGACGTTCCGCGACCGGCTGCAGCTGCCGATCACCGACGCCGCGATCGACGAGTCGGACGTCGCGCCGTTCTACCACCCCGGCGCAGACTCCGACGAGATTGCGTACATGCAGGAGCGGAGGCGTCAGCTCGGCGGGCACTTCCCGGAGCGCCGGGTCACCGCCAAGCCGCTGAAGCTGCCAGGCGACAAGGTGTACGCCGAGCTCGCACAGGGTTCGGGCAAGCAGCCGGTCGCGACGACCATGGCCCTCGTCCGGCTGCTCCGTGACCTCATGCGCGACAAGGAGATCGGGCACCGGATCGTGCCGATCGCTCCTGATGAGTACCGCACCTTCGGGATGGACTCCATGTTTCCGACGGCGAAGGTCTACTCCCCGCACGGGCAGACCTACGACTCGGTCGACCGGCGCCTGCTGCTTGCCTACAAGGAGTCCCAGCAGGGCCAGCTGCTGCACGAAGGCATCAGCGAGGCCGGGGCCATGGGCTCGGTCACCGCCGCGGGTACGGCGTACGCCACTCACGGTGAGCCGATGATCCCCTTCTACATCTTCTACTCGATGTTCGGCTTCCAGCGCACCGGCGACTCGATCTGGGCGTTCGCGGACATGATGGGACGTGGCTTCCTGATCGGCGCCACGGCCGGACGTACCACGCTCACTGGCGAAGGGCTGCAGCACGCCGACGGCCACTCACCGCTGCTCGCTGCCACCAACCCGGCCGCGGTGCACTACGACCCCGGCTTCGCCTTCGAGCTGCGCCACATCGTGCGGTCCGGCCTCGAGCGGATGTACGGGAGCAGTGAGCAGCACCCGGACGGCGAACCGGTGTTCTTCTACCTGACCGTCTACAACGAGCCGTCGCTGCAGCCTGCCGAGCCGGCTGACCTCGACGTCGACGGCGTGTTGCGGGGCCTGTACCTCTACCGACCCGGTGCCGGTTCTGAGGACCGGCCTTGCGCACAGGTGCTCGCTTCAGGAATCGCCCTGCCGTGGGCTCTGCGGGCACAGCAGATGCTGGCCGAGCAGTACGAGGTGGACGTCGACGTCTGGTCGGCGACGAGCTGGAACGAGCTGACCAGGGAGGCGATCGACGTCGAGCGCTGGAACCTGAACCATCCTGGAGAGGCACCCCGGGTGCCGTACGTGACGCAGCGGCTCTCCGACGTCCAAGGGCCGGTCGTGGCCGTCAGCGACTATCAGCGCGGTGTGCCCGACCAGATATCGCGCTGGGTTCCGGGTCCCTGGCAGTCACTCGGCACCGACGGTTTCGGCTTCGCCGACACGCGTCCCGCCGCTCGGCGCTTCTTCCAGGTCGACGCCGAGTCGATCGTGGTCGCGGTCCTGCGGGAGCTGGCTGCTCGCGGCGAGGTCAAGACCGAGACGGTGGTGCAGGCCTTCGAGGACCTGCGCATCGACGACCCGCAAGCCGTGCGCGGCGTCGAGCAGGCCGACGCTCCGGCGTAGGCACTGCCGGCAGTCAGCCGCGACGCGCCGCCGACCACGCAAGCAGGTCGTCGGCCGTCTGGGTGTTGATGATCCGTTCCGCCGGCACGCCGTGCGCCGCGGCTCGCTCCGCGCCGTACTCCTGGAACTCCAGCTGGCCTGGTGCGTGCGCGTCGGTGTCGATGCTGAACAGGCACCCTGACTGCATCGCGAGCTCGATCAGCCGACCGGGGGGGTCACGCCTCTCCGGTCTGCTGTTGATTTCGACCGCGGTGCCGAAGCGGGCGCACGCCGCGAACACCACGTCGGCGTCGAAGCTCGACTCAGGCCGGGTGCCGCGGTTGCCCTCGACCAGCCGCCCGGTGCAGTGCCCGAGCACGTCCACCCGAGGGTTGGACACTGCCCCCACCATCCGCCGAGTCATCGCGTCGGCGTCCATCCGCAGCTTGGAGTGCACCGAGGCCATCACGATGTCGAGGCGGTCCAAGAGCTCGGGCTCCTGGTCGAGCGTCCCGTCATCCAGGATGTCCACCTCGATGCCGGTCAGCATCCGGAACGGAGCCATCTGCTCGTTGAGCTCAGCCACGACCTCGAGCTGCTGCCGCAGGCGCTCGGGCGAGAGCCCGTTGGCGACGGTGAGCCGTGGCGAATGGTCGGTCAGCACCAGGTAGTCGTGCCCGAGGTCGCGAGCGGCAGCAGCCATGTGCTCCAAGGGGCTGCCGCCGTCGGACCACGTCGAGTGACTGTGCAGATCGCCGCGCAGAGCCGATCGCAGCTCGTGCCCACCGGCGGCCAGCGGAGCGGCCGCTTCCTGCTCGAGCTCGGCGAGGTACTCGGGCACCTCACCGGCTAACGCCTGGCGCGCCAGCGTGGCGGTCTTGGGTCCGACGTCGGGGAGCTCGGTCAGCGTGCCGGCCGACGCTCTCGCTGCCACCTCCTCCGGCCCCACCAGCTCGAGCCGGTCGGCCGCCTTGCGGTACGCCTGCACCCGGCGCGTCAGGTCGCGACGCCGTTCCAGCAGGTACGCGGTGCGCCGCAGCGCTACGACAGGGTCCACCGACTCATCTTGACGCGGCGGCTCAGCCGGTGCGTCAACAGGGGTGCCCTCGATCGACAGCGCGGGTCACGCGGGTTCGGAGGTGGCCGCGCCCCGACCCCTCGGTCGGGCTCCCTCCGGGTGCGCGTCGGACAAGGCCACCAGCACGTCGCCGTCGCCGCCCTCCATGACTCGGCGCCAGCGCCCGATCGAGTACCTCGCCGGACGACTGGAGTCGACGAACTCGGTGAGGATCTGGGCCACTTTCTCGGGGTGCTCCTTGTGCGGGAAGTGCCCCGAGCCGGGGATGACGTGGATGTCTGCGGCCGGCGCGTAGCCCTGCGCGGCGTACGCGTGCGCGACCGGGATGATGTCGTCGGCCTCGCCCCACACGACACACATGGGCACGAGCTGGGTGAGATAGGCCCGATCGGCCAAGGACACGATCTGGCCGCGCCAGTCCACGACCGAGCTGGTCACACGCCGCACGGCGAAGCGGCCTTGTGCGTCGCAGAGCATGTGCCGGTAGATGTCCGCGACCTCCGCGAGATCTCGGGTGCGGGGCAGCCCGGTGTGGGACAGGGCGCTGAGGGCCCCACCGACCAGCGGCCGGAGCGGGCGTGCCCCCGCCACAGACAGCACCGCAGACGTCACGGGCCATCCCAGGGCACGGATGAAGACGCTGACGTCCGGACCAAGGCCGCCGCTGTCGATGAGCGCGACACGCTCGGTGCGTTCGGGGAACTGGTAGGCGAACTGCATGGCGATGCCGCCGCCGAAGCTGTGCCCGACGACGGTGACCCTGTCCACCTCGAGCAGCGTGAGCAGGTCACGCATGCCATTGGCGTACGCCCCCAGCGAGTAGTCTCCGCGCGGCTTGTCGGAGTCGCCGTGGCCGAGAAGGTCCGGTGCGATCACGGTGAAGCGCTCGGCCAGCTTGGGCATGACTGGCAGCCAGGTGCCGGAGTGGCAACCGAGACCGTGCAGCAGCAGAAGCGTCGGACCCGAACCCGCCATCCGATACGCCCGCCGGTGCCCGTGGATGGTGATGTGTCGCAGGGCGAGCTCGTTCAGTGGTTCGACGTCAGCCATGCGCACCTCCGTCTCGAGCACCGGAGTACGAGCCGCTTGGGGAGCCAAGCGCACGTCAAGGCTACTGCTCGTCGGGGCCACAGCCGCCGGAACCACACGAGGTCGTCGCCGCCTTTCTGAGCGGACAGCTCTTCGCACGCCGGAGTGACACCGGCCATGACGGGCACCGCACTAGCCTGGCCGGGTGGGAAGTCGCAGCCGCACCGCGCAGGCACGCCGGCTCGAGAAGGCGACCGGACGGCTGACCAGCGCTGCCCTGGTGCGCATGGAGCGCGACCTTCCCTGGTTCCGCGAGGTACGCCCAGAAGACCGCGCCTGGATCGGCCTGGTCGCCCAGAACGGCATCGCCATGTTCGCCCGCTGGCTACGTGCCTCCGAGCACGACGAGCGCGCGCTGGTCACCGACGTCTTCGGCAGCGCTCCCCCGGCGCTGGCACGGGTGGTCACGTTGCAGCAGACCGTGGAGATGGTCCGCACCACCATCACGGTCGCAGAGCAGGAGCTACCCGCCCTGTACGAGGCCGCTGACGCCGCCTCGGTGCACGCCGAGCTGTTGCTGTTCTCCCGCGAGCTCGCCTTCGCAGCGGCTGACGTCTACGCCCGCGCCGCCGAGATGCGAGGCGCCTGGGACGCCCGGCTGGAGGCGCTGGTCGTGGACGCGGTGCTGCGTGGGGAAGCCGACGAGGCGGTGCGCTCACGCGCCTCTGCGGTGGGGTGGCGGGGCGGGGCCGACGTCGCCGTGGTGGTAGGTGTCGCCCCACCGGACGCCGCCGGTCCCGCCGAGCACGGCGTGGTCGAGCAGGTGCGCCGGATGGCGAGGCAAGCAGGCCTGGACTCGCTGGCCTCAGTGCATGGCGACCGGCTCGTCGTCGTCCTCGGCGGCGTCACTGACCTCGACAAGGCGGCGGCGTTGGTGAGTGACTGCTGCGGAGACGGTCCGGTGGTGGTCGGACCGCCGGCGGTCGACCTGTTGGGAGCGCAGGACTCGGCACGCGCGGCAGTTGCCGGAGTTCGCGCCGCGCCCGGCTGGCCCCAGGCACCGAGGCCCGTACACGCCGACGACCTGCTGCCCGAACGCTGCCTCAGCGGGGACGCATCCGCCCGGGAGCGGCTGCTGACCAGCGTGCACGAACCCCTGTCCGCCGATCCGGTGCTGCTGGCCACCGCAGAGGCCTACGTCGGCGTGGGCGGGTCGGTGGAGGCGTGCGCGCGCCATCTCTTCGTGCACCCCAACACCGTGCGCTACCGGCTGCGCAGAATCACCGAGGCGACGGGACTGAACCCGGGCCGCCCTCGTGACGCGTACGCCCTGCATCTGGCGGTCACGCTGGGTCGACTGTCGGTCTCCGACACCTGAGACGGCGCCCGCGCAGGCTGATCGGCTAATGGTTTGGAGGAACCCTCCAAATCACAACGAGCATCTTCGTGTACTTCCTAGACGATCGCCTTCGCCGTAAGTGGGCACCCTAGAAGGGTGCTTGTCATTGCCGCCCCCGGCCAGGGGGCTCAGACCCCTGGCTTCCTCGAGCCGTGGCTCGAAGACCCGGTCCTCGCTGCCCGCCTGGACTGGCTGTCCACGGTCGCCGGCATCGACCTGGCCGCCCACGGGACGACCTCGGATGCAGACACCATCAAGGACACCGCAGTGGCACAGCCGCTGCTGGTAGCGGCCGGTCTGGTCGCTGCCCTCGCTCTGCTGCCGCGACCAGGTGACAGCTTCGGTGCCATCGGGGCGGTGGCCGGTCACAGCGTCGGCGAGATCACCGCCGCCGCCGGTGTCAGCGTGATCAGCGCCGAGCAGGCCATGGTGCTGGTCCGCGAACGGGGCAACGCCATGGCAAGGGCGGCCGCCGAGCGATCCACCTCCATGACCGCCGTGATCGGAGGCGACCGTGGGGAGGTGCTGGCACGACTCGAGCAAACCGGTCTGACGGCCGCCAACGACAACGGGCCGGGGCAGGTGGTAGCCGCAGGTACGGTCGAACAGCTGGCCGAGCTGGCCGCCGACCCGCCGAAGAGGGCCCGGCTGATCCCGCTGCAGGTTGCCGGCGCCTTCCACACCGAGCACATGCAGCCGGCGGTGGACGTGCTCGCGCGGCACGCACGCGCGATCTCCGTACACGACGCACGGACGCCGCTGATCTCCAATCGCGACGGGCACGTCGTGCACGAGGGGCGCCAGGTGCTGGCGCGCCTGGTATCGCAGGTGGCCCAGCCCGTCCGCTGGGACATGTGTATGGCCACGATGCGTGACCTCGGTGTAACGGGGCTGCTCGAGATGCCACCCGCCGGCACCCTCACCGGCATCGCCAAGCGGGGCCTGCCCGGGGTCGAGACGTTCGCGCTCAGCAGCCCGGACCAGCTCGACGACGCCCGGCTGTTCCTGGCTCGGCACGCCGACGGCTCCCCAGGCAGTTCCCCTATGGACGCCTCACCCACCTGGCGACTGTTGGTGTCACCGGCCAAGGGGACGTTCACCACTGCGGGCACCGCGGACGCGGGCGATGATCTCGTCGCCGGCCACGAGGTAGGCGCTGTGGCGTCGCTCCGCGACCAGATCTCGGTGAAGGCCCCGCACGGCGGCCGGATCATGGAGTGGCTGGTCGAGGACGGCGACCTGGTGTCGCCCGGCCAGCCGCTGCTGCGCCTGCACCCCGTCGGTGAGGACGCATGACCGGCTTGCCGGCGCCGCCGGAGCTGCGGCACAGTCGCATCACCGGACTGGGCGCGTACCGCCCCCGCAGGCGCGTACCCAACTCCGAGCTGGTCGAGCGGATCGACTCCTCCGATGAGTGGATTCGCACTCGGTCCGGCATCGTCGAGCGGCGCTGGGCCGAGCCGGACGAGACGCTCGTCATGATGTCGGTCAAGGCCGCCGAAGATGCCTTGGACGAGGCCGGGCTGCGTCCAGCCGACGTGGACCTCGTCATCGTGGCGACCTTCACACACCTGATGCAGACCCCGGCGGCCGCCACGCTCGTGGCCGACGCGCTCGGCGCAACACCCGCCGGCGCCTTCGACGTGTCTGCCGCCTGTGCCGGATTCTGCTACGCGCTAGGGATCGCCTCGGATCTTGTTCGCGGGGGCACGGCTGAGAACGTGCTGGTCATCGGAGCCGAACGTATGTCCGACCTGCTCGACCTCGACGATCGCGGCACGGCGTTCATCTTCGGCGACGGAGCGGGCGCGGTCGTGGTGGGCCCGTCCGACACCGCCCGGATCGGTCCCACGGTGTGGGGCTCTGACGGCGCGCAGGGCGGCTTGATCACCTCTCGGCAGTCCTGGAACGAGGCGTTCGCCGCAGAGAAGCCGGTGTGGCCGGCGCTCAGCATGGAAGGCAACCCGGTCTACCGCTGGGCCTCCTACGAGATGAGCGCATTCGCCGAGCAGACGCTGAAGCACTCCGGTGTGACGGTGGACGACCTCGACGTCTTCGTGCCACATCAGGCGAACATGCGAATCACCGATCTGATGG
The DNA here is from genome assembly GCA_035645475.1 of Nocardioidaceae bacterium. Taxonomy (GTDB): domain Bacteria; phylum Actinomycetota; class Actinomycetes; order Propionibacteriales; family Nocardioidaceae; genus DASQMN01. The sequence goes on from DASQMN010000192.1 coordinate 9,732, forward strand.
CGCGCCGACTCGGGCTGCCTGAGCGGGTGAGCATCGGCCGCGACATCGAGACCCAGGGCAACACCTCGGCCGCCTCGATCCCGCTGGCGCTGGACCGGTTGCGCCAGGACGGACAGGCCCACCGTGACGACCTCGCCCTGCTGGTCGGCTTCGGAGCCGGTCTCGCCTACGCCGCCCAGGTCGTCGCGCTGCCATGACCCCGGCCCGCCCTGGGACCTACCCGGCCTCGCCCCGGCACTGACAACGGCTGCCACACTTCCCGCACATTCCGTCCAACCAAGAGGAGAGCCCCATGGCTACCACCGAAGAGATCCGTAGCGACCTGGCCGAGATCGTCAACGAGGTCGCCGGCGTCCCTGCTGGCGACGTCCAGCTCGACAAGTCGTTCGTGGACGACCTCGACGTCGACTCCCTGTCCATGGTGGAGGTCGTCGTCGCCGCTGAGGAGAAGTTCGGGGTGACCATTCCCGACGACGAGGTGAAGAACCTGTCGACCGTGGGTGACGCCGTGTCCTTCATCGAGAAGCAGCAGTCCTGACGCACCGCACCGGGGGAATGATCACCGCACCAGTGGCCTCGAGAGGGTGACGTGAATTGAGTAAGACGACCGTGGTCGTGACCGGGCTGGGAACCACCAACCCCGTCGGCGGCGACGTGCCCAGCACCTGGGCCGCCCTGCTGGCCGGCCGCTCAGGCGTGGGCGTACTCGAGCACGCGTGGGCCGAGCAGCTGCCGGTGCGGATCGCTGCAGAGGTCAGCGTCGAACCTGCCGACGTCCTGGAACGGGTGCGGGCGCGGCGGCTCGACCGCTCCTCCCAGCACGCGGTGATCGCGGCCACCGAGGCCTGGGCCGACTCCGGGCTTGCCGACGCGCCGCCCGACCCCGAGCGGGTCGGTGTCGCCATGGCATCCGGTATCGGTGGCGTCACGACGCTCCTGTCCAACTACGACGCCCTCCTGGAGAAGGGCCCGCGCAGGGTCTCTCCCCTCGCCATCCCGATGCTGATGCCCAACGGGCCGGCGGCTTCGGTGGGTCTGATGGTCGACGCCAAGGCCGGCGTGCACACGCCCGTCTCGGCGTGCGCGTCGGGCAACGAGGCGATCGCACTGGGCATCGACATGATCCGGCTCGGACGAGCCGACGTCGTCGTTGTCGGCGGTACGGAGGCGGCGGTGCACCCCCTGCCGATGGCTGCCTTCGCCAACATGATGGCGCTGTCGAAGCGCAACGACGCACCGACCGCGGCCTCGCGGCCCTGGGACCTCGGTCGCGATGGCTTCGTGCTCGGCGAGGGCGCCGGCGTCCTCGTGCTGGAGTCCAAGGAGCACGCGGCAGCCCGCGGCGCCCGGGTGTACGCCGTCGCAGCCGGGGCCGGCATCACTGCCGACTCGCATGACATCGCGCAACCGGACCCGGCCGGCGCAGGGGCTGCGCGCGCCATTGTGCGAGCGCTGAGCGAGGCCGACCTCTCCCCCACCGACATCCGGCACGTCAACGCGCACGCGACGTCGACGCCGCTCGGTGACGTCGCGGAAGCGACCGCCCTTCGAGCGACGCTGGGGCAGGCCACTGACGACATCGTGGTCACCGCGACGAAGTCGATGACCGGCCACCTCCTTGGAGCGGCCGGGGCCCTCGAGTCGATCGCCACAGTGCTGGCGCTGCAGAACCGTCAGGTTCCGCCGACCATCAACTACGACGACCCGGACCCGGCGGTCGAGCTCGACGTCGCCACCAAGATCCGCGACCTGCCTGATGGAGACATCGCCGCGCTGAACAACTCCTTCGGCTTCGGCGGTCACAATGTCGCGATCGCCTTCTCCACCGTCTCGTCGACCGATGGGACACAGCCATGACGGCGACGCAGCCAGCCCCTCCCCTGCCGGCGACGTCGGCGCGACCGAAGATCGAGCGCGAGCAGGACCCGCGGCATCCCCGCGCGCGCCTGCAGACGCTGTTCGACCCGGGCTCCATGGAGCTGATCAGCCCCGACGACCTGTCCGGGATGGTGGCGGCAGTAGGACTGGTGCACGGCACGGCCGCGGTGGCCTTCTGCTCAGATGCCACCGTCATGGGCGGCGCCATGGGCGACGAGGGCTGCCGGGTCGTCGTCGCCGCGTACGAGCGAGCGCTCGCCGACGGGGTGCCGATCATCGGTCTGTGGCACTCCGGCGGAGCTCGGCTCGCCGAAGGGGTGCTGTCGCTCGACGCGGTGGGGCGCATCTTCGCCATCATGACCCGCGCCTCGGGGCGCGTACCGCAGATCTCCGTCGTGCTCGGACCGGCCGCTGGCGGGGCCGCGTACGGGCCGGCCCTCACCGACGTGGTGATCCTGGGACCGGCGGGGCGGATCTTCGTAACGGGCCCGGAGGTGGTGCGCTCGGTCACAGGAGAAGACGTGGACATGCTCCGGCTGGGCGGCCCGGCACCCCATGGACGCCGCAGCGGTGTGGTCCACGTCTTGACCGACTCCGAGGAGGAGGCGCTGGAGTCCGGGCGTTCGATCGCCTCACTGCTCGGCGACCAGCGCGCCATGGACCCGGCCCTGGTTGCCGACCACGACCTGGCGGAGTCCCTGCCGGAGTCCATGCGCCGTGCCTACGACGTCCACCCGCTGGTGCGCGACCTGCTCGACGACGGCACCGGCGTCGAGCTGCACGCCCGATGGGCTCCCAACATCACGACGACGCTCGGGCGCCTCGGTGGTCGCAGCGTCGGAGTCGTGGCCAACAACCCGTTGCGTCTCGGTGGGTGCCTCGACTCCGCCTCCGCCGAGAAGGCAGCGCGGTTCGTCCGAACCTGTGATGCCTTCGGGCTGCCACTTGTCGTGGTGGTCGACGTACCCGGGTACCTGCCCGGGCTCGGGCAGGAGTGGGACGGCGTGGTGCGGCGAGGGGCCAAGCTGCTGCACGCCTTCGCCGAGGCCACGGTGCCACGCGTCACGCTGGTCACCCGCAAGGCGTACGGCGGTGCCTACATCGCCATGAACGCCAAGTCGCTCGGCGCCACGCGGGTGTTCGCATGGCCGGGAGCGCAGGTCGCGGTGATGGGCGCGGTGGCCGCCGTTCGCATCCTGCACCGACGTCGGCTGGCGGAGGTGCCGGCTGACGCGCGGACACAGGTGGAGGCCGAGCTGGCCGCCGAGCACGAGGAGATCGCCGGCGGGGTCGAACGCGCGGTCGAGATCGGCGTCGTCGACGAGGTCGTCGACCCAGCGCAGACCCGGTCAGCGATCGCCACCGCGATAGCTGGGGCAGCCTCGACTCGGGGTGAACACGGCAACATCCCGCTGTAGCCGCCGCCAGGCGTCGCTCAGACCACCTGGTGTAGCCAGCGCACCGGGGCGCTGTCACCGGCGTAGCGGAAGACCTCGAGCTCGTCGTCCCACGGTTGGCCGAGCAGTCGGTCGATCTCGGCGGACAGCTGGGTCCCTGCCATGCCGGAGCGGAGAATGGCCGCCTTGAGCCGGTTCTCTGGAATCATCACGTCGCCGGCGATGCCGATGACCGCGTGGAAGACGCCCAGTTCCGGCACGTAGGAGAAGCGCTCGCCCTCGGAGGCTGGGGTGGCTTCCTCGGTCACCTCGAAGCGCAGCTGTTCCCACCCGCGCAGCGCGCTGGTGAGCCGGGCGGCGGTACCCGCCGGGCCGGCCCACGACATCTCGGCGCGGTACGTGCCGTGCAGCGCCGGCTGGCCGGTCCAGGCCAAGGAGACAGGCATGGCGAGGATGCCGCCGGCGGCCCACTCGACGTGCGGGCACAGCGCGGACGGCGCGGAGTGGACGTACAAGACGCCACGGGTCGAGATGCTCACCGGTTCCTCCTGCTGGTCGAGGTGCGCCTTCCCCAGCGGCCTCGCGTGCAGGTGGTGCGATGAGCAGGACTTTTCGGACTAGCTCGATCCATTGTGCCCCAAGCGCCTCATCAGCACCAGAAAAGGTCAGGAACTGCCTCGACCCGCCACCCGAGGGGGCGGGTCACCCGTTCGCTGGGGCAGCGTCGGCAAGCTCGGCGAACACGACGACTTCGGTGGTGTGCGTGCCGGCTGTGAGCCCATGGCCCCAGCCGCCCATGTGAGACGGTTTCGGCGAATCACTACCGGTGCGAGGAAGAGCGATGGACTTGAACGTGCGGGAGAGCGCCGACGGCCGGCGCTTCGAGCTGTGGGAGAACGGTGAGCTCGCCGGTCATGCCGACACCATCGTGGCCGGCGACCTGCTCGCTGTGCCGCATACGGAGGTGGCGCCGGCGCGCACCGGCCGCGGACTCGCCGGTGAGCTCGTGCGAGTGGTGCTCGACACCGCACGCGCTCGTGGTCAGCAGGTGCTGCCGCAGTGCCCTTACGTGTCGGCGTGGATCGCCAGGCACCCCGAGTACCTGGATCTGGTGCCGCCGGCTCGTCGCCAGGCGTACGGCTTACCGCTGGACTGAGCGCACTCAGTCCAGCGGTCGGGCCCTTGGGCTTTCCCCACCCGCCAGGGCGCCCGTCGTGTCACCGTCGGTCCGCGACCCGACAGGGTTGGTCGACACCGGCTCGGGCTGGACGGTCGGCACGGTCTCGGCCTGTACGGGCAGGGCGACGAGCTCTTCCTCCGCTGCAAGCAGCTCGGTGGGCGGCGCCCCTTGACCGGTCGCCCAGGCACCGATCATCACCGAGACCCATGCGATGCCCAGCCCGGCGATGTCGTCGAGCAAGTAGTGCCAGCCGAAGTAGATGGTGGCGATCGCCGTCAGCAGCAGATACACAAGGGCCGCTGCACGCACGGCCTTCGCCATCCCCGCGCGGATCGCGAAGAAGAGTGCCGTGGCGACCACCGAGACGTGCAGCGACGCGAACCCGGCGATGCCGTGCAGCACCTCCGTTCCCGAGGGATCGGCCAGAACGGCCAGCCGGGCGCGCTCGAGGTACTCCTGCAACGAGGAGACGCTGGTCTCGGGGAGATCCGCGACGATGTCCCGGTTTGCGTAGCGCGGACCGACCGACGGCAGCAGGTAGTAGCTGAGGGCTCCGAGAGACCAGTTGAGACACAGGGCGGTGACGTACCAGAAACCGCGGTGGACGTTGCGGCTCCACATCAGCGCTGCAGCGAGTGTGAGCGGGACGAAGAACAGATAGCTGACGTAGACGAAGCTCAAGAAGTGGGCCGCGACACCCGTGCCCAATACGTCGTGAAGGACGTCGGACGGTTCGTAGCCCAGCATCAGCATGTGGTCGACGCGGTGCAGGAACGGGTCAGTCACGCTCTCGCGCACGAAGGGCAGCTGGTCCTTCAGGTTGCGGTACGCCACATAGGTCACGTAGAAGCAGCCAAGGCCGATGGCGACGAGTCCCAGCCGCTCACGGGTCCACCGCTGGCGCCGGATCTGCTCCCCGGCCGCGATCAGTCCGATCCCGGTCGACCTGCGGACTCCCAGGGCACGGGGCACCACGTCGGCGAGGAAGAAGACCAGCACGATCAGCGGAAGGCGCACCCACGAGGGACCGAGCACGCCGTCGGGATCGCGGATCGGCCGATCCAGCGTCAGGGAGCCGACGATGGCCACACCCATGGTCAACGCCGCTACTGCGACGGCGACAAGATAAGGGCGGCGGACCATCCGCTCAGGCTACAGCCACTGAGTCTTCATGAGACGTTCCGTTACGTGTTGCCTGGGGCACGTACAGCGGCTCTCGTCAGGCTGTTCGGGAGCCTCGTCAGTACCCGGTGGACGGACACCGTGGGTTCGTGACGCACCTTCACCGGCTCGCCTCCACCGCCACGCCGTCGGGTGCATCGGCTGGCGACGTCCGGTCCGCGACCACGGCGTCGTGGGTGTCCGGCGCCCGAACCGGCGCGCGCTTGCGCTCGGCCAGCGACAGATTGGGTGGCTCAGCGGCCCGCTGGTAGCGTAGACCCTCGTGTCGTGCGCCACGGGCGCCTTCCTTGTGACTCAGTCCCCGAACTCCGTTTCCCGATCCCCAGTGCAACGAGGCGTGCCACGTGGCGAACATCAAGTCCCAGATCAAGCGCAACCTGCAGAACGAGCGTGCCCACCGGCGCAACAAGTCGGTCAAGACGGCCGTCAAGACGTCCATTCGACGGTTCCGGGCTGCGGCTGAGTCAGGCGACTCCGAGCAGGCACGGTTGCTGGCGCGCGCCGCCACCCGCAAGCTCGACAAGGCCGCGTCAGCCGGTGTCATACACAAGAACCAGGCCGCCAACCGCAAGTCAGCCATAGCGAAACGGGCCGCCTCGCTCTGATTCGCTGAGGTAGGCGGACCCTCACGTGATGCGAGGGGGGCCACCGCGCTCCCTCAGCCGGTCAGCGTCCGTACGCGGACGTGACCGCAAGCACCATGCGCTCCATGGCGTGCTCGGGGTCGCCAGCCCCACCTTTGACGTCGAGGTCCGCGCGTGCCACCGCCGCGATGGCCACCCGCAGCCCTGCCGGCGTCCACCCCCGCAGCAGTGCTCGCAGCGGCTTGATGCGGAACGGTGGCGTGCCGACATGGCGTGCCAGGTCGGCCTCCGAGAGGTTGCGGGGGGCGAACGCGAGCCGACCGAGTGAGCGCAAGCCCGAGGCGAAGGCGCTGGTGATCAGCACGGGCGGCACTGAGTTGCCCATCGCCCAGCGCAGCTGCTCCAGCGCCTCGGTGCACCGGCCGGCGATGGCTGCGTCAGCGATGTCGAAGCCCTTGACCTCGGCACGCCCGTCGAAGTAGCGCCGCACCAGCTCTATCGACAGCCGCTGCGGAGAGAAGTCGCTGACCAGCTGCTCAGCCGCTCCGGACAGCGCTCGCAAGTCGGTGCCTATCGCGTCGACCAGGAACGCCGCGGCGTCGTCGCTGATGCTGCCGCCGTACGAGCGGACCTCGGTCGTGACGAATGCGGCCAGCTTCCATGGCTTGGGTGCCTCACTGCGCACCTCCGTCACGGCAGGCAGCTTGCGGAGCTTGTCCAACAGCCCCTTGCCCTTCGGGCCGCCACCGTGCACGAGCACTACCGCGGTGTCCGCAGACGGCGCAGCAGCGTGCTCGAGCAAGGCCGGCTGCAGGTCCTCGGGAAGGTTCTCCAAGGCTCGTACGACGACCGCGGTCGCCTCGGCGAACAGCGACGGGCTGGTCAGCTCGGCCCAGGCGCCGGGAGTCAGCGTCTCGGCGGAGATCACCGTCGTCTCGGCCTCCGGAGAGGAGCGGTGCACCTCCTGCAGAGCCGAGCTGACGGCACGCTCGGACAAGAACTCAGCAGGACCCGTCACGAGTGTGACGCCCCCCAGCGAGGTACGCGAGGCCATGCGGGCAGGGTGTCATGACCGGCCGACAGCCAGCGACCCCAGTGAGCCGGCGGTACCTCGTACTGATCGGCGCCGGCGGCCGATTCGCTTCTCGGTGAGGTCGGCTCGGTATTCTGCGGGGCGTGCCCATCCGGACGTACGGCGTGTCGGTGGCGACGGCTGCCGCTATGGCCGTCGCCGCAGTCGTGGTCGCCCTCAGCTATGACCTGCCGATTCGCGACCCCGACTCGGTGGCTGGTCCCACCTACGTTCGACTGCCGGTCATCTTGGCCGTCTGCTTCCTGACCGACGTCGTCCCCCGTGCCGTACGGCGCTGGCGGCGCGACGGCACTGGTCTTTGGGAGGTGACGCGCGCCGTCGTCGCGGAGCGATGGAACCGCCAGCGCCTGCAACTGGTCGGAATCGGCCTCGGCAGCTGGTACATCACCTATGTCGCCTTCCGGAATCTGAAGAGCTGGATGCCGATGATCCGCGACGGCTCCTGGGACGCCACCTTCGCGCAGATGGACGAGGCGCTCACGCTCGGCCAGGACCCCGCGGTGCTGTTGCATCAGCTGCTCGGTCGCGGCATCGCGGCTGAGGTGATGTCGTTCGTCTACATCGCCTGGCTGGTCTTCATCCCCATCAGTCTCGCAGCGGCACTGGTCTGGACCCGCGACGTGCGCCGGGGAATGTGGTACATCACCGCCGTCAGCATCGACTGGGTGCTCGGGGTGGCGTTGTACTACGCCTTCCCGACTGTTGGGCCGGTGTATGCCGAGCCGGAGAACTACGCCCGCCTGGCCGACACACCGAACTCGCGGCTGGCGGCGATGATGCTCGACGAACGCGCCGAGGTGCTGGCCGACCCGTGGACGACCAGTGCGGTGCAGAACATTGCGGCCTTCGCCTCGCTGCACGTCGCCATCACCGTGACCGCGGTCATCATCGCGTGGCGGGTCGGGTTGAGCCGCTGGGTGCGGCAAGGCTTGCTGCTGTTCCTTGGCCTCACTGTGCTGGCAACGGTGTACCTGGGCTGGCACTACCTGGTGGACGCGTTCGGCGGTTTCGTCGTGGGCGCACTGGCGGCGTACCTCGCGGCCGTGGCCATGGGATCCGGCGAGAGCTCCACAGGCCCACGCGACGACGAGGCGCTCAGGCGGACCGGGGCTCAGTCGTCTGCAGGAGCCGCCAGATTCGCTGGGCGGTCCACACCTTGAGCGCCAGCTGAGCCGAAGCCACCGCGAGCGCCAGCAGGGGTGCACCGGCCACGGCGACGGCGACCACGCTGACGGTGTTGAGGAACTTCGCGATCCTCGACCAGTTGAGCAACCAGACCTTGCGGTCGACACGGTCGAAGTAGTTGTAGCTGAGCAGCGGCCAGTGCAGGAACGACAGCGACGCCAGACAGTCGACGACCATGAACTGGACGAGGAAGACCGTGACCGCCGGCCACAGCTGTGGCTGCAGCACGATCAGGCCGGCGGCGAGCACCGCGCAGCTCGCCCGGTCGCCGATCACGTCGAGCACCGCGCCGACCCGGGTCTCCTGGTTCAGGCGGCGGGCCAGCCACCCGTCAAGGACGTCACCCACCCAGTAGGTGGCGTATGCCGTGACGAGAAGGACGGCGCTGCTCTCGGCCAGAGCGGCCGCACCGAGCACCACGGCAGCGACCGTACGAAGGCCGGTGACGAGATTGGGCCACGACGCGAAGGGCGGCAACCCGCTGTCATGGCTGGCCACCGATGCTTCTGCTGTCAGGTTCGTGGCCACGGCCATAGCCTCAGCGCTGGCGACGTGAGGGTCAAATTGGCTGAAGCCGGTCTCACGGTGCTAGCGACTGGTCACGGCGACTCCCTCGGAGTCGACTACGACGGCGACGTCACCCAGCAGGTCGGTGCGGTAGGTCTTCGTCCCCAGGCGGCTCAGAGCCTGGAGGGTCGAGTCGGCCGGATGACCGTAGTCGTTGTCGGCGCCCACGCTGAACACAGCGATCTGCGGATCGGTGGCCGCCAGGAACTCGGAGCTCTGGTAGGCGCTGCCGTGATGAGCGACCTTGAGGACATCGACGTCGAGCGAGATGCCCCGGGCAGCTGCCGAGGCCAGCAGGCGCGACTGGCCGGCCGGCTCGAGGTCACCGGTGAACAGCACCGACAGGCCTCGGGCTTGAAGCAGGAGCACGATGCTGGCGTCGTTGGGGCCGGACTGGGGGTCGAGTGAGTCGCTGCTGCCGCTCGCGACCGGGGACAGCACATGCCACTGCAGGTCGCCGAGCGATCCCTGCTCGCCGGGCACCACCTGGCGCACGGGAACGCCGGCGTCGGCGGCTATTCGCCTGACCTCCGCCGTCTGAGCCGCCGGCTCATCGAGCAGCGTCACCTCGACCTGGCCCACCGACCGGTCGGCGAGAACACCAGGCAACCCGTCGACATGGTCTGCGTGGCCGTGGGTCAGCACGACCAAGGGGACGCGTTGCACGCCGAGCCGGTCCAGGCAGCCGTCAATCAGGCGGGGATCCGGGCCGGTGTCGATCACCAGAGCCGCTCCGCCGCCGGCGTTGACCACCAGCCCGTCACCCTGACCCACGTCGCAGGCGACCAGCAGCCACCCGTCCGGTGGCCAGCCCGGTGTGACAGGCCGCCAGACGTACGCCGCGATGGCCAGGGCGAGCACCAGCACCAACCACCGTCGGCTCAGCACCCAGGACGCGATGAGGATCAACGCTGCGCAGAGGGTCGTCAAGACGATGAGCGCACCCGGCGTCGTGCTCCATTCCAGGGCGGCGCCGGGCAGGGAAGCGCCGACATGCGCCACCTGCACGATCCACCAGGCACACGCCCCGGCCAGCCAGCCGACCGCATGCGCGACGGGGGTCCACAGCAGAGCAGCGGCGCCGGCAAGCAGTCCCAGGACGGTCGTGGGCCCGACGGCAGGAGCGACGGCCAGATTGGCCGCGACGGCGACCAGGGAGACCTGGCCGGAGATGGCCGCGACCACAGGGGTGCACACCACCTGCGCCGCCAGCGGGATCGCGAGGGCTTCGGCCAGCAGTGGCGGCAGCCACCGTGCCAACGCGTCGCGCCAGGCTGGAGCCAGCAGCAGGATTCCCGCGGTAGCACTCACCGACAGCGCGAAGCCGACCGACCGGCTCAGCCACGGGTCGATCAGCACGAGCAGGAGCACGGACCACGCCAGCGCCCGGACACCGCGACGCCGACCGCCCGAGCCCAGCCCGACCACAGCGACGAGACCCATAGCGGCCGCCCGCAGCACACTCGGCTCCGGGCGGGCGAGCAGGACGAAGCCGGCCGCAGCCAGAACCACGACGAACACCTGGCCGTAGGCGCTGACCCCCACCCGACGCCCGACCAGCAGCAAGAAGCTGACCAGCAGAGTCAGATTGGTGCCGGACACGGCCAACAGGTGGGTCAGTCCGGTGGTGCGGAAGTCCTCCTGTGTCGCCTCGGAGAGGCCTGCGTCGTCACCGTCCACGAGCGCGGGCACGAGCGCTCTGGCCTCGTCAGGCGCCCACGCGACTCCTTCTCGTACGGCTTCACGCATGCGCTGGGAGGCCCGCCACCACCACGCCGGATCGGCATGCTCTGCCACGACTCGCTGCACCTGCAGGATCGCGGCCGACTCGGGAGAGTCGCTCGGCGCGAGCCGACCCACGACATGGAGGGTGGAACCGAGCTCGACCGATGTCCACTCCGGTTCGGCGAAGACGACGACCGGCGTCCGGGTGCTGGCGACGGCGCCGCGCGCCTCGACGCGCATGAGCGTGGCATCGAGCACCACCAGATCGGAGAATCGGCCGTGCACGAGATGCGGGTCGCTGGTCGTACGCAGGTGCACGCTCGCGACCGCGCGCTCCGCCGCAAGGTCGGGAACCGGCCCCCAGCCGGTGCCCGCGACACGTACGGCCGAGACGCACGCGGCCGCCGCCACGACAAGGACGACCGATGCCAGGCGACGACGCCGGCCCGCCAACGCCAGGAGGGCGCCGACTCCCGCGGCAGCTGCCGTCGTCAGGGACCACGACAGCGGCAGGGCGAGGCAGACACCGGTAGCCACCCAGGCAGCCACAGCGGGTGCGGCGACGCGTAGATCGGGGCGGTCCGGCCGCACGTCGGCACCGGAGCCGGGTTCCCGGCGGGCCGCTCCGTCGACCCGCACCGGCTCACACCGTGACCAGGTCTCGAAGGTCGGCGAGCGTCGCGTCCCCGATCCCGTCGACTTCCAGCAGCTCCTCGACACTGGTGAAGGCGCCGTGCTCAGTGCGCCAGTCCAGGATCGCCTGCCCGGTGACGGGCCCGACCCCGGGCAACGTGTCGAGCTGCTCGAGGGTGGCGGTGTTGAGATTGACGAGGGCGGTCGGCCGTCCCGGGGACGCAGTGACGGCAGCGCCTGGGCCGGCGCTCGCTGGGTCGAGGCCGTCGGGCGAACCGAGGGCCGTCAGCCCGACCAGCACCTGTTCGCCGTCGAGCAACGGACGCGCCAGGTTCAGTGCGGCCGTGTCGACACCGTGCCGAACGCCCCCGGCTGCCTCCAGCGCATCCGCCACACGGGAGCCGGCGGGAAGGACCACGATGCCGGGCCGGCGTACCTTGCCGGCGACGTCAACCACGACCTCACTGGCTTGGCTGGCCGCTCCGCTCGGGGCTGCGGGTACAGACGTGGCCGCCTGCGTCGGAATCGACTCCCCGCTCGACCCGGATGGCGGTGGGTCGGCACTCGGGGCCGGCGGCACTTCGACACCTGCCTGCACCGTGGACACCGGCTCCTCGATGAGCGCGGCGTCGGCCACAGGTGCCGCCTGCGGCCTGGCTCCGGTCAGCCACCAGACAGCGATCGCCACCGCCCCCAGCCCGACCAGGGCGAGCACCATGACATGTGTCGAGGACACGCCGTGCGCACCTGCCGGCGCACGGTCGAGAAGGACGGCGAGCAGCCGGCGATGCCACGGCAGCGGGCGCGCTGCATGCCGCCCACTGCCTGCGCGGAGCGTTGTCGAGGTGTTGCTGCGGATTGGCTCACGCCGCTCCGATGCGTCTGCGAGCTGCCGGCCCCGGCTGCCACCCGGGTCGATCGAGGACACGTCGTCGCCTGGGTCCACCCCAGCGGACCGTGCGGCGACAGCCGGCCGGACCGCTGACACCTCGTCGCCCGGCTCCGCCACCGGGGGATGCTGGGGCGAGGTCCGGCCCTGAGGATCGCGCCCGTGCAACGCCGGGCCGAGCGACGAGCGGACTCCGGAGTCAGCGACCCGGCCGGCGAGCTGGTCGGTCAGCAGTCGGAGCCGCCGGTGCGCGGCATCCTCGGTCTCGCGCTGTCGGGACCGCCTCCGTCGGTATGGATGAGTCACCGAGAGAAGGTAGGCGCCCAAGCGGCAGATCCGTGCCGAGCAGGACAGCCTTGTGGACAAGCGCAGCCAGCGGTGCGGTGCGTTCTACTCGGCCGGCGGGGTCCACCGGGGCGCGAGGACGACCGCCACCATGCCGGGGCCCACGTGAGCGCCGAGAACGCCGCCCACCTCACTGACATCGACCTCGTCCAGCTGCAACCGCTCACACAGGCGCCCGGCGACGTCGCCGGCACGCTGCGCGCTCGCCAGATGCTGAACCGCGACGTCCACCGGCCCCTCCAGCGTGCGAGCCGCCTCGACCGACAGCTCGACCAGGCGCTGCAGCGCTCGGGTCGACGTGCGTGCCTTGTCCAGCGGGACGACCGTTCCGTCCGAGATGGTGAGCAGCGGCTTGACGGCCAGCACGGAACCGAGCAGAGCCTGCGCCGCACCGATCCGGCCGCCACGGCGCAGGTGCTCGAGCGTGTCGACGTAGAAAAGCGATCGAGTTGCGTCGGCACAGGTGCGCGCCGCCGCTTCGGCGGCCACCCCATCACCTCCGGCGGCAACGGCTCGAGCGGCGGCCAGCGCTGCGAAGCCGGTGCCCATGCCGAGCTGCCCGGTGTCGACCGTGCGCACCGGAATCGGCGAGCGACGAGCGGCAAGCTGGGCAGACTCGTACGTTCCTGACAGCTTGCTCGACAGGTGCACGGACACGAGCTCGGTCGCGCCGTCGGCGGCCGCCCGCTCGTACGTCGCCAGCATCACATCGGGGTTGGGACGCGAGGTGCTGACCTGCTCACGCTGACGAAGGGCCGCCGTCACCGTGTCCGCGCTGGCTTGTGGGTCCTCGTCGAGAGTCCGGTCCCCCACCATCAGCTGCAAGGGGACCACGACAACGCTCCACGACTCGGCCACGTCCGGAGCCAGCGACGCCGTCGAGTCGGTGACCACCACGGTGCGTGCCATGGCGCACATCCCACCACGGACGCGCCTGCCTCCGAAGGGAGCGGCCCAGCGGCACGCCTCACGACACAGGCCCGCAAGCCGACTGGTGTCGGCTCGCCGCCTCGAGGACCGGCATGCTGACAGCCATGCACGCGTTGTCCTCGACCTGGCAGCTGCTGCGCCAGCGGGGCCCCAAGGCGGTGCAGCGCACGCTTCGGCTCACCGGCGCGGCGGTGGCTGCCTTCGTCGTCGCGCAACAGCTGCTGCCGGGCGGCGATGCCGTCCTCGCGCCGCTCACCGCTCTGCTCGTCGTCCAGGTGTCGCTGTTCAGCACGCTTACGGCCGGCATCCAGCGCATCGCCAGCGTCGTGTCTGGCGTCGTCGTCGCGGTCGTCTTCAGCGAGGTGGCCAAGCTGACCTGGTGGAGCCTGGCCATCACCGTGGCCCTGGCACTGTTGATCGGGCACCTGCTTCGGCTGCGTGACCAGCTGCTCGAGGTGCCGATCAGCGCCATGCTGATCCTTTCCATCGGCGGAGCCGAGACGGGCGCATACGAGCGCATCGCGGAGACGCTGGTCGGGGCCGCTGTGGGGGTCGTCTACAACTTCGTGCTGCCGGCGCCGGTGCAGTCGCGCACCGCAGGTGAGGCGGTGCAGAGTCTCGCCGAGCGAATCGCGAAGCTGCTGCACCGAATGGGCGACGAGCTACCGCGCGAGCTTGATGTCGACCGAGCCAGCCAGTGGCTGGACGAGGCCAGGTCGCTCGCTCGCCGCGTGACACGGGTCGACACGGTGCTGGTGGATGCGGCGGAGAACCGGCGCCTCAACGTGCGCGCGCTGGGCACCTTCGACCCCGGCCCGCTGCTGCGCAGTGGTCTGGACGCGCTGGAGCACACAACGGTGGCCATGCGCAGCCTGTGCCGTGCCGTGCTCGACCACACCCGAGAGGCCGAGAACGCTGACCGCGAGCCGTACACCGAGGACCTGCGGGATGTGTTCGGAGATCTTTTGCACGACATCGGCACTGCGCTGTCGGCCTACGGCCGCCTGGTACGAGAGGAGGCTGAGGGTGATCCCGAGACCCAGACCCGGCAGCTGGCTGAGGCGCTGGAGGCCGTCGGTGAGGCTCAGGCACGGCTCACCGAGCTCGTCCTCCTGGACCACGACGACACCAGCCTGGAGCTGCAGGGTGTGCTGCTCGGCAACGTCTCCCGCCTGCTGCGCGAGATCGACGTGCAGGAGCGGGTGCGCCAGCAGGCGCGCACACGCGAACAGCACGAAGCGCGCCCGCCGGCCGTCCTCGCCATCGAACGGCTGCGCAGCAACTCACGCCAGGCCGTACAGCCCGTACGCCGGCGCTGGGCCCGGGTGCGCTTCCCGGCCCGTCCGGCCCGCACGAGCCCCGTTGCGCAGCCAGGCCGTCCTGGACGCATCCGGCGGCTGCTCACCAGTGTGCGCAGCCGCCGGCCGGCAGGAAGCAAGAGAGCCGGACTGGCCGGGCATGGCGGCCGGATATGGCGCCGTCTCAGACGACGACGTTGACCAGCCGAGGTGCACGCACGATGACGGTGCGGATCGGGCGGCCGTCGATGGCTCGCTGAACGCTCGGGTCGGCCAGTGCCAGCTCGCGCAGGAGCGCCTCCTCGACGTCAGGTGAGACCTGCAGCCGGGTGCGCAGCTTGCCCTGGACCTGCACGACACAGGTGACCGCCTCCTGCACCAGCAGGGCAGGGTCTGCTTGCGGCCAACCGGCCAGGGCCACCGTCGGTTCGTGACCCAGCTGCTCCCACATCTCCTCCGCGACGTACGGGGCTACCAGGCTCAGCAGGATCGCGACCACCTCCGCCGCCTCCCGTACAGCGGGGTCAGCTGGGCCCGGCCCGGAGTCGATCGCTTTGCGGCTGGCGTTGACCAGCTCCATCACCCGGGCCACGACCACGTTGAAGCGTTGCGCCTCGACCAGCTCGCTCACCTCGTGGACGGTGCGGTGCACCACGCGGCGCAACGCCTGGTCGCCGCTCTCGGGATCGCTGCCCGGTTCGCTGCTGACGTCCGCCGCGATCCGGTACGCCCGCTGCAGGAAGCGCAGCGAGCCGGCCGGTGACACGTCGGCCCAGTCGATGTCGTCCTCCGGCGGGCCGGCGAAGACGATCGTCAGTCGCACGGCATCGACACCGAACCGGTCGATCTGCTCGCCCAGGTCCACTCCGTTGCCCAGCGACTTGCTCATCGACTTGCCCTGGTTGATCACCTGGCCCTGGTTCAGCAGCGCGCTGAACGGCTCGTTGAAGTCGACCATGCCCATGTCGTGCAGCACCTTGGTGAAGAAGCGGCTGTACAGCAGGTGCAGGATCGCGTGCTCGACCCCGCCCACGTACTGGTCGACCGGCAGCCATCGGCGCACGGCCTCGGGGTCGAACGGGCCGTCGGTGTAGTGCGGTGAGCAGTAGCGCAGGTAGTACCAGGAGGAGTCGACGAAGGTGTCCATGGTGTCGGTGTCGCGGCGCGCGTCGCCGGCACAGGACGGGCAGGGCGTCTGCACCCAGTCCGTCGCGCCGGCCAGCGGTGAGGTTCCTTTGGGGGCGAGATCTGTGCCCGACAGGTAGGGCAGCTCCACCGGCAGCTGGTCGTCGGGCACAGGCACCTCCCCACATGACGTGCAGTGCACGATCGGGATCGGGGCGCCCCAGTACCGCTGTCGGCTCAGCAGCCAGTCCCGTAGCCGGTAGGTGACCGCGCCTCGCCCGGCTCCCTCTGCCTCCAGGTGCGAGATCATCGCCGACACTCCGACGGCCTTGCCCTCGATCCCGGCCAGTGCCGGGCTGTGCACGTAGGACCCATCCCCGGGCGTCGCGATCCCGCTGATCGCCGGGTCCTCCGCTCCTGTGTCGACGACCTGCCGTACAGGCAGCTCGAAGGCGCGCGCGAAGTCCAGGTCGCGCTGATCGTGTGCGGGTACCGCCATCACCGCGCCGGTTCCGTAGTCCGCCAGCACGTAGTCGGCGGCCCAGACCGGCATGCGCTCGCCGCTGACCGGGTTGATCGCCGACACACCCAGCGGCACGCCGGTCTTGGGGCGATCGGTCGCCTGGCGCTCGATCTCGCTGGCCTGCCGGGTCTGCTCCCGGTAAGCCTCGAAGGCGTCCCGCCGATCGGGTGCGCACAGCTGGTCGGCCAGGGCTGCGTCCGGTGCCACGACGAAGAACGTGGCGCCGTACAGCGTGTCCGGCCGGGTCGTGAACACCGTGACCGGCTCACTGGCCGTCCCGGCAGGACCCTCGATGTCGAAGTCGACGTAGGCGCCCTCGGATCGGCCGATCCAGTTGCGCTGCATGGTGACGACCCGTTCGGGCCACCGGTCCCGGACGGCTTCCATGTCGTCCAGCAGGCGCTGGGCGTAGTCGGTGATACGGAAGTACCACTGCGTCAGGTCTCGCTTGGTCACCTGGGAGCCGCAGCGGTCGCACAGCCCCTGCACCACCTGCTCGTTGGCCAGCACCGTCTGGTCGACCGGGCACCAGTTGACCGGCGAGGACTTGCGGTAGGCCAGCCCTCGTTCGTAGAAGCGCAGGAACAGCCACTGGGTCCAGCGGTAGTACTCCGGGTCGGAGGTGTGCAGCCGTCGAGTCCAGTCGAAGCTGACCGCGTACCGGCGGATCGACTCGGCCTGCGTCTCGATGTTCGCGTAGGTCCAGCTCGTGGGGTTCTCGTTGCGCCGGATGGCCGCGTTCTCCGCGGGCAGGCCGAAGGAGTCCCAGCCGATCGGGTTCAGCACGTCGTAGCCGCGCTGTCGCCAGTAGCGGGCCCAGAAGTCGTGCAGGGCGAAGACCTCGCCGTGTCCCATGTGCAGGTCACCGGAGGGGTACGGGAACATCGTCAGCGCGTAGCGGCGCTCTCTTGAGTCCTCGTCGTCCGCGGCGTTGAAAGGCTGCAGCGACTCCCACACGGGCCGCCACTTAGCCTGGACGGCCTCCACGTCATAGCCGGCCCTCTGTCGCGGCGGCTGCTGGTCGATGCTCACGAGAGTCTCCTGTTGTTGGTGGCGTTCTGCTCCTGGCCCGGCTTCCGGGCAGAAAAAAACCCCCCGGATACCGAGGGGTGGCCGCGCTGACGTCGTGCGGGTCAGCGCGGCTGGCGAAGGAGCAGAGTGGCGGCCACGGCGTCAGAGTAGCGCAGCCGGGTCCGTGGCGCGACGACGTGGCCCCGGGCGCGAGGCGTCAGTGACCCGCCGGACTGTCGCTGGATGCCGACTCGTCGACCACAATCGGTCGCAGCCTCGCCCAGATGATGAAGATCGCGGCGGCGGCCAACAAGGAGAGCCCGGTCCACAGGTTGAGGTCGACGTCGTTCGCCTTGGCTACCGCCGCCTGGGGGTCACTGAAGAGGCTGGTCAGTACCAGGATCAGTCCGAAGAGGCCGAGCAGGGCTCCGATGATCACGCGGATGTCGAAGATGCCGGCCGTGCGCTTCTCGCTCGTACCGGACGTACCCGTGTCAGACGCCCCCGCGGCGGTCGCCCCGGACGGATTGGATGCGCTGTGCTGGGACATGTCAGATCTCCTGGTGGCTCAGCGGAACGCGATGTTGAGGGCGATGACGATGGCCAGGCAGATCCCCGCCAGCTTGGTCGGCGACTGGTACCACGGGTAGGTGCCGTGCTTGTCGTCGCGCAAGGACTCCTTGGGCGTCAGCGAGTACACCAGTCCACGCAGCTCGGACTCGTCCCGCGCCGGTGTGACCATGGTGACCAGGACGCTGACCACGATGTCGACTGCGAAGGCCACGCCCGCGGCAACGAAGCTCGCGCCTTGGCCGTCCAACGGGATCACGCCGATGCTGTAGCTGCCGAACGCGTCCTCACTGAGGAACGCCACCGCGACCGCTGCGAGCGTGCCGGAGATCAAGCCCACCCATCCGGCGGTGGCCGACATGCGCTTCCAGAACATACCGAGGATGAACGTGGCGAACAGCGGTGCGTTGAAGAAGCCGAACAGGACCTGCAGGTAGTCCATCAGGTTGCTGTAACCGGCTGCGATGAACGAGGTGCCGATCGCGATGACGGTGGCACCGACGGTCGCAGCGCGACCGACAGCGGTGTAGTAGTCGTCGGGCTTGTCCTTGACGATGTACTGCTGCCACAGGTCGTAGCTGAAGACGGTGTTGAAGGCCGAGATGTTGGCCGCCATGCCCGCCATGAACGCCGCCATCAGCCCGGCGATGGCAATGCCGAGCATGCCGCTGGGGAGGAGGTCTCGGATGAGGAGCAGGATGGAGTCGTTGAACTCGACGCCCTCAGCGGCCTCGCCCGCCTTCAACGCCTGGGTCTCCGCGACGGAGACACCGGCGATCATGCCCGGGATCACGACGATGAAGGGGACGAACATCTTGGGGAACGCGCCGATGATGGGCGCGCTGCGGGCGGAGTTCATGCTGTTGGAGGCCATCGCCCGCTGGACCTCGACGAAGTTGGTCGTCCAGTAGCCGAACGACAGCACGAAGCCGAGGCCGAGGACGAGGCCGATGACGGAGAGAATCGGGCTCTCGATGCCGGTCAGTCCGGTGCCGGGCCAGGAGCTCAGCTGCTCCGCACCGCCGGGTGCCTCGGTGATGCTCTCCTTCAGGCCACCCCAGCCGCCGACGTTGTAGAGGCCGATGAGGGTGAGCGGCAGCAGGGCGGCGACGATCACGAAGAACTGCAGCACCTCGTTGTAGATGGCCGCGGAGAGTCCGCCGAGCGTGGTGTAGGTCAAGACGATGAAAGCCGCGACGACCGTCGAGACGAACAAGGGCCAACCCAGCAGCGCCTCGACGATGCTCGCCAGCAGATACAGGTTGATGCCCGCGATGAGCACCTGCGCGATCGCGAAGCTGAGCGCGTTCACCAGGTGGGCGCCGGTTCCGAACCGCCGGCGCATGAACTCGGGGACGCTGCGGACCTTCGAGCCGTAGTAGAACGGCATCATGACCACGCCGAGGAACAGCATGGCCGGCACGGCGCCGATCCAGAAGTAGTGCATCGTCGCCATGCCGAACTCGGCGCCGTTGGCGGACATGCCCATGATCTCGACCGCGCCGAGGTTGGCCGAGATGAAGGCCAGGCCGGTGACCCAGGCCGGCAGGCTGCGTCCGGACAGGAAGAAGTCCAGGCTGGTGGACACCTGCCTGCGGGCCAACAGTCCGATACCGATGACGAACGCGAAGTAGATTCCGACCAGCAGGTAGTCGACGAAGTTCGCGTCGAGCCTGAACGTGTCCTCAGCCGCCAGCAGCAAGGGATTCCCCCGTCAGCACCAGGGCCCACGGTGATGTGAGCGTCGCCACACTATGCCCAAG
>DASQMN010000193.1:0-2866 GCA_035645475.1 Nocardioidaceae bacterium
GCTGTGCAGTACGGTCCCAAGTGTTCGCTCCAGCGGTGCTCGACCACATCGCCGGACCTGGTGAGGGAGGGCATCGCCTGTGGCACGCATCGGTGATGGAGCCGACCTGCTCAAGTGCTCTTTCTGCGGCAAGAGCCAGAAGCAGGTCAAGAAGCTGATCGCAGGTCCAGGTGTGTACATCTGCGACGAGTGCATCGATCTGTGCAACGAGATCATCGAGGAAGAGCTCTCCGAGGGCTCCGAGGTCGGCCTCGAGGAGCTGCCCAAGCCCCGTGAGATCTGGGAGTTCCTCAACTCCTACGTGATCGGCCAGGACCCGGCGAAGAAGGCACTCGCCGTCGCGGTCTACAACCACTACAAGCGGGTCCAGGCCGGAGTGGCCACCAGCGCGCGCGGCTCCAAGGAGGAGACCGTCGAGCTGGCGAAGTCGAACATCCTCGTCATCGGACCGACCGGCTGTGGCAAGACCTACCTCGCCCAGACGCTCGCCCGCATGCTCAACGTTCCCTTCGCGATCGCCGACGCCACTGCGCTCACCGAGGCGGGGTATGTCGGCGAAGACGTCGAGAACATTCTGCTCAAGCTCATCCAGGCGGCCGACTACGACGTCAAGAAGGCCGAGACCGGGATCATCTACATCGATGAGGTCGACAAGATCGCTCGCAAGAGCGAGAACCCGTCGATCACCCGCGACGTCTCCGGCGAAGGCGTGCAGCAGGCGCTGCTGAAGATCCTGGAAGGCACCACGGCCAGCGTTCCGCCGCAGGGCGGGCGCAAGCACCCGCACCAGGAGTTCATCCAGATCGACACGACCAACATCTTGTTCGTGGTGGGCGGGGCCTTCTCCGGCCTCGAGCAGATCATCGGACAGCGCGCCGGCAAGCGAACGCTCGGGTTCAACGCCGACATCGACGCCTTCTCGGCGCCCGACCCGACCAAGATCTTCAGCCAGGTGCTGCCCGAGGATCTGCTGAAGTTCGGCCTGATCCCCGAGTTCATCGGTCGCCTGCCGGTCATCGCCACCGTCGACAACCTCGACAAGGACGCGCTGATCGCCATCCTCACCACCCCCCGCAACGCCCTGGTCAAGCAGTACGCCAAGCTCTTCGAGCTGGACAACGTGGAGCTCGAGTTCACCGAGGACGCCGTCGAGGCGATGGCGGACCAGGCCATGCTGCGCGGCACCGGGGCTCGGGGACTGCGCGCGATCATCGAGGAGGTGCTCCTCAACGTCATGTACGAGGTGCCGAGCCGAGACGACGTGGGCAAGGTCGTGGTGACCAAGGAAGTCGTGCTGGACAACGTCAACCCGACACTGGTGCCGCGCGAACCGGCGAAGCCCCAGCGGCGCGACAAGTCCGCCTGACCATGGCGACGCTGCCCTTCCCGGACAAGGTCGATGCTCTGCTGCGCGAGCCCAACCCAGCGGTCATCACGGCCGTGCGCCAAGACGGGCAGCCGGTGTCGGTGGCGACGTGGTACCTCATGGACGGCGACCGCGTGCTGGTCAACATGGACGAGGGACGCAAGCGACTGGAGTACCTTCGCTCCGACCCTCGGGTGAGCCTGACCGTGCTGGCTGCCGACAGCTGGTACACCCACGTCAGCATGCAAGGCCGCGTCGTCGAGTCGGCCTCTGACGAAGGGCTGGCCGACATCGACCGCCTGTCGACCCACTACACAGGTCGCCCGTATCCCAACCGGGACCGGCCTCGGGTCAGCGCATGGATCGA
The DNA here is from genome assembly GCA_035645475.1 of Nocardioidaceae bacterium. Taxonomy (GTDB): domain Bacteria; phylum Actinomycetota; class Actinomycetes; order Propionibacteriales; family Nocardioidaceae; genus DASQMN01. The sequence goes on from DASQMN010000193.1 coordinate 1,734, forward strand.
GATCGACCGCTGGCACGGCTGGGGTGCCGCCGAGAACACCGACGTCGAACACCCCTGAGGGGGCGCGAGCATGAGCGCTGCTCGCTCAGCGCCACAGGTCGCGGTGCATCGGGCCGCGGAGCGGTTCGTCACTCGCACCGACTGGCTGCACTCGGCCCACTCGTTCTCGTTCGGATCGCACTTCGACCCGGCCAACACCTCGCACGGCCTCCTCGTCGTCCACAACGAGGACATCGTCAGCCCCGGTGGCGGCTTCGACACCCACCGGCATGCCGACATGGAAATCATCACCTGGGTGCTCAGCGGCGCGTTGGCGCACGAGGACTCAACCGGTCGACGGGGCGTACTCACCCCCGGAGTGGTGCAGCGCATGAGCGCGGGCAGTGGTGTGCAGCATTCAGAGCGCAACGCGTCCGGAGACGCCGGCGGCGAGCCGGTGCACTTCGTGCAGATGTGGGTGGTGCCCGACGAGCCCGGTGTCAGCCCGGGCTACCATCAGCGGGCCGTCGCTGACCAGCTTGTGGACGGCGCCCTGGTGCCGGTCGTGTCGGGGCTCGGCCACCGCACGGATGCCGCCGTGCGGCTCGGCAGCTCAAGAGCCGCCTTCCTGGTCGCCCGCCTGGGAGCAGGCGCCAGCGTCCAGCTGCCCGATGCGCCCTACGTGCACCTGTTCGTCGCCCGCGGCGCGGTCACGATGGACGGCACCGGCGAACTGAGTCGAGGTGACGCCGCCAGGTTGACCTCGGGGGGCGGGCCACGTGTGACCGCGGACGTACCGACGGAGCTGCTCGTGTGGGAGATGTACGCCGCCCTCGGCGGCTGACTCAGGGAGTGGCCGGCACTTGCAGGGTCGGCTCGGCGAGCGTCGCAACGACCTCGAGACGCTCCGCGTCCTCCTGTGGCTCCATGGTCAGCAGGCCGCTCACCTTGCCGGCCGCCCGCACGTCGTCGACGGCCAGCTCGGCCAGGTCGAGTCGGGACGGCTTGCCGCGAACCCGCGCGGTCAGGACCTCGGTGCGCATGCTCACCTTGGCGCCCGACTTGGCACCGCGCAGCCCCGCGAGCAGCTCGGCAGCAGCGTCCAGGATGGCGGGGTCGCTGTCACCGGGGAGCTCGTCCGGCGAGGGCCAGGT
>DASQMN010000194.1:0-2250 GCA_035645475.1 Nocardioidaceae bacterium
GGCGTTGCTGTCTCCTCACTTGGCGCCTCAGCCGCCGAAGCCCATTCTGAAGACCTCGAACGCTGCCGCCCGCACGACTCCGAGCCGCTGTCCGGTCTGGCGGGCCATGCCGTCAAGGAACTCCTCGGGGTCGAAGTCGTCCCAGCCCAGACCGTCGATGTACGCGCGATGGGCCTCCAGCGAGGCGACACCCGCCTCGAAGGTCTCGCCGATGTCGACGGCGTGACCGGAGGCAGGTGAACCGAAGGCCCACACCTGCCCCACACCGTTCCAGGGCTCGAGCCCTTGCTCCACCTGGTCGGTGAACACCCACCGGTTACCGGCGTCACGCACCGCGTCAAGCGTGGCACGGCCGACCGCGATGTGGTCGGACATGTTCAGCGCGTTCGCCCCGTCCCAGGTGTCGCGGAAGTTGTTGGTGATGACGACGTCGGGGCGGTGCCGGCGTACGGACGCGGTGATGGCCTGCCGCAGGGGCACGCCGTACTCCAGCACCCCGTCTGGCAGGTGCAGAAAATCGATCTCGCTGACCCCGACGATGCGGCACGACTCCACCTGCTCGGCCTCACGGAGCGGGCCTGACTCGGCTGGTGCGACGCCGTCGATACCGGCTTCGCCGCTGGTCACCAGGCAGTACGCGACCGACTTGCCCATGCCGGTCCAGCGGGCGATGGCGGCGGCGGCCCCGAACTCCATGTCATCGGGGTGCGCCACCACGGCCAGTGCCCGGTCCCAGTCCTCATCGAGAGGCTGCAGGGCGGGAGCGTCCGCCATCAGGCGGCGCCCCGCTCGACGGCCGGCCGGCGACGTGTGGCGGTGTCCGCCAGGGCGGGCGGCGTCCAGCCATCATCTTCCGCGTTCAGATTGGTGCCTGGCTGGACGATTTGGTCGATGCGGTCGAGCACCTCGTCGTCCAGGGTCAGGTCGACGCCGTGGAGCAGGTCGGTGAGCTGCTCCATGGTGCGCGGGCCCACGATGGCCGAGCTCACGCCTGGGTGGGCGATGGCGAACGCGACCGCCAGATGGGTCAGCTTCGTGCCGTTCTGGTCGGCGAGCGACACCAGGTCCTCGATGGCGTCCAGCTTGCGGGCGTTGCCCGGCTTGGCCGGGTCGAACCGCTCGGGCGTACGCGCAGCGCGTCCGCTGCCCATGTCGAGGTCCTGCCCTTTGCGGTACTTGCCGCTCAGCCAGCCACCGGCGAGCGGACTCCATACCAGCGTGCCCATGCCGTACCGCTGGCACGTCGGCAGCACGGACCGCTCGATGCCCCGGGTGAGGATCGAGTACGGCGGCTGCTCGGTGCGGAAGCGCTCACGTCCTCGCTTCTCGGCGACCCACTGCGCCTCGACGATCTCCTCGGCCGGAAATGTCGACGAGCCGATGGCCCGCACCTTGCCTGAGTGCACGAGGTCGGACAGCGCCCCGAGCGTCTCGTCGATGTCAGTCTCCGGGTTCGGCCGGTGCACCTGGTACAGGTCGATGTGGTCGGTCTGCAGCCGTCGCAGGCTGTCCTCGACGGCGCGCATGATCCATCGACGGGACTGGCCGCGCGTGTTGGGGTCGTCGCCCATGGGGCCGTGGAACTTGGTCGCCAGCACCACGTCGTCACGGCGCCCCTTCAGCGCCTTGCCGACGATCTCTTCGGACTCCCCCTGCGCGTAGACATCGGCCGTGTCGACGAAGTTGATGCCGCCGTCGAGAGCGGCATGGATGATGCGGATCGAGTCGTCGTGGTCGAGATTGCCCCACTGGCCGAACATCATCGCCCCGAGGCAGTAGGGGGTGACCTGGATGCCGGTGCGGCCTAGGGGTCGAGTCCTCATGCGGCGTACTCCTTCGTCGACGGTCGTGGCTTGTCAACGTACGCCCGGCGGATGCTCAGCCGGTCGCCAGCCGTCGCGTTCCCCGAGAGCGCCGCTTCACGGGGTGGCGCACAGCCGGACACCCGATATGACACGTCGTTCTCGCGTCGGCGTCGCTAGGCTGACGCGGCCCTCGTACAGGGCACGGGGCGGTAGCTCAGCTGGTTAGAGCAAGGGACTCATAATCCCTGGGTCGCGGGTTCGAGCCCCGCCCGCCCCACCACCTGCACAAACACGGGGATTCAGTCCCGCACAACGGTCGCACAGAGTCGTGAAGTTGCAGTCCGAGGGTTCAGTGTCACCGATATCGCAGTGCTGCTCAGGGGTGTCGCGCACTCGGGTCTTTCAGTTGTATTCCGAGCCGTGACTGGTCCGATTTATCTACGTA
>DASQMN010000195.1:0-5174 GCA_035645475.1 Nocardioidaceae bacterium
GGGTCGGCGGGCCGCCCGGCCGGCGTCCTGACTCGCCGGGCCGGCGGATCCTGAGGGGGCCGCCTGCGGCGCTTGCCTGCGCCGCCTCGCGCGTAGTCCTCCAGCGCCGGGTCGGCGGATGGCGGCGCGAACGTTGCCGCCGTCGTCGACTGGTGCCACTTCGGGCCGAACAGCTGCCTCCGTGCCCGGATGGGCACCACTCGGCGTCTGGGTGCCCGCCTTGCCGCCACTCGGCGACCAGCAGCAAGAGCCCCAGGGTGACCGTCGCCACAGAGTGCGGGCAGCCGCCGGGGAAGAGAACACGGCTCGATAGAGTTGAGCCATACAGACTCAAGTACTCGGCGCGTCGATCGCGCACCCAGGCAAGCCGGTCGCAAGACCGCAGATCAGCAGGAGGACCTCATGGCTCGAGCGGTCGGAATCGACCTCGGCACCACCAACTCCGTCGTCGCCGTCCTCGAGGGCGGTGAGCCCACCGTCATCGCCAACGCGGAGGGCGCGCGTACGACGCCCTCGGTCGTCGCCTTCGCCAAGAACGGCGAGGTGCTCGTCGGTGAGGTCGCCAAGCGGCAGGCCGTCACCAACGTCGACCGCACCATCCGCTCGGTCAAGCGCCACATGGGCACTGACTGGAGCCAGGAGATCGACGGCAAGAAGTTCACCGCGCAGCAGATCAGCGCGTTCGTGCTGTCCAAGCTCAAGCGTGACGCAGAGGCGTACCTCGGCGAGCCCGTCACCGACGCGGTCATCACCGTGCCGGCGTACTTCTCCGACGCCCAGCGCCAGGCGACCAAGGAGGCCGGCGAGATCGCCGGCCTGACGGTGTCGCGCATCGTCAACGAGCCCACCGCGGCAGCGCTCGCGTACGGGCTCGACAAGGGCGAGACCGACCAGACGATCCTCGTCTTCGATCTAGGCGGCGGCACGTTCGACGTGTCATTGCTCGAGATCGGCGAAGGAGTCGTCGAGGTCAAGGCCACCAGCGGCGACAACCACCTCGGTGGCGACGACTGGGACCAGGCCATCGTGACCTGGCTGGTCGAGCGCTTCCGCGCCAGCACCGGCATGGACCTCGCCAAGGACAAGATGGCGATGCAGCGCGTCCGCGAGGCCGCTGAGAAGGCCAAGATCGAGCTGTCCAGCAGCCAGCAGACCTCGATCAACCTGCCGTACATCACCGTCGACGCCGACCGCAACCCGCTGTTCCTCGACGAGACCCTCACGCGCGCGGAGTTCCAGCGGGTGACCGCCGACCTGCTCGAGCGCACCAAGCAGCCGTTCCGCAACGTCATCAAGGACGCCGGCATCGACGTCGCCAAGATCCACCACGTGGTGCTGGTGGGCGGCTCGACCCGCATGCCGGCCGTGGCCGACGTCGTGCGCGAGCTGACCGGCGGTCGCGAGCCCAACAAGGGTGTCAACCCCGACGAGGTCGTCGCCGTGGGCGCGGCCCTGCAGGCCGGCGTGCTCAAGGGCGAGGTCAAGGACGTGCTGCTCCTCGACGTCACCCCGCTGAGCCTCGGCATCGAGACCAAGGGCGGGGTGATGACCAAGCTCATCGAGCGCAACACCACGATCCCGACGAAGCGCTCCGAGGTGTTCACCACCGCCGACGACAACCAGCCCTCGGTGGCCATCCAGGTGTACCAGGGCGAGCGGGAGATGGCCGCGGCCAACCAGCAGCTGGCCACGTTCGAGCTGACCGGCCTGCCCCCGGCACCGCGGGGCATCCCGCAGATCGAGGTCACCTTCGACATCGACGCGAACGGCATCGTGCACGTATCCGCCAAGGACCGTGGCACGGGCAAGGAGCAGTCGATGACCATCACCGGTGGCTCCGCACTCAGCAAGGACGACATCGACCGGATGGTCCGTGAGGCCGAGCAGTACGCCGACGAGGACCGCAAGCGCCGCGAAGAGGTCGACCTGCGCAACCAGGCCGAGTCGCTGGTCTACTCCACCGAGAAGTTTCTCGGCGAGAACGCCGAGAAGATCGGCGAGGAGATCCGTGCCGAGGTCCAGGCCGATGTCGACGGGCTCAAGCAGTCGCTGGACGGCACCGACGTCGAGGCGGTCAAGGCCGCGCTGAACAAGCTCGGCGAGTCGAGCCAGAAGATGGGCGCCGCGATGTACGCCGACGCCCAGACCACCGGTGACGCCGGCGGGGACGCCGGCGCGACGTCCGGTGACGCCGGCGACACCGCCGCGGACGACGTGGTCGACGCCGAGATCGTCGACGACGGGGCCGGTGAGGCCCGGTGACCGCCGAGTCCACCGAGTCCAGCACCGGCGCCGACGAGACGCTGACCGAGCAGCCACTGCCCGACGAGGCAGCGCCGGGGCCGCAGTCAACTGCGGCCCCGGCCGCTCCGGCCGACCCCGCGCAGGCGCCGGTCGGTGAGCCGGAGGAAGAGGCCACGCGCCTCGCCCGTGAGCTGGGTGAGCGCACAGCCGACCTCCAGCGGCTCCAGGCCGAGTACCTGAACTACAAGCGTCGGGTGGACCGCGACCGTACGGCCGCGCGCGAGCAGGCGACCGCTGCCACGTTGGCGTCTCTCCTGCCCGTGCTCGACGACCTCGACCGGGCCCGACAGCACGGCGAGCTGACCGGTGGCTTCAAGTCAGTGGCGGAGTCGCTGGAACGCACCATCGAGGGCCTGGGACTCGAACGCTTCGGAACCGCTGGGGAGGAGTTCGACCCGCGGGTGCACGAGGCGCTGCTGTCGGACTACTCCGCCGAGGTGAGCGTCACCACGGCCGCCACGATCCTGCAGCCCGGGTACCGCATCGGCGACCGGATCGTGCGTCCGGCGCGGGTCGCGGTCGCCGAGCCCTCGGGCGAGGCAGCGCCGGCCCAGCCGCCGGCCGAGGACGCCTCGGCGGAGGCTCCGATGGCAACCACCACGGTGGACGCCGAGCAGGACTGACCAGCATCGGCAGGACGTTCGAGAGCAACAACAGGTGAGGAGGTGCAGGGATGAGCAGCGAGTGGGCCAACAAGGACTTCTACAAGGTCCTGGGAGTTCCCAAGTCCGCCTCTGCCGACGACGTCAAGAAGGCCTATCGCAAGCTGGCGCGCGACCACCATCCTGACTCCAACCCCGGCAACAAGGCCGCGGAGGAGCGGTTCAAGGCCGTCTCCGAGGCGTACGCCGTGCTCTCCAGCTCGGAGAAGCGCAAGGAGTACGACGCGCAGCGCGCCGCCTTCGGCGGAAGCGGTGGGTTCCGGTTCCCCGGTGGAGGCACCAGCAGCCAGGGCAACATGGGCAACTTCGACATCTCCGACCTCCTAGGCGGCATGTTCGGCACCGGCGCCCCGCCGCGCACGCGTACGAGCACACCGCCTCGACGCGGGGCGGACGTGGAGACCGAAGTCAGCGTCAGCTTCGAGCAGGCCGTCGAAGGCGTCACCGTGCCGCTGCGCACCACCAGCGACGACGCGTGCCCGTCGTGCCGGGGCACCGGCGCCAAGGCGGGCACCGTCCCGCGGGTCTGTTACAACTGCGAGGGCACCGGCATGCAGACCGGCACCTCCGGTGGCGTCTTCGCGATGACCGAACCGTGCACGGTCTGCAAGGGGCGAGGCCTGGTCGTCGACGAGGCGTGCCCCACCTGCTACGGGTCCGGGCGTGCGCAGTCCAGCCGCACCATGCAGGTGCGCATCCCGGCCGGTGTCAACGACGGGCAGCGCATCCGGCTGCGTGGCAAGGGTGCGTCGGGCGAGCGGGGCGGACCCGACGGGGACCTCTACGTCACTGTGCACGTCGCGAGTCACCCTGTCTTCGGGCGGCGTGGCGACGACCTCACCGTCACGGTCCCGGTAGCTTTCGACGAGGCCGCCCTGGGCGCGACCATCAAGGTGCCGACGCTCGGTGGCGCCCCGGTCACGCTCAAGGTTCCGCCCGGCACCCCCAACGGCCGCACCTTCCGGGCCCGCGGCAAGGGTGCGCCGCGCAAGGACGGCTCAAGAGCCGACCTGCTGGTCACCGTGGAGGTGCAGGTGCCCCCGACGCTGGACGACTCCCAGACCAACGCCGTGCAGGCGCTGCGAGACGCTCGTGGTGATCACGACCCGCGCGCGGAGCTGGTGGACCTGGCCGCCCGAGGCACCCGATGAGCCTGACACCGAGTGGCGTGTCCGGGAGCGGAGCCGCTCCGGCACCGGAGACCCCCGTCTACGTCATCAGCGTCGCGGCGGAGCTCACCGGGATGCATCCACAGACGTTGCGCACCTACGACCGGCTCGGCCTGGTGCGTCCCGGTCGCACCGGCGGCGGAGGTCGTCGCTACTCCTGGCGCGACGTCGAGCTGCTCAAGCAGGTGGCGCAGCTCACCGCTGAGGGTCTGGGCCTGGAAGGCGTCAAGCGGGTGCTCGAGCTCGAGCGCCGGGTCATGGAGCTGGAGGCGCGGGTGGCGCAGCTCGACGAGCAGCTCGACAGCGCCACGGCCTCGCTCGCCACGGCAAGCAGCAGGCCGAACCCGAACCTGCCGGTCCAGGTGACCGCATCGCGCCAGCTCATGCTCTGGCGCGCCTCCCGCTGACGACCTGATCGCACAGCGCGCCGGTCCGCGGACCTGACCGTCACCCGTGGTGTGCTGAGCTGATGCGAGCCAGGTCGTACGTCGCGGCACCTCTCGCGCTGCTGCTGGCTGGCTGTGCCGGCACCTCGACGTCCTCGGGTGCGAGCTCCGCTGAGACCTCGGCGCCCGTGCAGCCCAACAGCTCGGCCACCGCCGGCGCCGAAGACGACGAAACCACCGACAGCACCGAGACACCACCGGTGCCGGACGGTGAGGACGCCGCCTCGGCGCTGTCGCAGTTCGCCTGTTCACCCGCGGTCGGGCTCAGCCAGCGGTGGACCGCGACCGGCACGCTGACCAACGACGACAGCCAGGCCGCGACCTACCGGACGACCGTGGTCGTCGTCGACTCCACCGGGACCGCGGGGGTTGCCGCACAGCGCCTCGTCGACGTGCAGCCCGGGCAATCGGCGGACGTGCATCTCCGCCGCGTCCACGGACCGCTCGACGGGACCTGCCAGGTGCAGGTCCTGCGGGTGAGCTGACCGTCTAGCGCTGTTTCACGTCGAAGTTGACCAGGTCCCCGTCGACCGACGTGGTCGTGACGTCGAGGTCGATCTCCTTGCCGTCCGGTTGCGTCACGGTGCAGACCA
>DASQMN010000196.1:0-4580 GCA_035645475.1 Nocardioidaceae bacterium
CGGTGTCACGGTCCAGGGCGGAACGACCATCCGGCTTGGCCTCGGGTGCGACGGCCAGATGTGAGCTCGGCAGCGGTGGACCGGCGTTGGGCCGTGCTGGCCGGCGTGTCAGCTGCCTTGGTCGGCCTGGGCGTCGCCGAGCTGCTGTCGGCGCTGCTTCGCGTTCGGGTGTCGCCGGTGCTGGCTGTCGGTGAGGCGATCATCGAGATTACGCCTGGCGCGCTGGCGGAACGGGCGATCGACGCCGTGGGCCGAGCCGACAAGCCGCTCCTCGTCGCCGGCGTGCTGCTGGGCGTCCTCGCGGTGTCGGCACTCGCCGGAGTGGTGGCCACCCGGTACAGGTCAGCCGGTGTGCTGATCATGGCTGCCCAGGCCGGGGCCGCGGCGCTCGCCGCGATGAGCCGTGCGGAGTCCTCGCCGTACGACCTGCTGCCGCCGCTGGTAGCCGGAGCAATGAGCATCGTGGTGCTCGAGCTGCTGCTGCGGCGTACTCCGACTCACGGCTCAGCACATGCCGGGGGATCGGCTGCGGCGGTGTCCAACGTCGGGCGTCGCCGGTTCCTGCGCACCGCTGCCGGCACCGTCGTCGTCGCCGCGGCCCTAGGGCTTGCCGGACGCTGGGCTGCCACCGCCCGGTCCGGCGTGGAGAGCGCACGACGCCGGCTCGACCTGCGGCTCTCCGCGACACGGGTGCCTGCCGGGGTCGGAGTCGACGTCGCCGACATGCCGCCGTGGCAGACGCCGAGCGACGACTTCTACCGCATCGACACCGCGCTGGCCGTGCCACTGGTCGACCCCGGCGACTGGGAGCTGCGCATCCACGGCATGGTCGAGCGCGAGGTGGTCATCGGCTACGACGAGCTCGTTCAGCGCGGCCTGGTCGACACCTGGGTGACGCTGTGCTGCGTGTCCAACCCGGTCGGTGGTGACTTGGTGGGCAACACCCGATGGAGCGGGGTACGCATCGACGACCTGCTCGCCGAGGTGGGAGTCCTCCCGGACGCCGACGCGCTGCTGTCCACCTCGAAGGACGGCTGGACCTGCGGCACGCCACTCGCCGAGCTCACCGACGGCCGCGACGCCCTGCTGGCTGTCGCCATGGACGGTGAGCCACTGCCGCTCGAGCATGGGTTCCCCGTGCGGATGGTCGTGCCCGGACTGTATGGCTACGTGTCCGCGACGAAGTGGGTGACCGACTGGGAGGTGACCCGCTTCGACCGGGTCAGCGCGTACTGGACCGACCGTGGCTGGTCGGCCCGCGGGCCGGTGAAGACGACGTCCCGCATCGATGTGCCGAGCAGCGGCGCCTCGGTGGATGCCGGTCCGGTGGCGGTCGCCGGAGTCGCATTCGCGCAGCACCGTGGTATCCAACGCGTCGAGGTGCGCGTCGACGACGGTGCGTGGGAGCCGGCCCGACTGGCCGACGTACCGAGCACCGACACCTGGGTGCAGTGGGTCTACAACTGGGACGCGACTGCGGGCGAGCACACCCTCACGGTGCGAGCGACGGACGCCGACGGGGACGTGCAGTCGGGCGACGACGTCGACGTCGTGCCGAATGGCGCCGAGGGGTGGCACGACATCGAGGTGACGGTCGGCTGAGCCTCAGCCCGCGTCGCCGAGGCCGGCCGAGCGCAGCAGCCCGTCCAGCTCGGTGCGCTTCGCCGGGTCGATGGCGGCCGCGGCGACCAGGCCACGCAGCATCTCGTCCGGCAGGGCCCGAAGCAGTCGCTGCGCAGCTCCTGGGTCGCTGATGCTCAAGGCCACCTCGAGGAGCATCGACATGTCGTCGAAGGCCCTCACCATGGTGCGAATCTGATCGTCGTCCAGCGCACCGACGACCTCCGCCATGCTCAGCACGTCGCGATGCGCCATCTGCTCGTGCAGGACCGCGGCGAGCACGTGCGCCGGCAGCAGCGGTGGTACGCCACGTGCGGATGACATGGACAGGTGCCGGCACACGCGCCGCAGGTAGTCGGGGGACATCGCCGCGGCGAGGTCGGCGGCGTGCTGCGGCGCCATCTCGGCGACCACTGCCGCCGACAGCCGGGGAGGCATCCGTGCCATCGCCAACGCGGCGATCGCACGCGCCGGCAGCAGGTTGCTCGCGGAGGCGATGCGCTCGTGCGCTGACTGGTTCGGCGCTGCGATGCGCTGCTCCAGCGTCGTACGCAGGGCGCGTAGCTGATCGGCGTCGAGCGTGTCGAGGTAGGCGACGTCCCCCACATCGACACGAAGCAGCAACGCCAGTCGCCCCAGCTCGGCCGTCGCGGCGTACGTGCTCACCGATGGCCCACCAGGAGGGCGCGGGTGCGGCCCCGGATCCAGCGCGGCACGAAGCTGATGACCGAGTCAAGTGCTGCGTCCAGCTCGACGCGGGCCGCTGCGTGGGCTTCGAGGACCTGTCGGTGCAGGCGTTCGAGGTCGGCTGGCGTCAGCGCTGCGACCACCTGAGGGGGCAGGTCGTCACTGTGGGGTGAGCTCACGAAGGGGACTGTGCCCTACGACCGCCCCGCCCACCAGGCCGGTTCACCAGGGGGAGGAGGCGGACCGCGCCGGCAGTGCCACCCGGGCGGGACGCACGACGTACGTCAGGCCACCCGAGGCCGACAGCCACGCCCGCTCGAACTGGCCACGCTTGTACACCCGCCGTACGCCCGCTGCCGAGGCGGCGGCCGGGTCGTTGGTGATGACGTTGCCGGCCTTGGTGAAGCCCCGGACGACGAGCAGGTGACCCGCGGTCGAGCCGATCGGCGAGCCGTCGAGCTCGCCGGACCCGTAGGCGATCGACACGGTCAAGGGGATGCCCGCACGGATGAAGTCTTCGGCGCCACGCAACGACCGCAGCCGAGTCACGAATGCGTCGAGGCCCTGCTTGCCCGCGTACGCCGTGGAGAACGGCCAGTTGCCGGCGCCGTCGTAGGAGTAGTCGAAGGTGCTGCGGGCAGCGTGGGCGACCCAGGGCTGGGCGTAGGAGTCCTTGACCCAGGCGTACTCGCGCCGCGTCGGGCCGGCCTTCCAGTGCGCCAGCAGCATCGCCACCGAGGTGGGCGAGCACCAGGCCTGACCGCCGTTGTCGTAGCGCGGGTACTCGCCGCGGTGGATCATCTGCGAGTACCGCGGCACGGTGATGTCGACAGTGCGCCGCATGGTCGTGCGCGACGTGGCCGGCGCACCCGACGGAACGCGCGAGGCCATCGCGCCGATCGAGTGCACGGCCGGCTCGCGCTCGCTGCCGCGCGGGCGCAGCAGCGTGACGCGCAGCTGCCAGGCGGTGTAGCGGGCGCTGCCGTTCATGCGGACCGTGTCGACGGCGACGTCGGCAAGGTCGTCGCCCTGGCCACGCACACTGGTGCGGTGGAAGCCGGCGTCGTGCCCGGCCCAGCGACCCAGCACGTCCCACGAGCCGGTGCGGTCGGCGGTCCGGCCGCGACCCTGCACCTCGATCCAGGTGCCCTTCGGGGTGGTGGCGTTCCAGCTGGCGACCATCTCGGTCAGGCCGAACCCAGGCTTGGCCCACGGGCTGGTCCAGTGCACGATCCCGTACGTGGTCGGGCCGCCCGGTCCGTACGGGTCGTCGTACACGCGTCGCGCCGTGGCCCGCTCGAATCGCAGGGCGCCGCCGCGGACTCGGACGCCGTCCCCGGTTCCGTTGCGCAGCTGGCGGGTGCTCGACCAGCGGGTGACGGCGATGTGCTGGTCCTGGCCGGCTCGTACGGCGACCGGTGCTCGGTTGCTGTCTGCGGCGGCCGCCGGAGTCTGGGGACTGACCAGGCTGGCTCCGACGGCCAGGGCGACGATCACTTTTGCACCACGCGTCACTTGGCTCACGGCTGCGACTCTAGGCATGTCGACTGGAGGGCGCTATGGATTCGCGCGAACTCTTCCTGCGTATGCGGTCGGTCGTCGAGCCCAGCCTGGAGCTCACCCCCCGAGCGGATGTATCGACATGACAGCTGCTCGAGCGGCCGAGATGTCGATACATCGAGCAGTGGGTCCGACATGCGCGACCGATCTATCGACAGTTGAGCTGCTTCGACGACCCGGATGTCGATAGATCGCCCCGGGAGAAGCCGACCGCCGGCTCCTGTCCGACGCCTTGCCCCGGCGCTGTATGCAACGCCTTGCCCGACGCCGTATCCGACGCCTTGCCCGACCCGTTATGCCGGCCCCGCCCAGCCGCCGCGGCGCAGCAGCCGTACGAGCTGGTCGCCCACGCGAGCCGACTCGTGGCGGACCGCGTACGAGCTGAAGACGAGTAGCCGCTGGCCGTCGATGACGATCTCGTTGGCTCGCTCAAGGTCCTGCTCCCATTGCCGAACGCCCAGATGCGGGATGCCGTGGATCTCGACTGCGACCCCGTACGCCGACCACTCCATGTCCAAGTAGTAGCGGCCGTCCGGGCGACGAACGGGCGCTTGCCGGTTAGGGGTTGGCAGACCGCACCGGCGTCTGATCAGATCGGCGTCGCGCTCGGGGAGCGACTGGATGCCGCCGGCGGCATCCAGGATGGACTCGATGATCAGTGCCCGATGGCGGCAGGGACCTCGCCGACCCAGCGCGTGCCGCAGCTGCCGGGT
>DASQMN010000197.1:0-5360 GCA_035645475.1 Nocardioidaceae bacterium
GCAGCGGCAGCCAGGGCAGCGGCAGCCAGGGCAGCGGCAGCCAGGACAACGGCAACCAGGGCAACAGCCAGAGCAGCGGCGGATACCAGAGCCGCAACGACCGCTACGGCGATGACGAGTCCGGCAGCCGCCGCCGTCGCCGCAGCCGGAACCGTGACCGTGGACGCAACGACCGTGACCGCACCCCCCAGGGGGAGGTGCAGATCAGCGAGGACGACGTCCTCGTTCCGGTCGCCGGCATCCTCGACGTCCACGACAACTACGCCTTCGTACGCACCAGCGGCTACCTGCCAGGCGCCGACGACGTGTACGTCTCCCTGTCCATGGTCCGCAAGTGGGGCCTGCGCAAGGGTGACGTGGTCACCGGGACGGTCAAGCAGCTGCGCGAGGGTGACCGCAAGGAGAAGTTCAACCCGCTGGTCAAGCTCGAGTCGATCAACGGCTCCGACGTAGAGAGCGCCCGTCAGCGCATCGACTTCGCCAAGCTGACCCCGCTGTACGCACAGGAGCGGTTGCGGCTGGAGACCGAGGCGACCCGCATGACCACGCGGATCATCGACATCGTCGCCCCGATCGGCAAGGGCCAGCGCGGACTCATCGTCTCCCCACCGAAAGCGGGCAAGACCATGGTGCTGCAGTCGATCGCCAACGCGATCAGCACCAACAACCCCGAGTGCCATCTCATGGTCGTGCTGGTCGACGAGCGGCCTGAAGAGGTCACCGACATGCAGCGCACGGTGCACGGTGAGGTCATCGCCTCGACCTTCGACCGGCCGGCCTCCGACCACACGACCGTCGCCGAGCTCGCGATCGAGCGGGCGAAGCGGCTCGTCGAGCTGGGCCACGACGTCGTGGTGCTGCTCGACTCGATCACACGGCTCGGGCGTGCGTACAACATCGCCGCACCGGCCAGCGGTCGGATCCTCTCCGGGGGGGTCGACTCCAGCGCCCTCTACCCGCCCAAGCGGTTCTTCGGTGCGGCTCGCAACATCGAGCACGGCGGCTCGCTGACCATCCTCGCCACGGCGCTGATCGAGACCGGGTCGCGTATGGACGAGGTGATCTTCGAGGAGTTCAAGGGCACCGGCAACATGGAGCTGCGGCTGCGGCGCGAGTTCGCCGACAAGCGCATCTTCCCCTCCATCGACGTCGACGCCTCGGGCACCCGGCGCGAGGAGCTGCTGATGAGCCGCGAGGAGCTCGCCGTGGTGTGGAAGCTCCGGCGGGTGCTTTCCGCGCTCGACGGGCAGCAGGCCCTGGAGCTGATGATCGAGAAGCTCAAGTCGACCAAGAGCAACGTCGAGTTCCTCATGCAGGTCAACAAGACGACTCCGCAGGCCGTCCGCGCCGGTCGCGGTGACGAGGACTGACACCAGTGACCGAAGAGTCCGTGACGAGCCTGCACGACTTCACCGCCGCCACCATCACCGGCCAGACACAGAAGCTGTCCGAGTACGCCGGCAAGGTCGCGCTCGTGGTCAACGTGGCCTCCGAGTGCGGCTTCACCGGCCAGTACGCGGGCCTTGAGGAGCTGTACGAGACCTATGCGGACCGCGGCCTGGTGGTGCTCGGCTTCCCCTGCGACCAGTTCGGTGGCCAGGAGCCGGGCACCGAGGCGGAGATCGCCGAGTTCTGCACCACCACCTTCGGCGTCTCGTTCCCGCTGTTCGCCAAGATCGACGTCAACGGCGACTACGCCCACCCGCTCTACTCGTGGTTGCGCAACGAGCAGCCGGGACAGCAGGGCGACGCGATCGAGTGGAACTTCACGAAGTTCCTGGTGAGTCCGTCCGGCCGGGCGCTGCAGCGTTACGGCCCGGCCGACGAGCCGGACACGATCGCATCGGACATCGAGCCGCTGCTGCCCTGAGCGGCGCCGGGGGCCGGTCCGAGGTCGGCTCGTCACGCGACGCACCGCCTGGGTGGACGGAACACACCGCCAGGCGCACCTGTTGTGTCAGCACAGGGTGCGGAGCGATTCGCAACGCAGCGAGTCCCGCTGGCACACTGCCTTCAGGCCCCGGTTCACGTCATCGCCGATGACGACCCGGCGACCGCTCAGAGAGGACACCATGAAGAAGGACATCCACCCCGGTTATGGGGACACCCAGGTGACCTGCACCTGTGGAAACAGCTTCACCACGCGCAGCACCGCGACCAGCGGCTCCATCCGCGCGGACGTGTGCTCGGCGTGCCACCCGTTCTACACCGGCAAGCAGAAGATCCTTGACACCGGTGGCCGCGTCGCGCGCTTCGAGCAGCGCTACGCCAAGAAGCAGGCCGCCAAGAAGTAGCAACCTCGACGCCGGCCCCCCGAAGAGCTCGGGGTGGCCGGTGTCGTGCGTTCAGCGGTCGTACGGAGAGGAGGCGACGTGTTCGAGGCAGTGCAGGGTCTGGTCACCGAACAGGCCGAGCTCGAGCGCGAGCTCGCCGAGCCCGCCATTCACGCCGATCCGATCCGGGCCAAGCGGGTGGGGCAGCGGTACGCCGAGGTGAGCAACATCGTGCGCACCTACTCGCGCTGGCTGGAGGTCAGCGGCGATCTGGAAGCAGCAGAGGAGCTGTCCGACGAGTCGTTCGACGCCGAGGCGGAGCAGCTGGGAGCGGAGCGCGACGAGCTGGCCGAGCGCCTGCAGCGGCTGCTCGTGCCGCGCGACCCCGCCGACGACAAGGACGCCATCCTCGAGGTCAAGGCGGGGGAGGGAGGCGAGGAGTCGGCGCTGTTCGCCGGTGACCTGCTGCGCATGTACCTTCGGCACGCCGAGCGACGGGGCTGGAGCACCGAGGTCCTCGACGCGGCCCACTCCGACCTGGGCGGCTACAAGTCCGTCACCGTTGGTGTGAAGGCGAAGGGAACGCCCGCACCCGGCGAGGCGCCGTACGCCCGGCTCAAGTACGAGGGCGGCGTGCACCGCGTACAGCGGGTCCCGGTCACCGAGTCACAGGGCCGCATCCACACCTCGGCGGCGGGTGTGCTGGTCGTCCCCGAGGCCGACGTCATCGACGTCACCGTCAACGACGCCGACCTGCGCATCGACGTGTTCCGCTCCTCCGGTCCGGGTGGGCAGAGCGTCAACACCACCGACTCCGCCGTACGCATCACCCATCTGCCCACGGGGCTGGTGGTCAGCTGCCAGAACGAGAAGAGCCAGCTGCAGAACAAGGAGCAAGCCCTGCGCATCCTGCGCTCCCGCCTGCTGGCCGCCGCGCAGGAGTCGGCTGCTGCGGACGCATCGCAGGCACGTCGCACCCAGGTGCGCACGGTGGACCGATCCGAGCGAGTGCGCACGTACAACTTCCCGGAGAACCGGATTGCCGACCACCGGGTCGGCTACAAGGCCCACAATCTCGACCAGGTGCTCGACGGAGCGCTTGACGAGGTCGTCGACGCCCTGGTCGACGCGGACCTGCAGGACCGGCTGGAGTCATTGCGTCCATCAGAATGAGGCGGCTGATCACCGAGGCGACAGCCCGACTGGAACGGGCGGGCGTCGACTCGCCGCTGCACGACGCTGAGGCGCTGGCCGCCCACGTGCTCGACATCCCACGGCTGCAGGTGCGCTCGGCCGCGATGGACCCCGACCAGGTGCGGGAGTACCAGGAGCTGGTGGCGCGTCGGGCGACGCGGGTGCCGCTTCAGCATCTGATCGGCCGGGCGACCTTCCGGCGGGTGGAGCTCGCGGTCGGCCCGGGGGTGTTCGTACCCCGCCCGGAGACCGAGGTCGTCGTCGGCTGGGCGCTGGAGGCCCTCGAGCGGGCCAGGCGGACCAATCCCGAGCCGGTCGTGACCGACCTGGCGACCGGCAGCGGCGCGATCGCTGCCGCATTGGCTGACGAGGCTCCATGGGCGAGGGTGCACGCCGTCGAGCTGGACGATGACGCGTTCGCCTGGGCTTCCAGAAACCTCAGCGGCACCGGTGTCGACCTGCGCCACGGCGACATGGCCGTCGAGCTCGCCGATCTCGATGGCCGGGTCGACGTGGTGGTGAGCAATCCGCCGTACATCCCGCTCGAGGCATGGGAGTCGGTCAGCGTCGAGGGCCGCGATCATGACCCGGCGCTGGCGTTGTGGGCCGGCGACGACGGGCTGGACCTGATGCGGGTGCTCGAGCGCAGCGCCTTCCGGCTGCTGCGACCCGGTGGCGTGGTGGTCGCCGAGCACGCCCACGAGCAGCGGACGACCGCCCCGGCCGTCTTCACCGGTACGGGGCGCTGGTTCGAGGTGCGGGACCACCGCGACCTGGCCGACCGCGACCGGTTCGTCACCGCCCGCAAGGCTTGAGCGACGACGACGGCTCCCTGAGCGAGGCTTGACGCGACGCGGCTGCGCTGCGTGTCGCCCGCCCGATGGCACCATGGGCGCCGTGAGCCAACGCTTCTCCTGCGACGTCGAGGAAGACCTGACCCGGGGGATCGAGGCGGCGACCACGGCGGTGCGCTCGGGACGCCTGGTCGTGCTGCCGACGGACACCGTCTACGGACTGGCTGCCGACGCGTTCGACCCAGCCGCTGTACGCCGGCTCCTGCGCGCCAAGGGTCGCGGCCGTGACATGCCGCCACCTGTGCTCATCGCTGCTCGCACCACTCTGGACGCCCTCGCGACCAACGTGCCGGCGTACGCCCGTGACATGGTGGCGGACCTGTGGCCCGGTCCGCTGACCCTGGTCTGCCGTCAGCAGCCGTCGTTGACCTGGGATCTCGGCGACAACCGCTCGACGGTCGCCATCCGGATGCCGGACTCGCCGGTGGCGCAGCGTTTGGTGGAGTCGACCGGGCCGCTCGCGGTGAGCAGCGCGAACGCGACCGGCCGCCCGGCAGCGACAGTGGTCGAGGAGGCACAGGAGATGCTGGGGGAGTCGGTGGCGGTCTACCTGGACGGCGGACCGAGCCCGGGTTCGGTCGCCTCCACGATCCTGGACATCACCGGCCCGACCGGGCGGGTGCTGCGCCTGGGCGGGCTGCCGTTGGAACGCCTGCAGGAGTACGACGGGCGCATCGAGCTCGTCGAGGAGCCGACCGACTGACGTGCGCGAGTACCTGGTCCTGTTCACCGTTGCGGCTGCGGTCACCTTCCTCGCAGCCATTCCGGCGCGGTCGGTGGCCCTGCGCGTCCATGCCGTGGCCGCCGTGCGCGACCGCGACGTGCACGCCACGCCCATCCCGTACGGCGGTGGCCCGGCTCTGCTCGCGGGGCTGTGGGCGGCTTACCTCACCGCCTTGCACCTGCCGTTCCTGTCCACCACCGCCGCCGACCTCGTCGAGGACGCCGGCGCGGTCCTCATCGGTGGCACGGTCATCTGCCTGGTCGGTGTCGTGGACGACATCTGGGAGCTCGACGCGCTCACCAAGCTGCTCGGCCA
>DASQMN010000198.1:0-11157 GCA_035645475.1 Nocardioidaceae bacterium
GCTGGACTGCGCGACGTGGTGGCTGCCTTCGGTGCTGACGTGCTCGACAGCGACGGTGCTCTGGACCGCGCGGCCCTGGGTGAGGTGGTGTTCGCCGATGATGCTGCGCGGCGGCGCCTCGAGGCGATCGTGCATCCTCGCGTACGAGCCCGTGCCGCGGAGCTGGAGGGTGCCGCGGCCGCTGAGGCGGTGGTGGTGCATGACGTGCCGCTGCTGGTGGAGACCGGGCAGGCCGACATGTACGACGTCGTGGTGGTCGTCGACGTCCCTGACGAGCTCGCCGTGCGCAGGCTGGTCGAGCAGCGCGGTATGACCGAGGCAGCGGCCAGGGCACGACTGCGTGCGCAAGCCGATCGTGCGGAGCGCGCCGCCGTCGCCGACCTGATCATCGACAACACCGGGACGCTGGCCGACCTCGATCAGCGCGTCAACGAGACCTGGGAACAGCTCACCCGCCGAGCCGGCTAGCGGCGCGGCGGGTGAGCTGGTGATCTGCTCAGGCAGCCAGGTCCGGGTCGGCGATGCGACGCAGACGGGCGATGGCTTCCCGCTCGAGCTGGCGTACCCGCTCGGCAGAGATGCCGTGCCGCTTGCCGATGTCGGCGAGTTTGTGCTGGCGACCGTCGATCAGGCCGTAGCGGGAGCGGACGATGTCGGCCTCCCGGTCTCCGAGCTGATCGACGAGCTCGGCGAGCCGGCCGGAGGATTCGACGTCGAGGAAGGTGACGTCGGGCCCCGGCTGGGTCTCTCGCGCGACCAGATCGCCCAAGGAGGTGTCGCCGTCCTCGTCGACTGGAGTGTCCAGACTCACGTGGTCACGACCCCAGGCGAGCAGGTCGGCCACCCGCTCCACGCTCAACCCGAGCTCGGCAGCGATCTCCTCGGCCTGCGGGTCCCGGCCGAGCACCCGCTCGAGGTTGCGACGAGCCGCACCGACCTGGTTCAGCTCCTCGACCACGTGGACCGGTAGCCGCACCACCCGAGCCTGCTGGGCGATGCCGCGAGTGATCGCCTGGCGTACCCACCAGGTGGCGTACGTGGAGAACTTGTAGCCCTTGGCGTAGTCGAACTTCTCGACCGCGCGGATGAGCCCTGTGTTGCCTTCTTGCACCAGATCGAGCAGCGGCATCTGCGCGCGTCCGTACTTGCGGGCGATGGACACCACCAGCCGAAGGTTGGCGGCGATGAACTCCTGCACGGCACGCTGCCCCTCGGCGGCCAGCCACTCCAGCTCCTCGACGGAGGCAGACCGCGGTGCTCCGCCTTGACGCCGCCCTGTGCGGCCGGTGGCCAGCAGGTGCTCAGCCAGCAGACCGGCCTCGATGGCCTTGCTGAGCTCGACCTCACGCGCCGCGTCGAGCAGCGGCGTACGCGCGATCTCCTCGAGGTACATGCCGACGCTGTCGCGGCCCTCGATGTCGTTGTCTCGTCGGGCCGTTGCCCGCGTTCGTGTCCTCGTCTCGGCCACGTCGACCCTCTCCTCAGATGTCACGCCGACGTACCAGACGCCAGCGATTTAGACAACGCACGAGATCCGCCTGGGATTCCGAACAAACGCCGTCACCTGGAAAGACGCGCCAGCGGCTCGGGAAGTTGCCGCTCTCAGCCTTTTCTTGGCCTGGATCGTGCTGGTTCGCTCCGGTTACGAACCCATCAGCTCAGTGGCTGGTGCGGTGCGCCGGCGGTGTCCAGAATCCAGGCGTATTCATAGGCTCTCTCCCGCCAGGCTTCGTAGCGCCCGCTTACCCCGCCGTGCCCAGCGCTCATCTCCGTCTTCAACAGCACAGTCGGCTGGTCCGCCGTTGCCCGCAGACGAGCGACCCACTTGGCCGGCTCGACGTAAAGCACTCGGGTGTCGTTGAGGCTGGTGATGGCCAGGATCGGTGGATAGGACTTGGCACTGACATTCTCGTACGGGCTGTACGAGGACATGTACGCGTAGACGTCAGGATCGTGCAGCGGATCGCCCCACTCGTCCCACTCGATGACCGTCAGCGGCAGTGACGGGTCCAGGATCGTGGTGAGCGGGTCGACGAAGGGCACCACGGCGACGATGCCGGCGAACGCGTCCGGCGCGAGGTTGGCGACCGCTCCCATGAGCAACCCACCGGCGCTGCCGCCCTCGGCCACCATCCGGTCTGCGGAGGTCCACCCGACATCGGTGAGGTGGCGAGCGCACGCGACGAAGTCGGTGAAGGTATTGCGCTTGCTGAGTGTCTTGCCCTCCTCGTACCAGGAGCGGCCCAGCTCACCGCCCCCGCGTACGTGTGCCACTGCGAACACCATGCCGCGCTCGAGCAAGGACAACCGGGCGACGCCGAAGCTTGGGTCGATGCTGATCTCGTACGAGCCGTACCCGTACAGCAAGGCTGGCGCCGTGCCGTCGCGTTGCCCTCCGGCGCGGCAGACGACCGAGATCGGCACCCGGGTGCCGTCGTCGGCGATCGCCCACTCCCGGTGCTGCTCGAAGTCGGACGGGTCATAGCCACCGAGCACGGGCTGGCGCTTGCGCATCACCAGCTCGCCGGTGGCGACGACGTAGTCATAGACCGTGGAGGGGGTGAGGAACGAGGTGTAGCCCAGGCGCACGACCGGCTGCTCCCACTCGGGGTTGCCGCCGACGCCGCAGCTGAACAACGTCTCCTCGAAGGCCAGCTCGCGGGCGTCGCCGACGCCCGCCTCGGTCAGCGGCAGGACCGCTATGCGGGTGAGTGCCTCCCGCCGGTACGACAGCACGATGTGGTCGCGGAAGGCGTCGACGTCCTCCAGACGGGTGTCTGCCCGGTGCGGAATCAGCGGAATCCAGTGCTCTGGCGACGGTGTGGCCACCGGGGTCTGTGCCAGCTCGAAGTTGACGGCGCCGTCGTTGTGCAGCACCAGGAACACGTCCTGACCGCTGACCACGGCGTGCTCAACGGTGTACTCGACGCCGTCGCGACGCTCGGCCACCAGCACCGGGGAAGCCTCGGGATCGGTCGCGTCGAGGTACCGCACCTCGCTGGTGATCCTGCTCGAGGACGAGATGAGGACGAAGCGTTCGGAGCGGGTCGCGCCGACCCCGAGCCAGTACCGCTCGTCCGGCTCCTCGTGCAGCAAGGTGTCGGTCGTGGGATCCGAGCCGAGGGCATGGCGCCACGCGCGGTGCGGGCGCCACGCGTCATCGACGGTCGTGTAGTACAGCGCCTCGGCGTCGAGCGTCCAGGTGGCGCCCGCGAAGGTACCGGGGATCTCGTCGGGAAGCAGCTCGCCGGTGCGTAGATCCTTCACCCGCAGCGTGTAGCGCTCGTCACCGCGCACATCGACCGCGTAGGCCAGCAGGTGGCCGTCGGGGCTGATGGCGAAGGTCCCGAGGGAGAAGAAGTCGTGACCCTCTGCTTCGGCGTTGCCGTCCAGCAGCACCTGCTCGCCGGGTACGTCTGCGCCCGAGTCGAGCTCGGGTGGTGTCCACCCGGCCAGCGGATCGGACGATGCACTGTCGCCTGTCTCGTCGACCGGGCATCGACAGTGCACCCCGTACTGCTGGCCCTCGATCGAGCGGCTGTAGTACCACCACTGACCCCGACGGGTCGGTACCGACAGGTCGGTCTCCTGGGTCCGGCTCTTGATCTCGCCGTAGACCGCCTCGCGCAGGTCGGCGAGATGCGCTGTCTCTTGCTCGCTGTAGGAGTTCTCGGCCTCGAGGTAGGCGATGAGCTCGGGGTCGTCCTTGTCGCGCATCCACTCGTACTCATCGACGACGGTGTGCCCGTGATGAGTGCGGGTCGTCTCCCGCACGGCGGCGATCGGTGGCGCCGAGGGCTCGGCGGTGTCGGCGGCGGGGGAGGAGGGGAGGCTGGTCACGCGGCGACGCTACCCGGAGGGGCCGACAGAGGTGGCCGGTCCCTTCGCCACCGGATCGACGGGGGGTGTCGCTGGTGCCGGCCGAAGGGCCGAGTCGTCCGCTGCGAACGTGCGGACCGGACCTGGCGGGGTGTTCCGTGTCTCGAACCGCACCGTGACCCGCCCGAGCCCGGCGCCCCAGACCCAGCCCTGGCCGTACGTGTCGTGCTGAACGTCGTGTCCAGGCAACCAGCGTCGAGCACGCGTCCCGAGGTCGACGGGCGGGTCGGTTGAGGCTTCTGGCGGCGCGAGGTCATGGTCACCGTGGTCGTGGTCGTGCTGGTCAGCGCCGAACAGGTCTTCTTGGATCCAGTCCGCCAGACCGCTCACCCCGACACCCAGCAGGCGTACCCCGTCGGCCACGTCGTGTCCCTCGAGCAGGCCGCGAGCCACCTTGGCGACCACGCGGGTGTCGTCGGTCGGCCCGGCCAGGGTCACCGACCGCGTGGCGGTGGAGAAGTCGTGCCGGCGCAGCTTGAGGGTGATGGTCCGCCCGGAGAGCCCGGCCTCCGCCAAGCGCTCGGCGACGCGGGCCGCCATCCGGTCGACGACGCCGGCGAGCAGGACCCGGTCGGTCAGGTCGTGCTCGAAGGTGTCCTCGACACTGACCGACTTGGTCTCGCGTACGGGGACCACCGGGCGGTCGTCGTGTGCCGTGGCCAGCCGGTGCAGGGACGAGCCGGCTGCGGCACCGAGGAGGCTGACCAGCTCAGCCTCCTTCACCGCAGCGAGGTCACCGACGGTACGCACACCGAGACGGCGTAGTCGCTCGCTCGTCGCCGGGCCGACCCCCGGAATGACGGTCACCGGCAGTGGGTCGAGCAGCGCTCGCTCCTCTCCGGCCGGCACGACCACCAGTCCGTCGGGCTTGTCCAGCTCGCTGGCGATCTTCGCCATCAGCTTGCTGGTGGCAAGTCCAACCGATGCGGTCAGGCCACCAGTGACCCTCGTGACGTCCGCGCGCAGAGCGGCGGCAACCTCGGTGACGTACGCGGTCGCATCAGCTCCGGTGTGAGCACCCCCGAGAACGGCGGCGAGGTCGACGAAGGCCTCGTCCATGCTGAGCGGCTCCACCAGCGGCGATAGTTCTCGCAGTCTGCCCATGACGAGTTCTGAGACCTCGCGGTAGGCGTCGAAGCGACCGACCAGATAGGCCGCATGGGGACACAGCGCACGGGCGCGAGCCGTCGACATGGCGCTGCGCACACCGAAGCGCCGCGCCTCGTACGAGGCGGTGGCCACCACTCCACGAGCGCCGGTGCCACCCACCACGACAGGGCGACCTCGTAGAGAGGGCTTGTCCCGCTGCTCGACCGCGGCGAAGAAGGCGTCCAGATCGAGGTGCAGGATCGTCGGCTCCCCGCGCATGCCGCCATGCTCGCACCGTGCCTACCCGGTCTGAGTCGCTGAAGGCCGGTTCTTGTCCACATGCACGAGTCGCCCCGCCGGCGTGCACAGAGCCCCGGCAGCACCGTCCCCCTGAGGCCATCGCGCCAGCAGCCTGTACGGCGTGGACCTCGAACATGAGCCTGATGCCGTCATCCGCGCCGGTCGCCGGGACGACCTGCTGGCCCTGTTGGCGATTCGTCTCGGCTTTCATCCCGACGAGTCGCTGCTGCTGGGCAGCGTGGAGGGTCCGCGCAGCAGGCTCGGCTTCGTCGCTAGGGTCGACCTACCGGAGCAGGCGCATATGCACCAACAGGTGGCAGCACTGGCGGAGGTGTTCCGCGCTCAGGCAGCCGAGCGCGTTGTCGTCGTCGCGGTTGGCCGTGGGGTCGGCCTCGATGCGATCGTCGACGAGACAGTGCAGGCGCTGAAAGCGGTGGACGTCGACGTGGTGGAGGCCCTGGTCGCCGACGGAAAGCACTGGTGGTGCCGACTGTGCCCGGCCGGGACCTGCGGTGACGCTGGCGGTACCCCGTACGACCTGACAAGCTCCCCGGCGCTGGCCCAAGCAGTGCTGGCCGGGGTGTCGGTCCTGCCCTCCCGCACGGCCCTTGCCGACAACTTCGCCGCGGCGCCAGGTCAGCGGCGGGACGACGTGACAGCCGCGGTGGACGACGTGCGGGCCTCTCTGCGGCGCCACTGGCGACGCCACGGCGGCGAGCGCCCGCTGCACCGCACTCCGGCCGTGCTGGCGACAGGGGCTGCTCGCGTACGCCGACTTCTCGAGCAAGCGACGCAAGAAGGCGCTCCGGAGGCATACGGGGCGCTTCTGGGCGCCCACCTCAGCTCTGGGCCGATCGCCGAGCTGGCCGTCCTGGTCGACCTGGCGCCCGTTCGAGACGTGGCGTGGTCGTTGATCACTCGCGCGTCGGCGCGTGACCATGCAGCGCTGTGGGCGCAGGTGGCCCGCCACGCACCCGTCGAGCTGAGCGCAGCCCCGCTAGCCCTGGCCGGATTCGCCTCGTGGCTGCACGGCGACGGGGCAGCGGCTTGGTGCGCGGTCGAGCGATGCCTGCGCGAGCATCCTGACTACTCGATGGGCCTGCTGCTCGCCGAGGCGCTGCACCGCGCGCTCCCACCCGACCGGTGGAGCCCTCCGCTTGAATCTCTGGTCGACGCCGGGCTCCACCCACCGGCAGACGCCGACCATCCTCCCGCGATCTGACCGCCCGGCCGACAACCGCCCGGAGCAGTGAGACAGGCTGGTGCCCGGGTGGCCGGATCCGTCAGGCTGCACTCGATAGGGCGTTCCAACGGGCGTCACAGGCGAGCGAGGAGTCGGCATGGGCGAAGAGGTGGATCGGCGGGTCTTCACCCGGGAGGACCGCTCGCAGTACCGCATGAAGGTGCGCCGTTGTCTGGACGTGTTCGAGCGGATGCTGCGCGAGTCGCGGTTCGACACCGAGGTGCAGTGCACCGGTCTTGAGATCGAGCTCAACTTGGTCGACGACGCCGGCGACCCGGCGCTGAAGAACGCCGAGGTGCTGGAACGCATCGCCGACCCCGACTTCCAGACCGAGCTGGGTCAGTTCAACCTGGAGATCAACGTCGCTCCACAGTCCCTGGAGGGTGCCGGACTCGCCCGTTACGAGGCCGACGTGCGCCAGAGCCTCAACATGGCCGAGGAGAAGGCCGCTCCGGTCGGAGCCCATCTGCTGATGGCCGGCATCTTGCCCACCCTGGCGCCGGGACACATGACGGCCGACAGCCTGTCGGCCAACCCTCGCTACGCCTTGCTGTCCGAGCAGATTCTCGCCGCCCGGGGTGAGGACATCACCTTGTCCATCCACGGACAGGATCGACTGGACACGACCTCGGACAGCATCGTGCCGGAAGCGGCGTGTACGAGCACCCAGCTACACGTCCAGGTCTCACCCGAAGAGTTCCCGGCCTACTGGAACGCCTCCCAGGCCATCGCAAGTGTCCAGCTGGCGGTGGGTGCCAACTCGCCCTTCCTGCTGGGCAAACGGCTGTGGGCCGAGACCCGTATCGCGCTCTTCCAGCAGGCCACCGACACGCGCGCGGAGGAGCTCAAGACGCAGGGCGTCCGCCCGCGGGTGTGGTTCGGCGAGCACTGGATCAACTCGATCTTCGACCTGTTCGAGGAGAACGTCCGCTACTTCCCTGCCCTGCTGCCCATCGTGGCCGACGAGGACCCGGCGCAAACCCTCGACGAGGGCGGGACCCCGGCACTGTCCGAGCTGCGTCTGCACAACGGCACGATCTACCGATGGAACCGACCCATCTACGACGCCACGTCGGGGACCCCGCACCTGCGCGTCGAGAACCGCGTCCTGCCAGCCGGCCCCACAGTGGTCGACACCATGGCCAACGCTGCCTTCTACTTCGGCCTGGTGCGGGCTCTGGCCAGCTCGGACCGCCCGCTGTGGTCGCAGATGTCGTTCAGCGCAGCCGAGGAAAACTTCCACATCGCCGCCCGGCACGGCATCGACGCCACCTTGTACTGGCCGCGTCTCGGATTCGTCCCGGCGGCGGAACTGGTGCTGCGTCGACTGCTGCCGCTGGCGTACGAGGGGCTCGACGCGTGGGGGGTGGACCCCGGTGACCGGGACCGGCTGCTCGGCATCATCGAGCAGCGTTGCCTGATGGCCCGCACGGGCGCCACCTGGCTGACCAGTGCATTCGACACGACGTTCGAGCGTGACGGCCAGGGGCGCTTCGACGCCCTGCGCTCTGTCGTACGCGACTACCGGGAGCTGATGCACACCAATGCCCCGGTTCACACCTGGCCGCTCGGCTGAGCGTCCGCGGGTAGGGCGGTTGCCACCGGTTTCTTCGGGCGCCGTCTGCCCTAGTTGGCGCGAAGCCGTTGCCAGCGACGCTCCGGTCCTTCCGGCAGCATCCACCAGCCCCAGCGGGTGACGACGGCCATGCCGTGCAACTGCACCGCGAGATCTGCGCACGCGCTGCGCGCGGCTGCCCACCACGCCGCATCGCTGTCTTCGGGCTCTGCGGGACCGGGACGCGTCCACACCATCAGCACCGGTGCCTCTGGGTCCGACGAGGAGTCGTCCGCCTGCTCCAGCAGCCGACCCACCAGCTCCCGCCGCAGATGCCAATCCCAGCCGCTGGTGCCCGCCAGCGGGGCGGTCCAGACGGCCACGGTCGTGGCCATCACTGCGCGAGAGCCGACCCCTCCAACGGCTGGCGCCTGATCCAAGGTCCGTTGGGGGAGCCGGTGCACGCTGAGCTCGGCCGGGAAGATCCGTCGGCGCGTGCTGGTCCGCAGCCCCAGGACCCTTTCCCGGCCGAACTCAGCGAGCACGCGTACGTCGGGCGTCACGCCTCAACAGTGCCGGGATGTAGACATCGCTCGCGTCGTCGATCCACAACCACATCCAGCGGACCGGGTCCGCTAGCCTCCCGCAGGACTCACCAACGTGTGGGCGGGCAGAAGGAGGTATCTCGTGAGCGCAGTCGTAGTCGGGTATGTGCCGAAGCCAGAAGGTGACGCCGCATTGCAGGAGGCGATCGCGGAGGCTCGTCGCCGCCAGGTGCGTCTCATCGTCGTCAGCTCGCACCGTGGCGGTCGTGACTTCACCGCGGAGGATGCGGCGGAGTCCGAGGCGCAGCTGGCGAAGGTGGCGAAGATGTTGGAGAACTCGGACCTGGAGCACGAGATCCGTCCACTCGTCCGTGGCCAGGACCCGGCGGACGATCTGATCGTCGTGGCCGAGGAGTCCGACGCCGAGCTGATCGTGATCGGGCTTCGTCGTCGCTCGCCGATCGGCAAGCTGATCCTGGGCAGCAACGCTCAGCGTGTCTTGCTGGACTCAGCGTGTCCGGTCCTGGCGGTCAAGTCCGAGGCCTGAGGCGGCGGCAGCGGGCTGCAGCCTCTCACTCGAGGCAATGCGCGTTGCCGATGCGTGATTGGTGTGGCGGCGCGTGTCACACTGGACACAGCTGCGGTTGACCGGAGGCCGGTCTGCTGCGCCCAAATTGTGTGATCGAAAGGTTCTACGTGCCGTCGAATGCCCGCAAGCTGCCCGAATCCATCGTTTCCGACCCGATAGTTCAGGGCTTGCTGACGGTAGGTCGTGCGACCGGCACGATCAGTGCCGACGCGGTCCGCGCAGCCGTCACGCAGGTGGGCATCTCCGCCGGTCATCACAAGGCGTTGCTGCGCCTGCTGAGTGAGACAGGAGTGTCGGTGGCAGTCGAAGCGACTGAGACGGCCCGCAAGCGGGTTGCTGCAGCGAGCGCGTCCTCGCGCAGCACCGTATCGGCGAGCACGACTCGCAAGACCAGCTCATCGAACGGCCGAGCCGTCGCCATCGTGCCCGCTCCGGTCGACGACGCTGCGGCCGCGGCTCCCGCTGAGAACGGCGTCGCACTGGCCGAGGCGGAGGCCACCTCCACCGAGGGTCGGAAGACCGTCAAGAAGACGTCGGTCAAGAAGACGTCGGTCAAGGACGCGGCTACCCAGGCTTCCGGGAAGAAGGCTCCGGCGAAGAAGGCCCCCGCCAAGAAGGCGCCGACGAGTGCCTCGGAGACACCGGTCATCGAGGTCGTTGCCGTGGTTGCTGCCGGAACCGACCCCAAGGTGCTGCCCGACATCGACGACAAGGTCTTCGAGCAGGACGTGGTCGCAGACCCGACCATCGTCAAGGACGAGAAGGAGGGGTTCACTCTCTCCCCGGCCGATGAGGCCGACGAGCCGGAGCAGCAGGTCATGGTGGCCGGCGCTACCGCAGACCCGGTCAAGGACTACCTCAAGCAGATCGGCAAGGTGTCCTTGCTCAACGCGGAGCAAGAGGTCGAGCTGGCCAAGCGGATCG
Organism: Nocardioidaceae bacterium; assembly: GCA_035645475.1. Classification (GTDB taxonomy): domain Bacteria; phylum Actinomycetota; class Actinomycetes; order Propionibacteriales; family Nocardioidaceae; genus DASQMN01. Next base: position 10,125 of record DASQMN010000198.1, read on the forward strand.
AGGCGGGGCTGTTCTCGGAGGAGAAGCTTGCCAGCGGCGACCGGATATCACCCAAGCTGCTCGATGAGCTCGAATGGATCATCACCGACGGCCGCCGGGCCAAGAATCACCTTCTCGAAGCCAACCTCCGGTTGGTCGTCTCCCTGGCGAAGCGCTACACCGGCCGCGGGATGTTGTTCCTGGACCTGATCCAGGAGGGCAACCTGGGTCTGATCCGCGCGGTTGAGAAGTTCGACTACACCAAGGGCTACAAGTTCTCCACGTACGCCACCTGGTGGATCCGCCAGGCGATCACCCGAGCGATGGCCGACCAAGCGCGCACCATCCGCATCCCGGTGCACATGGTCGAGGTCATCAACAAGCTGGCCCGCGTGCAACGCCAGATGCTGCAAGACCTCGGCCGCGAACCCACACCGGAAGAGCTCGCCAAGGAGCTCGACATGACGCCCGAGAAGGTCGTCGAGGTGCAGAAGTACGGTCGCGAGCCGATCTCCCTGCACACCCCCCTGGGTGAGGACGGCGACTCGGAGTTCGGGGACCTGATCGAGGACTCCGAGGCTATCGTTCCGGCGGACGCCGTCTCGTTCACCTTGTTGCAAGAGCAGCTGCACGCCGTCCTGGACACCTTGTCGGAGCGCGAGGCGGGTGTGGTGTCGATGAGGTTCGGTCTCACCGACGGCCAGCCGAAAACGCTCGACGAGATAGGCAAGGTCTACGGCGTCACCCGTGAACGCATCCGCCAGATCGAGTCGAAGACGATGAGCAAGCTGCGGCACCCGTCGCGTTCGCAGGTCTTGCGCGACTACCTGGACTAAGCGACTAGCTGGCTGCGGGGCATCCGTGCAGGTCAGCACCGTGTTCTACGCCTTACAAGCGACACGTTAGCAGCGCACAGCGCTCCTAGTCCAGATATTCGTTACTGTTGTGGTGTGCCGAAAACGCCGCCCAACGTCGACCTCGCCGCGCTGCTGCCGTCCTGGGAGCTGTCCCTGCGGGCCGAGCGTAAGAGCCCGCAGACCATCAAGACCTACGG
>DASQMN010000199.1:0-21392 GCA_035645475.1 Nocardioidaceae bacterium
CCGCCGTGCAGGACCGGCGCGCGTTGCTGGCTGATCTCGGACGCCGGTACGGCCCGGGTGTCGACACGATTCTTGCCTGGGCCGTGGAGTCGGCGACTCGAGCCGAGCAGCTGGAAGGCGCCGACGAACGGATAGAGGAGCTACGAGCCGAGCGCGAGACCTTGCAGCAGACCGTGCGCACGATGGCGCAGCAGCTCAGCCAAGCCCGGCGCGATGCCGGTGTCCGGTTGGCCGAACGGGTCAGCGGTGAGCTGACCGCGCTGGCCATGCCGCACGCCTCGGTCCACGTCGCCGTGAGTACCGCCACGGTCGAGGACGACGGCACCGGACTCGGCCCAGACGGTGCGGACGACGTCGAGCTGCAGCTGGCAGCCAATGTCGGCGCTCCGGCGCGATCGCTGGCCCGCAGCGCGAGCGGTGGAGAGTTGTCCCGCGTCATGCTGGCGCTCGAAGTGGTGCTTGCCGACACCTCCAGCGTGGCGACCTTCGTCTTCGATGAGGTCGACGCCGGTGTCGGCGGCAAGGCGGCTGTTGAGGTGGGACGCCGACTGGCGACGCTCTCCCGGTCCGCCCAGGTGATCGTGGTCACCCACCTGCCGCAGGTGGCCGCGTTCGCCGACCGGCACTACCGGGTCGTGAAGTCCGACGACGGATCGGTGACGACCAGCGGCGTACACGCCCTGGACGGTGAGGGGCGCGTGGCCGAGCTGTCGAGGATGCTTGCCGGTCAGGAGGAGTCGGCCACCGCCCGCGCACACGCGCGGGAGCTGCTCGACACCGCCGCGGCTCAACGCTGAGGCCACGCCGCCCATGGCTGACACCAGATGTGGGCCGTTCGCTGTAGGCTGGAACTCCGTGGACGGTGCGACGGCGCCGCGTACGCACGAGATCACCCACGGGAGCCCTCCTTGGCCGCTGCAGTGCCCACCAAGCACCTCTTCGTCACCGGAGGCGTCGCCTCCTCGCTGGGCAAGGGCCTCACCGCCTCCAGCCTCGGCCGGCTGCTGACCTCTCGCGGCCTGCGGGTCACGATGCAGAAGCTCGACCCGTACCTGAACGTCGACCCCGGCACGATGAACCCGTTCCAGCACGGCGAGGTGTTCGTCACCGAGGACGGCGCCGAGACCGACCTCGACATCGGGCACTACGAGCGCTTCCTCGACGTGGACCTGTCATCCACCGCGAACGTGACGACCGGCCTGGTCTACTCCGACGTCATCGCCAAGGAGCGTCGCGGCGACTACCTCGGTGACACCGTGCAGGTGATCCCGCACATCACGAACGAGATCAAGGACCGCATGCTCGGCATGGGCGGCCCCGACGTGGACGTGGTGCTGCACGAGATCGGCGGCACGGTCGGCGACATCGAGTCGCTGCCGTTCCTGGAGGCCGCGCGGCAGGTCCGTCATGAGATCGGCCGCGACAACTGCTTCTTCCTGCACGTCTCGCTGGTTCCCTGGATCGGCCCGTCCGGTGAGCTGAAGACCAAGCCGACCCAGCACTCGGTTGCGGCCCTGCGCTCCATCGGTATCCAGCCCGATGCCGTCGTGTGCCGGGCCGACCGGCCCATCCCGATGTCGGTCAAGCGCAAGATCTCGCTGATGTGCGACGTGGACGAGGAAGCCGTCGTCGCGGCCGTCGACGCGCCGTCGATCTACGACATCCCGAAGGTGCTGCACCGCGAGGGCCTCGACGCCTACGTGGTGCGCCGGCTGAACCTGCCGTTCCGCGACGTCGACTGGAAGCACTGGGACGAGCTGCTGCGCCGTGTGCACGACCCCGAGGAGGAGGTCACCATCGCGCTGGTCGGCAAGTACGTCGACCTGCACGACGCCTACCTCTCGGTCGCCGAGGCGCTGAACGCCGGCGGCTTCGCCTGTGACGCGCGGGTGGTTCTGCGCTGGGTGCCCTCCGACGACTGCGCCACCCCTGAGGGCGCGGCTCGCTCGCTGCACGACGTCGACGGGGTCTGCATCCCCGGCGGGTTCGGCATCCGGGGCATCGAGGGCAAGCTGGGGGCGCTGACGTACGCCCGCGAGCGCCGGATCCCGACGCTGGGACTCTGCCTGGGTCTGCAGTGCATGGTCATCGAGTACGCCCGATCGGTGGCAGGTATCCCCGACGCGATGTCGAGCGAGTTCGAGGGCACGCACGGCACGGCGGTCATCGCCACCATGGACGAGCAGAAGCACGTCGTCGAACAGGGCGGCGACCTGGGCGGCACGATGCGACTCGGCTCCTACCCCGCCCGGCTCGCTCCCGACTCCCTGGTCGCGCAGACGTACGGCACCACCACCGTCACCGAGCGCCACCGTCACCGCTACGAGGTCAACAATGACCACCGTGAGCAGCTGGAGGCCGCGGGACTGCGCTTCTCCGGCACCTCACCGACCGGTGCCCTGGTCGAGTTCGTCGAGCTGCCGCATGACGTGCATCCGTACTACGTCGGCACGCAAGCGCACCCGGAGCTGAAGTCGCGACCCACCCGCCCGCACCCGCTGTTCGCCGGTCTGGTCGGTGCCGCCATCGAACGCCAGCGCGAGCTGCGGCTGCCGGTGGACGACGCCGGCCTGCGCCGCCGGCCCAGCGAGCCCGTCGCGGTGTGAGTGCCGCCCTGTCCGGCGAGCAGTGGTCGCTCGGCGAGCCGCTGAGCGACACCCGTGAGCACTGGCCCGTCACCCGCACCGTCCGCCCGTACGAGGGCTTCATCGGCGTGCGGGAGGACGCGGTGGCCGGGCCGGACGGCACCTCGTTCACTCGCGTGGTCGTGGAGAGCCCGGGCGCTGTCGGCGTCCTCGTGGTGGATGACGCCGAGGCGAGCGACCCCCGGGTGCTGCTGCTGCGCCAGTACCGGCACGCCGCGGGCAGCCGCCTGCTGGAGATCCCGGCCGGTCTGCTCGACGTGGCCGGCGAGCCGCCGCTCGAGGCTGCGGTGCGTGAGCTCGCCGAGGAGGCCTCCCTGCAGGCGGACTCGTGGACGCTGCTGATGCGGACCTGGGCCTCACCGGGCCACTCCGACGAGTACTGGCACGTGTACCTCGCGACGGGGGTCTCGCCGATCGTCGACGCGGACACGTTCGTACGGGAGCACGAGGAGGCTGACATGACGGCCGTCTGGGTGCCGCTGTCAGCAGCGCTGGACGCTGTCCTCGACGGTCGCCTCTGTGACTCCATGGCCGCGTCGGCGCTGCTCGCGTTGCATGCCCGGCGCACGCGCGCTGTCGGGGCCGAGGACTAGACTCGGCGCTCGCCGCCGCCCCCGACGGGCGGTGCGAGGGAGGAGGTCGGTCAATGAGGATCGGCGTGCCGAAGGAGATCAAGAACAACGAGTACCGCGTGGCCATCACGCCGGCCGGAGCGCACGAGCTCGTGCGCCGGGGTCACGAGGTGGTCATCGAACGCTCGGCCGGAGTGGGGTCCTCGATCCCCGACGACCTCTACGTCGCGGCCGGGGCCAGGATGCTCGACAGCCCCGACGACGTGTGGGCGCAGGGCGAGCTCATCCTCAAGGTGAAGGAGCCCATCGCCGAAGAGCACCACCGGATGCAGCCGGGGCAGACACTGTTCACCTACCTGCATCTCGCCGCCTCCAAGGAGTGCACCGACGCACTCGTGGACCGCCGCGTGACCGGCATCGCGTACGAGACGGTGCAGACCGCCGACGGAGCGCTGCCGCTGCTCGCGCCGATGAGCGAGGTGGCCGGCCGGCTCGCGCCTCAGGCCGGGGCGTACCACCTGATGCGCCAAGGCGGTGGCCGCGGCGTGCTGATGGGCGGCGTCTCGGGTGTCTACGCGGCCAAAGTGGTCGTGATCGGAGCCGGAGTCTCGGGCATGAACGCCGCTGCGATCGCGCTCGGCATGCAGGCAGAGGTGCTGCTGCTCGACCTAGACGTCGAACGGCTCCGACAGGCCGACCGCATCTACCAGGGCCATCTGCAGACGGTGACGTCCAACGTCTACGAGGTCGAGAAGGCCGTCATCGACGCGGACCTGGTGATCGGGGCGGTGCTGGTGCCCGGCGCCAAGGCGCCGACGCTGGTCTCCAACGAGCTGGTGTCTCGGATGAAGCCTGGCGCTGTGCTGGTCGACATATCCATCGACCAGGGCGGGTGCTTCGAGGACTCGCGTCCCACGACCCATGACGACCCGACGTACCCGGTGCACCAGACCGTCTTCTACTGCGTGGCGAACATGCCCGGCGCGGTGCCGTACACGTCGACCTACGCGCTCACCAACGTGACGCTCCCGTACGCGGTGGCTCTGGCCGACAAGGGCTGGCGCTCGGCGTTGCAGAACGACGCCAGCCTGGCGCGCGGGCTCAACACCTACGACGGGGCAGTCACCTACGGTCCGGTCGCCGAGGCGCACGGACGCGAGCTGGTGCCGCTCGACGAGGTGCTCGCCTGAGTGACCCGGCGGCAGTGCCGCGAGCCGTCAGCGGCTACCTGGACCATCTCGGTGTGGAACGCGGGCTGGCGGCCAACACGCTGAGCTCGTACCGGCGCGACCTGCGGCGCTATACCGCTCACCTGGCCGCAGCCGGGCGCGAGCGCCTCGACGAGGTGAGCGAGGCCGACGTCGCCGAGTTCCTGGCCGTGCTTCGAGAGGGGTCCGGCGAGCATCCGGCGCTGTCCGCGACCAGTGCCGCGCGAACGGTCGTGGCGGTGCGCGGGCTGCACCGGTTCGCTCTGCGTGAGGGTCTGGTGACGACCGACGTCGCCGCTGCGGTACGACCGCCGGCATCGGCGCGGCGGCTGCCCAAGGCGCTGCCGGTCGCGGACGTGGTCGCGGTCCTGGACGCGGCTGGAGCAGCTGGAACGGCGTTGGCCCTGCGAGACCGGGCCCTGCTCGAGCTGCTGTACGGCACGGGTGCTCGCATCTCCGAGGCCGTCGGGCTGGACCTGGACGACCTGGACCTCGGCAACCCGGAGAGCGCCGAGGTGCATCTGCGCGGGAAAGGCAGCAAGGAGCGGGTCGTGCCGGTCGGCCGCTTCGCGATCGAGGCGGTCGAGGCGTACCTGGTGCGGAGCCGTTCGGTGTTGGCCGGTGCCGGGCAGGGGACGCCTGCGCTGTTTCTGAACGCCCGGGGGACCCGCCTGTCGCGGCAGAGCGCCTGGACGACGCTCAGCAAGGCGGCTGAGCGGGCGGGGATCGAATCGGCCGTGTCACCTCACACTCTGCGGCACTCGTTCGCCACGCACCTGCTCGACGGCGGCGCCGACGTCCGGGTGGTGCAGGAGCTGCTGGGACACGCGTCAGTGACCACCACGCAGGTCTACACGCTGGTGACCGTCGACCGGCTGCGCGAGGTGTACGCGACCGCACACCCACGCGCTCTGAACTGACCCCGCTCAACCCGGGATGACCTCGCGGCGGTCGTCAGGGAGCCGGCGGGTACGACCGCGGGCGTCCAGCAGACCGAGCAGTGGCAGCACCACCCGCCGGCTGGTTGCCAGAGCGGTACGCGCCTGGCTCGTCGTGAAGGGCTGCGGCAGCTCAGCGAGGCGGCGGACCGCCTCGGCGTCCGCACCCGGCAGCAGCACCACGTCACCGACCCGCATCAGGCGTCCAGCGCGCTCGGCAGCCGCCACGGCGCGTGGGTGCAGGCCGAGCTCCGCGAGGCGACCGGCGGCCGGCGCGGCGAACGGCGACTCCGCCAGCTCGGTGGCGAGCTGCTGGACGCTGCGCTCGAGGTCAGCAGGCAACGAGGCGGCCTGCGCCTGGCGAACCCGCCCCTCGCTCAGCCGCAGCCCGTCGGTCAGCAGCTCGGCCAGCAGCCCCGGGGTGGGCAGTCGCAGGGAACGAGCGGCCGCGGCCAGTGGCACACCGGGGTCCAGCGGCGCCTGCCGGTCATGCTCGAGCACCAGCTCAGACAGCTGCGCCGACAGCTCGGCCGCGAGTCGGCGGTCGAGCAGCCAGTCGCCGCTGCGGAGGGCGAGCCGGTCGGCGCCGTCGAGCGGCACCCCGGCCCGGCGCAGCACTGACAGCTGGACGCTGCCGCGTCGTCGCAGCTCGGCGGCCAGGTCGGGTCGGGCGCCGTCGCGCCGCAGGTCCGCATCTCGCCTGCCCGCGGCACCACGACGGTTCAGCGGAGGAGGCAGCGGGTCGGCGACGTCCGCGCCGACGACCTGGCGACTGCCGGCGTCGCGCAGCAGCACCCGGTCACCGACGCGCAAGGGCAGCGGCCGGTCCAGCCGAAGCCGAGCCGAGGAGGCGCCCAGCACGCGCACCCGCACCGGTACCGATGCAGCACCGATGTGCAACACAGGCTCAGCGGGCAACGCGCCGACGTCCTCATGTCGGCCGGCCGCGAGCAGCACATCGACCTCTGAGGACCACAGGAACGTGTCCGGTGTGGTGAGCACCGTCCCTCGCGCTAGCGTCGGCGGGGCGTCGCCGCCCAGCGCGAGAGCCACCCGTGCCACCGGCTCCGCGCTTCGTACGGTGCGCTCCAGGCTCTGCAGCCCCCGCACTCGCACGTCGTCCCCACCGTCCAGGGTGAGCCGGTCGCCAACAGCCACACGTCCCGCCGCGAGGGTTGCGGTGACCACGGTCCCCGCGCCCGCCATGGAGAAGGCCCGGTCCACCCACAGGCGTACGTCGGCGTGCGGGTCGGGCGCGGGCAGCGCGTGCACGAGCGCGACCAGCGCCTCGCGCAGCCGGTCCATGCCGGCTCCGGTGCGGGCACTGACGGCGACCGCCGTCGCCCCGGCCAGGGAGGTGCCGGCCAGCTGCCTCCTCGCCTCCTGCAGGGCAGGCGTCGGGTCCGCGAGGTCGCTGCGGGTCACCACCACCAGTCCGTGCCGTACACCCAGAGCGTCCAGCGCGGCGAGGTGCTCGCTCGACTGCGGCATCCAGCCGTCATCGGCCGCCACCACGAACAGCACCGCCGGCACAGGTCCGACTCCACTGAGCATCGTCGGTACGAACCGCTCGTGCCCCGGGACGTCGACGAACGCGAGGTCCACCGCGCCGCCGGCGCCGGTCAGGGTGGTCCAGCAGTATCCGAGCTCGATGGTCAGGCCGCGGCGGCGCTCCTCGGCGAGGCGGTCCGGTTGCTGCCCCGTCAGCGCGTGCACCAGGGTCGACTTGCCGTGGTCGACGTGGCCGGCGGTGGCGAGGACGAACACTCAGGCCTCGACCGCAGCGAGGACGGCACGAATCAGCACGGCGTCGTCGGCCGGGTCCACCGCGATCAGGTCCAGTAGCAGCCGGCCCTGGTCGAGGCGGCCCACCACCGGCAGATCGCCGGCACGCAGCGGGCCCGCGAGAGCGTCGGGCACCGACACTGCCGCGCTTGGCAGGGTGACTCCCGGCGCCCCGCCACCGCCGACGGCGGCCAGGCTCGTCACTGCGGACGCGTCCACCCCGGCCGCTAGCAGCTCACGGGTGAGCGCCTCCGCCCGGCTGAGGAGCTGCGCGGCGTCCACGTCCAGCGCCCGTGCCACCGGCGACCGCGGCCCCCGCAGCGTGGCCTCCAGCGCCGCCAGTGTGAGCTTGTCCACTCGCAGTGCCCGCGCCATCGGATGCCGGCGCAGCGACTCGACGAGATCGCGCCGGCCCAGCAGCAGCCCGCACTGCGGACCGCCGAGCAGCTTGTCACCTGACGCCGTGACCAGTGCGGCGCCGTCCTGCAGCGTGCTCGTGGCGTCGGGCTCGTCGGGCAACCGAGGGTGTGCAGCTAGCAGCCCGGAGCCGATGTCGGCGACCACCGGGACGGGCAGCTCTGCCAGTGCGCGCACCGGCACCGAGGAGGTGAACCCGTCCACCCGGAAGTTGGAGGGGTGCACCTTCAGCACGAAGGCGGTTCGGGGCCCGATGGCCTGCTCGTAGTCGTGCAGGTACACCCGGTTTGTCGTGCCGACCTCGCGCAGCCGGACGCCGCAGGCCTCGACCAGATCGGGGATGCGGAAGCCGGCCCCGATCTCCACCAGCTCACCGCGCGCCACCACCACCTCACCGCCGTCTCCGAGCCCGCGTGCGACGAGCGCGAGGGCGGCCGCCCCGTTGTTGACGACGTGCACGGCTTCCGCGGCGGGCACAGCGGCGGCCAGGGCCTCGATCGCGCCGCGGCCACGTGCTGCGCGACGACCGGTGGCCAGGTCGATCTCCACGTCGGTGGTGCCCGCGGCCGCAGTCAGCGCTTCCACGGCGGCGGCTGACAGGGGGGCTCGCCCGAGGTTGGTGTGCACCACGACTCCGGTCGCGTTGAGCACAGGCCGCAGCGAGGAGGTACTGGTCGGCAACGCATGGACCGCTGCGTCGACGACGGCCTCGGGAGGCAGGCCGCCGGTGCGGCACTGCTCCTGCGCGGTGCGCACGGCCCTCTTGACCAGCGACGGCCCGAGCCGGTCGACCGCTGAACGCAGGCGTGGGTCGGCAAGCACCACATCAGTGCGCGGAACCGCCCGGCGGGCGTCCATGACACCTCCGGGTCGGTCCTGACGCTGGCGACCATGGACCACCAGCGAGAGGCGGGACGGATGGACAAGATGGCGGAGGCGGACGGGAATCGAACCCGCCTGGCCGAGATGCTCGGCCACATCGGTGTTGAAGACCGTGCCCGTCACCAGACGAGGTACGCCTCCACCGGCATCGTAGGTCGTGCACCGCCCGAGCACCGGACCGCTCCCTGCGCTGAGCTGCGGTGGCTGCCTAGGCTGACCCCATGACGGCGCCGACGCAGCCTGCCGATGTCCCGGTCACCGACCGGCTCACCTCGTACGCCAGCGGCGGCGGCTGCGCCTGCAAGGTGCCACCGGGAGAGCTGGAGGCGGTGCTCGGCGGCTTGTCGCTCGGCCGCGCTGGTGGCGACCTGCTGGTGGGGCTGGACGACGGCGACGATGGCGCTGTCGTACGGATAGCGGGTGGCCGCGCCGTCGTTGCCACCGCCGACTTCTTCACCCCCGTCGTCGACGACCCTTACGACTGGGGCCGCATCGCGGCGGCCAACGCGCTCTCGGACGTGTACGCGATGGGCGGCGAGCCGCTGGTCGCGGTGAACCTGCTGGCGTGGCCGCGTGACCGGCTCCCGTTCGAGGTGGCGCGCGAGGTGCTGCGGGGTGGGGCCGACGTGTGCGCCGAGGCCGGCTGCCACCTGGCCGGAGGGCACAGCGTCGACGACCCGGAGCCGAAGTACGGGCTGGCGGTGACCGGGCTGGCCGACCCGGAGCGGCTGCTTCGCAACGACGCCGGCCGCCCGGGCGTACCTCTCACGCTGACCAAGCCGCTGGGTCTCGGCGTGCTGAACAACCGGCACAAGGCGACCGGTGAGGTCTTCGCCCATGCCGTGGCCACCATGGCCTCGCTCAACCGGGACGCCTCACGTGCGGCGCTGGCGGCCGGTGCCGTGTGCGCGACCGACATCACCGGCTTCGGACTGCTCGGACACCTGCACAAGCTGGCCCGGGCCAGCGGAGTGACCGCTGTTCTCGACTCCGCAGCCGTGCCGTACCTGGACGGGGCGCGCCAAGCGTTCGCAGAGGGGTTCGTTCCCGGCGGCAGCCGGCGCAACCTGGACTGGGTGCGGCCGTCGCTGGACAGCGCCGTCGATGACTCCGAGCTGCTGCTGCTCGCCGACGCCCAGACCTCCGGTGGCTTGCTGGTGGCCGGTGAGGTGCCCGGCTATCCGGTCGTGGGAGAACTGGTCACCCGCGGGGTCTCCACCGTGACAGTCCGCTGAGCTAGGGTCCGACGACGTGACACGTGTCAACGAGGAGACCGAAGGCGTCACGGCCGGCCCCGACCAGCTCTTCGGCACACCCGACCTGCCCCAGCCGGTGCTCGGTGTCACCGGGCGACCCGTGCCCGAGCTGCCCGAGCCGCAACCGCTCGCCAGCCACGGGCCCGCGCGGGTCATGGCCATGTGCAACCAGAAGGGTGGCGTCGGCAAGACCACGACCACCATCAACCTTGGCGCCGCGCTGGCCGAGCTCGGCCGCAAGGTGCTGCTCGTCGACTTCGACCCGCAGGGCTCCCTGTCCGTCGGCCTGGGGGTGCCGCCGCACGAGCTCGAGCTCAGCGTGTACGACCTGCTCCTGAGCCGCGACGTCACCCTCGACGACGTCGTGGTCAGCACCGAGATCGACGGCTTGGACCTGGTGCCCTCCAACATCGACCTGAGCGCGGCGGAGGTGCAGCTCGTCAACGAGGTCGCGCGCGAGCACACCCTGTCCCGCGCGCTGAAGCCCGCCCTCGCGAGGTACGACCTCATCCTGATCGACTGCCAGCCGTCGCTCGGGCTGCTCACCGTCAATGCGCTGAGCGCCGCTGACGGCGTGCTGGTGCCGCTGGAGTGCGAGTACTTCGCTCTGCGCGGGGTCGCGCTGCTCAAGGACACCATCGAGAAGGTCTCCGAGCGGCTCAATCCAGGGCTGCGCATCGACGGACTGCTCGGCACCATGTACGACGGCCGTACCCTGCACGCCCGGGAGGTGCTGCAGACGCTCGTCGACGGGTGGGGCGACGCGGTCTTCCACACCGTCATCCGCCGCACCGTCAAGTTCTCCGACTCCACTGTGGCCGGTGAGCCGATCCTGTCCTACGCCTCCGACTCGGCCGGCGCGCAGGCGTACCGGCAGCTGGCCCGCGAGGTCCTCGCCCGCAGTGGGGCGGCGTGAGGCTCGCGGAGCCGGGATGACCGCCGCGGCGGAGGAGTCCGCCGGGTTCGCCGTGCACCTCGACGTGTTCGAGGGGCCCTTCGACCTCCTGCTGGGGCTGATCGCCAAGCATCAGCTCGACATCACCGAGATCTCCCTCGGGCAGGTCACCGACGACTTCATCGCCCACGTCAAGGCCCTCGGCCCGCAGGCCGACCTGGAGCAGACGACGTCCTTCCTGGTGGTGGCGGCAACGTTGCTGGATCTGAAGGCATCGCGGTTGCTGCCGACCGCGGAGGTCGAGGACGAGGAGGACCTGGCCCTGCTGGAGGCCCGTGACCTGCTCTTCGCGCGGCTGCTGCAGTACCGGGCGTTCCGACAGGTCGCGGACGGTCTCGGCGAGCGGCTCGCTCGCGAGGCGCACCGGCACCCGCGTGCGGTCGGGCTGGAGCCGCACTTCGCCACGCTGCTGCCCGAGGTGCTCATCAGCCTCGGCCCGGAGCAGTTCGCCGCGCTGGCGGCTCGAGCACTCACACCGCGACCTGAGCCGCTGCTCGGAATGGCACACCTGCACGCCCCCACGGTGAGCGTGCGGGAGCAGGCCGGAGTCGTGGTCGCCCGGCTGCGTCGTCAGGGCAGCACCACCTTTCGAGCGCTCAGCGCCGACTCGCCGGACACGCAGACCACGGTCGCCCGGTTCCTGGCGCTGCTGGAGCTCTTCCGCGAAGGTGTCGTCGCGTTCGAGCAGGCCGCCGCCCTCGGTGAGTTGCACGTCCGCTGGACCGGCGGCGACGACGACGCTGTCACCGTCGGGGCGGAGTTCGATGACGTCCCCCTCAGCCGGGAGGCTCCACATGAGTGACCTGAGCACCGACGAGACGGCAGAGGTCGTGGCTCTCGATCTCGTCCCGGCACTGGAAGCGGTGCTCATGGTCGCCGACCAGCCACTGGATCAGCTGACGCTCGCGACCGCGGTGGGACATCCGCCCACGGCCGTGCAGGCCGCGCTGGAGGAGCTCGCCGCGTCGTACGACCAAGAGGGTCGAGGCTTCGAGCTGCGCTCGGTGGCGGGGGGCTGGCGCTTCTACACCCGCGCCGAGTACGCCCCGGCGGTGGAGCGCTTCGTACTGGAGGGTCAGCAGGCCCGGCTGACCTCGGCCGCGCTGGAGACTCTTGCGGTGATCGCGTACCGCCAGCCGGTCAGCCGCGGACGCGTGTCGGCGATCCGGGGCGTCAACGTCGACGGGGTCGTCCGTACGCTGCTCGGGCGCGGACTCGTCGAGGAGGCCGGCAGCGAGGACGGCTCCGGTGCGGTGCTGTACCGCACCACGGCGTACTTCTGCGAGCGGATGGGCCTGGCGAGCCTCGAGGACCTGCCCGACATCGCACCGCTCCTGCCGGAGGGCGCGGAAGCCGCCGACCTCGCCGGCGACGAGCTGTGAGCGATTCTGCCGACGACGGGCTCGTGCGGCTGCAGAAGCTTCTCGCATCCTCAGGTGTCGCCAGCCGCCGCCGCTGCGAGGAGCTGATGCTGGCGGGTCGGGTGGAGATCGACGGGGAGGTCGTCACCCGGCTCGGCACCAAGGTCGACCCGCGCACCGCGGTGATCCGCGTGGACGGCGACCGACTTCCGCCGGTCAGCGAGCACGTCTACCTTGCGCTGCACAAGCCTCGTGGAGTGGTCAGCACCATGAGCGACCCGGAGGGCAGGCGCAGCCTTGCCGACCTGGTCGCTGACCGGCCCGAGCGCCTGTTCCACGTCGGCCGCCTCGACACCGATACCGACGGACTCATCCTGCTGACCAACGACGGGACCCTGGCGAACCGGCTGGCGCACCCCTCGCATGCCGTCCCCAAGACCTACGTGGTGGAGGTCGCCGGACGGGTGCGCCCGTTGGTGGCTCGCCGGCTCCGCGAGGGCATCGAGCTCGAGGACGGACCGGTGGCCGCCGACTCGGTGAGCATCGACCAGGCCGAAGCCGACCGTTCCATGCTGACCCTGACGCTGCACGAGGGACGCAACCGGATCGTGCGTCGCATGTTCGACGCCGTCGGGCATCCCGTGCGCCGGCTCACCCGTACCAGCGTGGGGCCGGTACGGCTCGCAGGACTGCGCTCGGGGCAGATGCGTGAGCTGACCCGAGCGGAGCTGGGTCCGCTGCTCGACTCGGTCGGACTCTGAGCGTCGTTTTGCGGGTCTCGACCAGCCGGGCGCGGGGCTGAGGCATGATCACCGCGTGTCCGAACGCCTCCAGCTATGACCACCGCCCGCACCGTGCCCGTCACCACCGAGATGGACGGCGACGAGCTCGACGTGGAGGACGCCTGGCACATGGTGCGCCATGTCGGACCGGGGCGCTTGCTCCTCGACTCCTTCGTCCGGTTCCGGTACGGCGACGGCTTCACCAACAGCCGCGCGCTCGCCTTGCAGGCGGCGCTCGCGGTGGTGCCCTTCCTGCTCGCCCTGACCGGCCTGGCTGCCGACATCGACGAGGAGCGAGCCTCCCGGGTGATCGCCGAGACCGTGCAGGCGGTGTCGCCAGGTGTCGGTCAGCAGGATGCACTGGCCGGCGCCATGTCGGGTGACGCCTCGAGTGAGGAGGCCGGCGAGCTTGCTCTCGGCTTCGGACTCGCGTTCTCACTGCTGTCGATGACCACGGCCATGGCACAGGTCGAGCGCGGCCTCAACCGGATCTACGGGATACGGCGCGACCGCCCGGCGCTCGCCAAGTACGGTCGCGCGGCGGTGATGACCGGCATCCTCGCGGCCCCGATGGGCCTCGGCTTCCTGCTCTTGGTGGCCGGGGGAGCGTTCGCCGACGCGATGGTGCGGGGCTACGGGTGGAGCGACGGCACAACCCTGGCGTGGAACATCGGCCGCTGGCCGCTGGGACTGCTCGTGCTCGTCGTGGCCATCGCCGTCATGCTCGACCACTCGCCGCGCCGACGACAGCCCACCCTCAGCTGGCTGGCGATGGGCTCCGGGATCGCGGTGGTCCTGACCATGGTGGCCACCGCGTCGCTCGCGGTGTACATCTATCTCGGTGACTCCTTCGGCGACATCTACGGGCCGTTGAGCGGCATCTTCGCCCTGTTGCTGTGGACGCTGCTCTGCTCGATCGCGCTGTTCTACGGGGCCGCGGTGTGTGCCCAGCTCGAGGCCTGCCGGGCCGGACATCCCGACCCCGCCTACGAGGATCCCGGCCGTCCGCACAGCACGACGGTGTCGGAGTGATGCTCGCCGCGCGGCGCTGACAGGTGGCCCTGACCGGGGAACCGCCCGATCCCACCCGGCGGTACGCATGGCTCAGCTTCCTGCAATGGCTGCCCGTCGGCCTGACGATCGTGCCGATGGTGCTGCTGCTCCTCGAGCGCGGCTTCAGTCTGGCCGAGGTCGCAGCGCTCGGCGCCATCTCGGCGGTGACCGTGGGAGTGCTCGAGCTGCCCACCGGTGGCCTCGCCGACGTGATCGGCCGCAAGCCAGTGCTCATAGCCTCCGCAGTGGCGCACGCCGTCGCACTGCTGCTCCTCGGGTTGTCCGGCAGCTTCGCGCTGCTGGCAGTCTCGGCTGCCCTGCGCGGCATCGCCCGGGCTCTGTCGTCCGGTCCGCTGGAGGCCTGGTACGTGGACACCGCTCAGGCGGTTCGCGAATCGGACGACTCCTCGTACCTCACCTCAGGCCTGGCACGCGGCGAGGTGGCGGCCTCGATTGCGCTGGCCGTCGGCACCGTGGCGGGTGGCCTGCTGCCGCTGCCCCTGTCCGACCTGGGACTGCCGGTCCCTCCGCTGGCGATCCCGGTGCTCGCAGCGGCGGCTGTGGAGGTCCTGCGGCTCGGCGTCACCGCCCGCATTCCCGATGTACCGGGTGCCAGCACGTCGCTGGGGTCGGTGCTGCGCAGCGTGCCTGCCACCATCGGTGCTGGGCTTCGCCTCGGGGCGGGCAACGCGCTCGTGCTGCGCCTGCTGCTCATCGGGTCGGCCACGGGCGTCACGCTCGGTGTGATCGAGCTGGTGACTCCCGGATGGCTGGGGGAGCTCGCCTCCCAGCCCGAGCGAGCGGCCCTTGCGTACGCCGCTCTTGCCACCGTCGGGTTCGCCGCGGACGCGCTCGGGGCGTTGCTCGCGCCGGTGGCACGGCGACGCCTGCAGACACCGGCCCGCGCATCGGCTGCGGTGACCGCTATCGCGTTGGCTGGGTCGCTGGGTCTGGTGGCGGCAAGCTCCATGGGCGGACTCTCGGCGCTTGCCTGCGCGGGCACCGCGTACGTGGCAGTCTTCCTCGGTCTGGGCGCAGCCGGCCCGCCGCTCGGCGAGCTGCTGCACGGCCAGGTCGACAGTCAGAAGCGAGCCACTCTGCTGTCGCTGCAGTCCCTGGTCTTCCAGGTCACCGGCGCCGGCGGTGCCGTTCTTGCCGGGTGGCTGACGGTAAGAAGCGGTCCGAGTGCCGGCTTCGCCGTGGCGGTGGCGAGCATGGCAGCTGCGCTCGCCATGCTCGCCTCGATGACCTCTCGTGCCGCGCCACCGGGGACAGCCGGCGGCTGAGCTCAGGAGGCCAGTGACGCCTCGACCGTCATGGACTCGACTCCGGCGAGCGCCTGAGACACCGGGCAGTTCTTCTTGGCGTCCTCCGCCGCCGCCTTGAACTCGTCCTCGCTCAACCCGTCGACGGTGCCTACGACGGTGAGCCGGATCTCGGTGATGCCCTTGCCCGGCTGGAAGTCCACGGCGGCGCTGGTCTCCAGTGCCTGCGGAGGAGTGCCGGCCTTGCCCAGCGCCGCCGAGAGCGCCATCGAGAAGCACGACGAGTGCGCGGCTGCGATGAGCTCTTCAGGGCTGGTCTTGCCGTTGGGCTCCTCCGCACGTGCCGCCCAGGAGACGTCGTAGGTGCCGACTCCGGACGACTGCAGCGTCACCTGGCCGGCGCCCTCCGTCAGCGAGCCCTTCCAGCTGGTCGTTGCGTTGCGGGTCGTTGCCATGTGCGTCTCCTCGGATCGAGTGCAGGTGGGGTTCATGACGCCGTCCCGGCACGCGAAGGCGCTGCCAGGTCCGGCCATCGGCAGCGTATGACAGCGCGGGCCGGGCCACCCGTCGGTCGGCTCGCTACCAGCGCACGTTCACGGTGACGGCGAGCGAGGGAGCGTCGGGGTCGTCGGCGTCGACCGTCGCCAGGACCTGCGCACCCACGTCGTCTTGGGTGAGGATCGACAGACCCTCCACCTTCGGTGCCTGCCCGTCGACGTCCGGCAGAGGAGCCATGTCCCTCACCTGACCGCCGCTGATCAGGGCGAGCCCCGCACCTACGACCGGACCGTCGTCGCGTGGGTTGGGGGTGTCCTCGGCCGCTGAGCTCACCAGCAGGGAGTCGTCGCTGAGGTGGACGACGTCGGTGACTCCGAGTCCTACACCGTGCACCTCGCCCAGGTCGTACGTACGGGCGTCGGACACGCGGATCGCAGCTACCTCGGCTCCCTCGGCGACCGCTGAGAGAAGGGCTGCGACATCCAGGTCGACGCTGCCTGTCGGCAGGCCGGCTTGCGGGAGCCCGCGCTGGAACCAGCGCAACGAGTCCCCCACCACGCACGCTCCCTCCATGTTGAGCCCGTCGGCCTCGACCGCCAGGAGCTGCGCCACGTCGGCGTACAGCGGCGACAGGTCGGCCGCGACGGCGCGCGGCTCTCCGTCGTGCAGCCGGATCAGGGCCGCTCGCATGCGCGCCGGCTTGGATCCGGACCCGAGCAACAGCACGGCGTCGTCGCCGTCGACCACGACCTCGCAGGCTGCCTCCAGGTCGGGCTTGAGGTGCTTCGTGCCGGAGTCCTCGTCGAAGATGTCGTGCCCTTCCACCGCCGGCAGCAACCTGACGGGCGTCACGTTGCCGTCTCGCAGCCACGCGGCATGGGTGGCGTCGTCCTGGGCGATGAGCCAGCCGCCACCGAACTGCGCGATGGCCGACGCGGCCCGCACCGGTGACCCGTCGTCGAACCTGAGCGGGGTGACGCTGACCAGCTCGATGTGCACTCAGACCTCCGTGTCGGATTCGCCGGTAGGCCCGGGTGTGGCCCACCGTAGATCGCCATGGCTTGCGCCGCCGGAGACCCTCACCCGCCCGGGCGCCGTGCGAGGTGGTCCGGAAGCGCGTCCGTCACGGCAGCAGAGGCCAGTCACCGAATCGCTTAGGCTGGCGCCGCACGCGGGTCGCGGGGACTCGCCAGGGAAGGCGGCGTACGTGGCGGTCCGGGCCATCCGGGGAGCGACCCAGCTCGAGACCGACGAACGCCAGCACCTCCTCGACCGCACCACCGAGCTCGTACGCGCGGTGTTGCAGGACAACGACCTCGACGCGGCCGACATCATCAGCATCCTGTTCACCGCGACGTCGGACCTGCACGCCGAGTTCCCCGCGTACGCCGCCCGTCAGCTCGGCCTGGTCGACGTGCCGCTGATGTGCACCCGGGAGCTCGAGATCGAAGGCGGGATGCCGCGTGTGATCCGGCTGATGGCTCATGTCGAGACCGACCTGCCCCGAGCGGACATCACCCACGTGTACCTGCACGGGGCCGCGAACCTGCGCCGCGACCTCGCCCGGGTGGCGTCCCACAATCGCGTCGACCAGCAGTCGTGAGCGATCCACACCCCCTCGGTCCGGTGCTGGTCGTCGGCAGCGGACTGATCGGCACCTCGATCGGGCTGGCCCTGCGCCGCGCCGGACACGACGTACACCTGAGCGACAGCTCACCCCAGCATCTGCAGACGGCGGTCGACCTGGGCGCCGGCACCGGCGAGGAGCCCGCCGCTGTCGCGCTGGCCGTGGTTGCCGTACCACCGGATGCGGTGGCCGCTGCCACTCGGGATGTGCTGGCCCGCTGGCCGGAGGCGACGGTCACCGACGTCGGCAGTGTCAAAGGGGCTCCACTGGGTCAGCTGCGGACGGCCGGCGCGGACGTCACCCGCTACGTCGGCAGCCACCCCATGGCCGGCAGCGAGCACTCCGGACCGGAGACCGCGACCGCCGACCTCTTCGACGGCCGCGCCTGGGCGGTCACCCCGCACGAGACCGCCTCGCCCGAGGCGATCGCGGTGGTGACGCGACTGGCTCGCGCGTGCGGTGCCACGGTGGTCGAGATGAGTGCCCTCGAACACGACGCCGCCGTCGCACGGGTCTCGCATCTACCGCACCTGATGTCGGTGCTGACCGCCGCTCAGCTGGCCGGCAGCCCAGCACGGCACCTGGCGCTGTCTGGCCAGGGACTGCGCGACGTGACCCGGGTGGCGGCCGGCGATCCCTCGCTGTGGCAGCAGATCGTGACCGCCAACGCCGCGGAGATCGCGATCCTGCTCACCGCGGTGCGCGACGACCTCGACACGCTGCTGCAGGCACTCGGTCCCGCACCGGCTCCTCCTGAGTCGCTGGCGGCGACGCTTCGCCGTGGCAACGCCGGTCGCCAGCTGATCCCGGGCAAGCACGGCGCGCCGGCCGCGGACGAGGCGACGGTGTACGTCCAGGTGCCCGACCGCCCGGGGGAGCTGGCCCGGCTGTTCGCCGATGCGGGGCGGTCCGGCGTCAACGTCGAGGACATGCACATCGACCACGACCCGGCCCGTCCGGTCGGTCTCGTCGAGCTGGTGGTGCGCGACGACGCGGCGACCCGGTTGGCGGCGGAGCTGGAGGCTCGCGGCTGGGTGGCGCACCGGTGAGCGGGTTGGTCATCGCCGTCGACGGCCCCTCCGGCTCAGGTAAGTCGAGTACCGCGCGCGGAGTGGCGTCGCGGCTGGGGTTGCGCTACCTCGACACCGGCGCGATGTACCGCGCCATGACCTGGTGGATGCTCGAGCACGGCGTCGATGTGAATGACGCTGACGCGGTGGCCGCAGCGGCGCCCGGCGTCACGCTGGAGGTCGGCACAGACCCGACAGCGCCCACCATCGCGGTCGACGGCACCGACGTCGCCGGCCCCATCCGAGGCCCCGAGGTGACCACGGCCGTCAGCGCCGTCAGCGCTGTGCCTGGCGTACGGGGCCTGCTGGTTCAGCGGCAGCGCGAGCTGATCGGCACCGGTGGCATCGTGGTCGAGGGCCGCGACATCGGGTCGGTGGTGGTGCCGGAAGCGGACCTCAAGGTCTTCCTCGTCGCCGACGCGCAGGCGCGGGCCGCCCGCCGCGCCGCGGAGCAGGGTCGGTCGGCCGAGGCAGCCGCGACGCACGCCGATCTGCTACGACGTGACCAGCTCGACTCGAGCCGGGCCGCGTCTCCGCTGCAGCAGGCGTCCGACGCGGTCGTCGTGGACGGCACCGGGATGACGCTGGACGAGGTGGTGTCGTACGTGTCCGAGATGGCTGTCGACCGCCGCGATGGCTGAGACACCCTCGCGTTCGCGCCTGGCCCGTCCGCGCGCCCGCAGCGACCAGGGCCGTGACACCGTGGGGCGGGAACCGAGCGTGGGGGCAGAGTGGAGGCAGCGTGAGTGAGCTCGACGTGGATATCGACCAGGCAGCCGGCCCGTTGCCGGTGCTCGCGGTCGTGGGACGCCCCAACGTGGGCAAGTCGACCCTGGTCAACCGCATCCTCGGCCGCCGCGAAGCCGTCGTGGAGGACGTACCGGGGGTGACGCGGGACCGCGTCACCTACGACGCGACCTGGAACGGGCGCACTTTCACCGTCGTCGACACCGGCGGATGGGACCCGGACGCGCGCGGGCTCGCTGAGCGAATCGCTGCCCAGGCCGAGATCGCGGTCGGGCTCGCCGACGCCGTGCTGTTCGTGGTGGACGCGACCGTGGGCATCACCGACACCGACGAGATGGTCGTGCGCGTGCTCAGGAAGTCCGGCAAGCCGGTGGTCCTTGCGGCCAACAAGGTCGACGACCTGCGGGGTGAGGCCGAGGCCACGGCACTGTGGAACCTCGGTCTCGGCGAACCGCTGGCAGTCTCGGCGCTGCACGGGCGGGGGAGCGGCGACCTGCTCGACGCTGTCCTCGATGCTCTGCCCGAGGCGCCGGCGGAGGTGTTCGACGCGGTCGAGGGGCCACGTCGGGTCGCGATCGTGGGCAAGCCAAACGTCGGCAAGTCCAGCCTGCTCAACCAGCTCGCCCGCGAGGACCGGGTGGTCGTGGACGACGTGGCGGGTACGACCGTCGACCCCGTCGACGAGCTGGTGCAGCTCGGCGGTCGTACGTGGCGGTTCATCGACACCGCAGGCATCCGGCGCCGGGTCAAGGAGGCGTCGGGCCACGAGTACTACGCCTCGCTGCGCACGAATTCCGCCATCGAGCGCGCTGAGGTGTGCGTCGTCGTCGTCGACGCCGGGCAGTCACTGAGCGAGCAGGATCAGCGGATCATCACTGCTGTCGCCGACGCAGGCCGCGCGCTCGTCGTGGCCTTCAACAAGTGGGACCTCGTCGATGAGGAGCGCCGCTACTACCTGACTCGCGAGATCGAGCGCGACCTCGTACGAGTGGCCTGGGCGCCGACGATCAACATCACCGCTCGTACGGGCTGGCATGTCGACCGGCTGGTCCCGGCGCTCGACTCCGCCCTCGAGGGCTGGGAGACCCGAGTCACCACCGGTGCGCTGAACACGTTCCTCGGCCGGCTGGTGGCGGAGCACCCGCACCCCATCCGCGGCGGGAAGCAGGCCAAGATCCTGTTCGGCACCCAGGCGACGACGGCGCCACCCACGTTCGTGCTCTTCACCACCGGGATGCTGGAGGCGTCGTACCTGCGCTTCGTCGAGCGCAGGCTGCGCGAGCAGTTCGGCTTCGTCGGTACGCCGGTGAACGTGCAGCAGCGGCCGCGGCCCAAGCGCAGCCGCTGAGCCCCCATGAGGGCGGTCCCGGCTCGGGACCGGCATGGCCAGCTTGTCGTTGCAACCACCTCTGATGGTCGGTGGGCGAAGCTGGTCAGTGTCCGTACTTGAGCTTGGTAATGACTAGGAAGTACACGCGAAGCAGGCTGTCGTAGAAGGCGACGCTCGCTAGCGCCAGCACAAGGGTTGTCACCCAGCCGCGATGCCGCCGCACACCCAAGATGGCGAGGACAAGCGCAATGGACGCGACAGCGAAGTGGACAAGGATGAAGGCGGTGTCCTCGAACCACGGTCGGTCCCCAGTGTCGAGTTCACCGAAGATGTAGACGGTTCTGAAGAGCACGGTCGTCAATGACAGGGCCAAGCCCAGGACAGCGGCGATCAAGGCGCTCGTCGTCAGGGCTGATCCGCCCCGCCGGGTGCTGGACGTGGCCGCCGATGTGGCGGTGCGGTTCATCGCGTCCTGTGGCGGCAAGCCCGGGTACGGCGGCGATGAGTGAGCCGGTGCTTCCACGGATGTCGGAACCCACTGACGCCCGTCCCACCGCCAGAGGCCGTCCGGACTGATCAGTACGTCGGCCAAGTTTCTGCCCCCGGACCCAGATTGTCGACCAAAGCTTCAGTTGATTGAAGCATGGCCGCCCACACGCTGGTTGTCTCAGCTCGCCCAATGCACTTGGCCGAGTCGTTTGATTGCCTTCAACACGTTCGGCCTTCAGGAAGGGTGCGCAGCGCCAGCAGCGTCGAGGTTGCACCACGCTGCTCGAAGCGCCGCTCGGCGCTGCGGTAGGGTCAGATTCGCTTCGACGCGGTACGTCGAGGCGTTCGGGCTGTAGCGCAGCTTGGTAGCGCACTTGACTGGGGGTCAAGGGGTCGCAGGTTCAAATCCTGTCAGCCCGACGAATCACTGCAGGTCAGGCGGAGCATTGAGGCCTGTACCCACGGGGGGTACGGGGGCAGAATTGGCGAAATGTAGCCACGGGTGCACGAAT
>DASQMN010000200.1:0-2882 GCA_035645475.1 Nocardioidaceae bacterium
ACGGCAGCCAGACCAGGTCGCCACCGCTCATGTCAGCCCTCCCGGATAAGCCCTGCGCGTGTCATCCAGTCTGCCGCACGGCTGGACGGATCACCCGTAGGCGGCCTGACCTGCACCGTGGACCCGGACTGCACGAGGCGACATCAGGTCGAGGCCGGTCCCGGCCGCCGCCTGGCCAGCCGTCCCGGGCCGGCATGTCTCTACCGTGGATCCATGCGTTCCCTCGCCCAGCCGGCTTTTCCTGACGACGACGGCCGGTCCGACCCCGCAGTCGCCGCGGCGCTCGATCAGCACGCGAGGGAGCCGGCACCGGCGGCCGTGCTGGCGGCTCTGAGCCGGTGCCGCCTGCTCGTGCCGGTTGTGGCAGTGCGGGGCGGTGAGGGCCACGGCGAGACGAGCGTCACCGGCGGTGCCGACAAGGAGGCCGACATGAGTGCGGTGCTGATGCAGGGGCGTGACGGCCGGCGGGCGCTCCTGGCGTTCAGCTCCTTGGCGCACCTCACCCGGTGGGATCCGCAGGCGAGGCCGGTACCGGTACCCGTGGCGGACGCCGCTCGGGCAGCGGTCGCCGAGCAAGCGGCGGCGGTAGTCGTCGACGTCGCCGGGCCGGTCAGCTTCGTGGTCAGCGGCGACGACCTGGCCGAGCTGGCCGCAGGCCGGGTGCTGGTGCCGGCTGCTGACTCCTACGCCTGGGCGACGCGGGGGAGCTGACGACCCACCGACCGGCAAGTCACCGTCACATCACCGGTCCGGTCAGCCGCTCGCCCGGCCCCGCACCGGGAGCGTCCGGGACGGGGGAGGCCTCCCGGAACGCGAGCTGCAGCGTCTTGAGACCGTCGCGCAGAGGTGCCGCGTGGTGATGGCCTAGATGCGGCACGCCCGCCGTCACCAATCCGGCGAGCGACTCGATCAGGGTGCGGGCCTCGTCGAGGTCGCGGTGCTCAGGCAGGTCCTCGGCCAGCCCGAGGTGCACAGCGGCCGCGCTCATCAGGTGCAGACAGGCGGTGGAGACGATCTCCACGGCCGGGACGTCGGCGATGTCGCGGCTGCTGGCCTCGGCGGTTGTCATGTCCGTCAGCCTGCCACGCCGGACTGCTAGACTCGTCGTTGATCTGCCACAGGTGTGCGTGCGAGGTCTGCCTCGTTCAAGCACACAGTGGTTCACAAGCGGAGGCCACCTCCCACCTGTCCGACCCCGTCCCGCGGGTGTCGGCTGGTCAGATCGAGCCGGTGCGATGCGCTGGCTCGCTGCAGGCATGCCTGCGTCGTGGCTCCCGTGATGCTCGACCGGGAGCGTTCTCGCCGAGGCCCAGTCCTCATCGAAGCCCGCTGAGCAGATCATGACCACCGTACGAAACTCCAGGAGGACCCATCACCACAGAGCTGCGTGTGAACGACCGGATTCGCGTCCCCGAGGTGCGCCTCGTCGGGCCCAACGGCGAGCAGGTCGGCATCGTTCGCATCGACGACGCCCTTCGGCTCGCTCAGGAGTCCGAGCTCGACCTCGTCGAGGTCGCCCCTACGGCTCGGCCACCGGTCTGCAAGCTCATGGACTACGGCAAGTTCAAGTACGAGACGGCGCAGAAGGCTCGTGAGTCGCGTCGGAACCAGACGAACACGGTCATCAAGGAGATGAAGCTCCGACCCAAGATCGACGCTCATGACTACGAGACGAAGAAGGGCCACGTCGTGCGCTTCTTGCGCTCAGGCGACAAGGTCAAGATCACGATCATGTTCCGCGGTCGAGAGCAGCATCGCCCCGAGCTCGGGTTCCGGTTGCTGCAGCGCCTCGCGGAGGACGTCACCGACCTGGGCTTCGTGGAGTCGACGCCACGCCAGGACGGCCGCAACATGACCATGGTCATCGGCCCGCACAAGAAGAAGGCCGAGGCGCGCGCCGAGGTCCGAGCCGAGAAGCAGGCCGCAGTCGCAGAGCGCACCGCCGAACGTGAGGCCGAGCTCGCCGACCGACCGGTCACCACCGGCTCGGTGAGCGTGCGCAAGCCGAAGAAGCGCTCGGAGAACATCGACGCCGACATGGACACCGAGACCTGAGCAACCCCGACCCCAGACACCCCAAGCACCAGGCCGCACCGCGGCCGGTCCACTCCGACAAGAGGTACCCATGCCCAAGATGAAGCCGCACTCCGGAATGAAGAAGCGCGTCAAGGTGACGGGCACGGGCAAGATCCGGCACGGCAAGGCCCGCCGCGTCACCCACCTGATGCAGAAGAAGGGCACCGGCCGCACCCGGCTCGACGACGGCATGGTCGCGATCTCCAAGAACGACACGCCTCGCGTGAAGAAGATGCTGGGGCTCTGACCCCCCGCTAGGCCCCCATCCCCTCAGCGGGCGCACCGGTTCCGGTCGCTCGCGTCGCACCTAGGAGAAATCACGTGGCACGCGTCAAGCGGTCCGTCAACGCAGCAAAGAAGCGCCGGGTCACCCTGGAGCGCGCGTCCGGCTACCGCGGGCAGCGCTCCCGGCTGTATCGCAAGGCCAAGGAGCAGGTCACCCACTCGCTCGTCTACTCCTACCGCGACCGTCGAGCCCGCAAGGGTGACTTCCGCCGGCTGTGGATCCAGCGCATCAACGCTGCTGCCCGCGAGCAGGGGATGACCTACAACCGCTTCATCCAGGGCTTGCGCGAAGCGGGCGTCGAGGTCGACCGCAAGATCCTCGCCGAGCTCGCCGTTCACGAGCCCGCCACCTTCGCGGCCTTGGTGGAGACCTCCCGCGCCGCCCTGCCAGGCGATGTGAACGCGGCCAAGGACGAGACGGCTGCCTGAGCCACCGCCACAGCACCTGACCCCGCGCTCCGGGCGGGTGCGCCGGGCTGCTCGCCTCGCCCAGCGCTCGGCGCGGGCGGCCGTCGGGGAGT
>DASQMN010000201.1:0-3205 GCA_035645475.1 Nocardioidaceae bacterium
AGGTGCGTTCGGCACCGGCTATCGCGCTCTCGATGGCGCGCCGCTGGTCGACGGTGAACGGCGATGGGTGGTCACCAACGGGCACTGGCGCCACCTCCCGGGGAGGATGCAGCGGCGAGCACGTCGTGCTCGGCGGGTACGCCGGCGCCCGGTGTCGCCGTGTCGTTCCAGCGGGCGCTGCCGGTGAGGCCACGGTCGTGATCACCGGATGTGTGGCCACTCGACGTGCCGGTGCCGTCGCCCGGCAGTGATCTGGTGCTGCCCTGGGTCAGCGCCTTCGACTCGGCGCCTCCCATGGCCGGTGCTGCAGGCAGTGCCCGGTCGCCGAGCGGGCCGTTGAACCACTCGGGCGTCGCCCACCGGTCGCTGCTCGGCGTGCTGCCCCGAGCGATGCTCGGCGCGACCGTCAGGACGACGATGCCGAGGAACAGGGCGACCGGGATGCCGACGAAGAGCAGCAGCGCGGTCAGCGTGGAGATCGGCTCCGAGTCCTCCCAGCCCTCCGGCGTCGTGGCTACGGCGGCAGCCGGGGCCAGCGCGACCCACAGCAACGGTGATATCACTGCGCTCAAGCGCGCGGCATGAACCCACTGACTCGGCATGGGGCAACGGTAGCGATGCGGGGCGGCGGCCGCTCGGAGCCCTCCGCGTAACTTCCTCCTCGTGAGCGAACTTCACGAGCTGGATGCCCTCGAGGTCGCTGCTGCCTACCGTCGTGGGGAGACCACACCAGCCGAGGTGGTCGAGTCCCTGCTGCGCCGCATCGAGCAGTACGGCGAAGCCCTCGGTGCCTTCGTCACGGTCACCGCGGACTCGGCTCGCGCCCAGGCAGCCGCCGCGACGACACGGCTGAGATCTGGTGAACCGGTACCGCTCCTGTTCGGTGTGCCGACCGCGGTCAAGGACCTCAACAACACCGCAGGGGTACGGACGACGTACGGCTCGCGGCTCTTCGCCGAGCACGTGCCCGACTTCTCCGACGAGGTGGTGCTGCGCCTGGAGGCCGGCGGGCTGATCAGTCTGGGCAAGACGAACACGCCGGAGTTCGGTAGCCCCTGCTACACCGAGCCGGACGTCGCTCCTCCCGCCCGCACGCCCTACGACCTGTCCCGAGGCGCCGGAGGTTCCTCAGGTGGTGCCGCGGCAGCGGTGGCAAGTGGGCTCGTCCCCGTCGCGCAGGCCTCGGACGGCGGCGGGTCCATCCGGATACCGGCCAGCGTCTGTGGCTTGGTCGGGCTCAAGCCGACCCGCGGCCGTGTCAGCTCGGCGCCCATACACGGCGACATCAGTGGTCTTGGGGTGTCCGGTCCGCTGACGCGCACCGTTGCTGACGCGGCCGCGCTGCTGGACGTGATGGCCGGACCCGCCACCGGGGACACGCTGTGGGCACCGGAGCCGGAGACGACCTTCCTCGACGCCTGCTCGCGGCAGCCGGGCCGCTTGAGGGTCGCCCGCTTCGCGGTCCCGGTGATCTCCGACGCCGGCATAGAGGACCAGGTGCTCGATGCCTACGAGGCCGCGTCCCGGCTGCTCGACGACCTCGGCCACCAGGTGATTGACATCGAGCCACCGCTGACGCCACGGGTGCTGCCGGTGTTCGAGGTGGTGTGGTCCGTCGGCGCGGCCAGCGTGCCCGTACCACCGGAGCAGGAGAGCCGGTTGCGGCCGCTCAGCCAGTGGCTGCGGGCGCGCGGACGCGGTGTCGACGCGCCGACGTACGCCGGCGCTCTGGTCGCGATGCGGCAGGCCGCGTCGGAGGCGCTCAGCGTGCTGGCTCCGTACGACCTGGTCCTGACCCCGACTCTCGCCGCGCTGCCTGCGCCCGTCGGCGCCCTGCGCAACGACGCGGACCCGGCGGGCGACTTCGCCGCCCAGGTGGCCTACACCCCGTTCACGGCCGGCTGGAACGTCACGGGCATGCCGGCAGTGTCCTTGCCGCTGGCCTGGTCAGGCGATGGGCTGCCGATCGGCGTGATGCTGGCGGCCAGACCGGCACAGGAGGAGCTGCTGCTCTCCGCTGCCGCACAGATCGAACGCTTCGTCGATCCCGCCGGCCGCTGGAACCGGCCGCCGCTGCGCCTGACTGCGACGGCTGGCTAAGGTCGCCGCCGTGAGAGCGCCGTGATGCCGTACCCAGCTGCTCCGCGCGGCGATGTCGTCGACGTGCTGCACGGCGAGTCAGTGCCTGACCCGTACCGCTGGCTCGAAGACCCGGAGGACCCGCGGACAACCGCCTGGACGTCGGCTCAGGCGGAGCTCTGGGAGCAGCACGCCGAGCAGTGGTCCACGCGGCCGGCCTTCCGCGACCGGGTCGCACAGCTTTTGCGTACCGGGTCGGTCGGCACGCCGGTGTGGCGAGGCGATCGTTGCCTGCACACCCGTCGCGGCCCGGATGACGAGCACGCGGTGCTGCTGGTACGCGAGCCGTCCGGTGCCGAGCGGGTGCTCGTGGATCCCATGGCCCTGGACCCGGCGGGGACGACCACGCTGGACGCGTGGTCGGTGAGCCAGGACGGCTCCCTGGTCGCCTACCAGAGCTCCGCAGGGGGAACCGAGGAGTCGACGCTCACGGTGCTCGACACCCGCTCCGGCGAGGTGGTCGAGGGCCCGATCGACCGGTGCCGGTACTCACCGGTCGCGTGGCTGCCCGACGGCCGCTCGTTCTACTACGTACGACAGCTGCCGGTCGACCAGCTGCCCGCCGACGAGGTGCAGTACCACCGCCGCGTCTGGTGGCACCGGCTCGGCGACGACCCGGCCGACGACGCCCTCGTCTTCGGCGCAAACCTGGAGAAGACCACGTTCTTCGGGGTGCACGTCAGCCGCGACGGACGGTGGCTCGTCGTGTCGGCCGCCCAGGGCACCGCGCCACGCAACGACACCTGGCTGGCCGACCTCTCCGATGGGCGGCTCGCGTCGCCCCGCCTGCAGCCGGTACGCGTCGGAGTCGATGCACGCACGTCGGTCTCCGTTGCCCGCGACGGCCGGTTGTACGCAGTCACCGACTTCGAGGCGCCGCGGGGCCGGCTGCTGGTGGGTGACCCCGAAGAGCCGGATCCGGCGAACTGGCGACTGCTGGTCGAAGGCGACTCCGAGCGCGTCCTGGAGGACGTCTCGCTCCTCGACCTGCCCGATGGATCCCGGCGCCTGGCGTGCGCGTGGACCCGGCACGCCGTCACCGAGGTCACCGTGCACGACGCGGAGG
>DASQMN010000202.1:0-7982 GCA_035645475.1 Nocardioidaceae bacterium
AAGCAGCTCTTCGGCCGGGTGCTGCCCGAGCATCTCGCGGCCGCCAGTGGTGCCGGGCGCAGCGACGAGCTGTTGGACTGAGGATGACTGGCTGCGCCGGCGGGACCTTCAACCACGAGCAGGAGCTGCCGCGGGTTCC
Source organism: Nocardioidaceae bacterium (assembly GCA_035645475.1). Taxonomy (GTDB): domain Bacteria; phylum Actinomycetota; class Actinomycetes; order Propionibacteriales; family Nocardioidaceae; genus DASQMN01. The sequence continues at coordinate 140 of DASQMN010000202.1, forward strand.
GCTGCCCTCGCTGGAGGGCAGCTGCGAGCGATTTCTCTCGTGGTGTGCCCCGCTGCTGAGCCCCGAGGAGATGGCGGCGACCGAGGGTGGCGTCGAGTCGTTCCTGCGACCTGACAGTGCTGCCCACACGCTGCAACGGGCGCTTCAGGAGTACGACGCGAGCGAGGGTGTGCACAGCTGGCTCGACGACTTCTGGCCGTCGCGCTATCTCGGCCGCCGCGACCGCATCGCGCTCAATGCCAACTTCTTCTTCCTGCTGCAGGACACGGGGCAGGGCCAGGTGGAGCGAGCGGCGGGGCTCATCGCCGCAGCCGTCGACTTCAAGCTGGCGCTTGACGAGGAGCGGGTCGCGCCGGTCGTCCAACAGGGGCGGGCTCTGTCCATGGAGCAGACCAAGTCGCTTTTCTCCGCCACCCGGATCCCGGGGCCGGTGCAGGACACCGTGCGCGTCCCCTACAGCGACGACTGGCCCGGGCCGAGCCGCGCGCGCCACGTCATCGTGTTCCGCCGCGGGCACCTCTTCGGCCTGGACGTGATCGACCCGCAGGGCCGGCCGTACGCCGCGACGGAGCTCGAGGCGGCGCTGAGCGACGTGCTGGGCTCTGCTGCCACCTCCGCCCCGCCCGGTACGTCTGTCGGCCACCTGACTACTCTGGCCCGGGCCGAGTGGGCGACGAGACGCCAGCGGCTGCTGGAGTGCCATCCCGGCAACGCCGCATCGTTGGACGTGGTGGAGACCGCGCTGTTCGTCGTCTGCCTCGAGGATGGCGTCCCGGCGGACGCCCATGAGGCCTGCGACTCCCTGCTGCACGGGAACAGCGCGAACCGCTGGTTCGACAAGTCCCTGTCCTGGATCGTCTTCCCGGACGGGACGGCCGGGCTCAACGTCGAGCACTGCAACCTCGACGGCACGACCGTCCTCAACCTCGTCGACGCGATGGCGGTCCGGAGAGCCGACGCGCGCGCTCCCGATGGCCCGGCGCAGCAACGACCTGCTGTCCGGCCGGTCGAGCTCGTTCTGGCCGCCGACCTGCAGCGGGACGTACGGGCCGCTGGGGAGGACTTCGCGGCCTATGCCGGCGACACCGTGACGTCGGTGCTGAGCTTCGAGGACTTCGGCGTGCAGAGCATCAAGCAGCTGCGGATGTCCCCCGATGCCTTCGTGCAGATGGCCTACCAGGTCTCCCATCACCGCAGCCGGGGACACGTGGGCGCCACGTACGAGTCGATCGCCACCCGGCATTTCCTCCACGGGCGCACCGAGGCGATGCGCGTCGTCACGCCGCAGGTCTTGGCCTTCGTCGCCGCCATGATCGACGAGGACAGCGATGACGCGACCCGCCGGGCAGCCATGCGAGCCGCGGCGGACGCCCACGTCGAGCGCGCTCAGCAGTGCCGCGGGGGGCAGGCACCCGAGCAGCACCTGTGGGAGCTGCAGCTGCTGCAGCAGCGACGGGGTGCCGAGCTAGGGGCTACCGAGCCGCTTGCGCTGTACGAGACCCCGGGCTGGCGACGAATGCGCGCTGACTACCTGAGCACCAGTTCGGCCCCGTCGCCGAACATCTCCTACTTCGGGTTCGGATCGACCTCGGCCTCCTGCATCGGGGTCGCCTACGTTCTGCTCGCCGACCGGTTCAACGTCTATCTGAGCGCTCCGCGGCAGCTGACCGCGGAGCTGCACGCATTCGCCGACGAGCTGCGTCGAGCCGTTCTGGAGCTTCAGGCCCTGCTGGCAGACGGCGGCGAGTGACGTTTCGATGTCGACCGGGTCGCAGCCATCGACAGCATCCTGAGGCCCTGCGTACTGTGCGGCCGACCCCAAGGAGGCGTCCCATGCGGGACCTGCGAATCGTCGTGACCCTCGCCGCTGCACTCGCTCTCTCCCTGTCGGCTTGCGCCGACGATGAGGGTTCGTCGGCGGAGCCCGAGTCCACTCGGGCGGCTGAGGACACGGTGTGTGGTACGACGGACGCGACGGGTGACCTCCTCGCACAGATCTGCGAGGAGGGCACCATCACAGTGTCGACGGACCCGAAGTATCCGCCGCAGTCGTCGCTGGACCAGAAGACCGGCGACTACGTCGGCTTCGACATCGACACCGCGACCGCGATCGCGGACCGGCTCGGCGTCGAGGTCGCCTGGGAGACGCCGGGATGGAATCTCATCACCGCGGGCAGCTGGAACGGCCGCTGGGACATGAGCGTCGGGTCGATGACTCCCACCAACGACCGGCAGGAGGTGCTCGACTTCACGCCGCCGTACTACTACACGCCGGCTGTCGTGGCGGTGCACGAGGCCAACGCCGACATCACCGACGTCAAGACCGACCTGGACGGCAAGCGCATCGGCGTTTGCAGTGGCTGCACCTACGAGCAGTTCCTGGACGGGTCGCTGGAGATCAAGGGCTTCGAGTTCGACTTCGTCATAGACGACGCTGAGGTGTCCGGCTACGACACCGACACCACAGCGCTGCAGGACCTCGCACTGGGCGATGGCACCCGACTCGACGCCGTGATCACCTCGCTGACCACGGCGCAGGGGTACGCGGACTCCGGCAAGCCGGTCAAGATCGTGGGTGAGCCGGTGTTCTACGAGCCGCTGGCCGCTGCGTTCGACAAGTCCTCGGAGCTGGACGGCACCTCGCTGGTCGAGGCGGTCAGCGGGATCGTCGACGAGATGCACTCCGACGGCACCCTGAGCGCGGCCTCGGAGGAGTGGTACGACGGGGCGGACCTCACCAAGGCGAAGTGAGCGGGCGGTCGATGAGCTCGACTCGCTCGAACCAACCGGGGCCTGGTGCGTTGGAGCGGCTGGCGCTGGCCAGCGCGCGCATCCCGTTCCGTCTGAAGGTGGCGGTCGTCTGGCTGGTCATCTTCCTGTTGCTCGGTGCCTTCTTCGCCGTTGCGCAGTTCGACACCCAGTGGATGAGCGACCAGCTGTCCTACATCGCTGGTGGCCTGCGATTCACGCTGTACATCGCCTTGGGTGGCATCCTGCTCGCCATCGTGCTCGCCGGGCTGGGCGCGCTGGGCCGGATCTCGTCCAATCCGATCGCCTACGGAGTCTCGGGCTTCTACGTGTCCTTCTTCCGGGGCACACCGCTGATCGTCCAGATGTTCTTGATCTATCTCGCCCTGCCGCAGGCCGGAGGCAATCTCAGCGGACAGTTCCCGGGCATGCCGGACTGGCTGTCGCGCTTCTACACGCTGGATGCGGCCGTGGCGGGGACGCTGGCGCTTGGGCTGAACTACGGCGCGTACATGACCGAGATCTTCCGAGCGGGCATCGAGTCGGTCAGCGGTGGCCAGAGCGAGGCGGCTGACGCGCTCGGGATGTCCTACGGGCAGAAGATGCGCAAGGTGGTCCTGCCCCAGGCGTTTCGAGTCATCATCCCGCCGACCGGCAATGAGTTCATCGCCATGCTGAAGGACACCGCCCTGGTGTCCTTTCTCGGTGTCACGGCGAGCAGTGCCGAGATCTTCAGGCGTTCGCAGTTCGCGGGCAACGCCGACTTCAAGAACCTGGAGGCCTTGCTCATCGCGGCCGGCATGTACTGGGTGCTGACCGCCATCTTCACGTTCTTCCAGCGCCGGCTCGAGGCGCGACTCTCCAGGGGTTACGTCCGCACGGCTCCACTTCGAACCCGCGAAGAGCCGATTCCACCGCCGACGGTGAGTCATACATGACCGCGTCAGAGGTGATCGTGCGGGTCGACGGTCTGCACAAGCATTTCGGGTCGCTCGAGGTGCTCAAGGGCATCGACATGGTGCTGCACAAGGGCGAGGTCGTCGTCATCTTCGGCCGGTCCGGCTCGGGCAAGTCCACCCTGCTGCGCTGCGTCAACTTCCTGGAGGACCCCAGCGCAGGCACCGTCGAGGTGGCCGGTGTACGCCTGAGCGGCGGCCACCGAACCCGACGGAAGCGCGCGCAGATCCGCCAGCTGCGGCTGCACGTCGGCATGGTGTTCCAGCAGTTCAACCTGTTCCCGCACATGACCGCCGTGGAGAACCTGATGGTGGCACCGGCCTGCGTCAAGGGGGTGGACAGCAGCAGCGCACGGACCCGGGCCCTGGAGCTGCTCGATCGGGTCGGTCTGGCCGACAAGGCCGACGAGCATCCCATCCGCCTGTCCGGTGGGCAGCAGCAGCGGGTGGCGATCGCACGGGCGCTGGCGATGCAGCCCGACGTCATGCTGTTCGACGAGCCCACCTCGGCGCTGGATCCGGAGCTGACCGGGGAGGTGCTGTCGGTGATGAAGTCGCTGGCCGCCGACCTGCACATGCCGATGATGGTCGTGACCCACGAGATGGGCTTCGCTCGTGAGGTCGCGGACCGGATGGTGTTCTTCCACGAAGGTCGCATCCTCGAGGAAGGGCCGCCCGCGCAGCTCTTCGGTGCCACCCAGTTCACCGAGACCAGACGGTTCCTCGACGCCGTGCTCTAGTCCCTGGTGCTCAGATCACGTGAGGTCGTCGAAGTCCCCGCTGACCCAGCCCTTGTAGCGGTCAGCCGACCGACGGACCACGGCACGAGCGTCGGAGTCGATGGTGTGCCCGAAGTTGTCGTACAGGCGGCCGAACGACAAGGTCTCGACGGTCGAGGTGACCCGTTCCACCACCGCCGCGGACAGTGGGATGCGGTTGGGGTAGCTGCGCATGAACGTCGTGGACTTTCGGTCGGGGTTGGCTTGGATCGTGTCGCCGCTGAGGAGCACCCCGTTGCCGTCGGCACCCGCCGCCCAGAGCGCCACGGCGCTGCCGGGGAAGTGGCCGCCGGGCTGCACCAGCGTGATCCCCGGCACGACCTCGAGCGGCCCGGTCCATGGCCGGATCGCTGCGTCGAGCCTGGCCACCCAGTGCAGGTCCGGTTCGGCGACCAGCACCGGGACGCCACCGAGGGCGTGGCTCCACTCCACCTGCACACCGAACATGTGCGGATGGCTGGTCGCGATCGCTGCCACCTCACCCAGCTCCAGTATTCGTCGGACACCCTCGTCGTCGAGGTAGCCGGGCGGGTCCCACAGCAGGTTGCCTTGTGGCGTGCGCACCAGGTGCGCCTGCTGACCGATGCCGACACCCGGCTCGGCCGTCAGCCCGAAAAGGTCTGGCTCGAGCTCGCGCAGCTGGGTGTGGTGCCCGGCCGCGGTCAGCTCGTCCAGAGTGGTCCACTGCTGACCCTCGGCCGGTACCCACTGGCGGTCATCGGAGCAGATGGCGCACACCTCGACGCGCTCGGCGTGCTCGACTCCACAGGTGCTACAGATCCACACGACTGGTCTCCTCTCCGGCGGGCTTCCATTGTGGTGGCTGCCCCGATCGGTTGGGTCGCCTGGTTCGTGTGGACCCGCGAGCGGACGGTGAGTCGGCCCTTCCGGAACGGCCGACCAGTGCGGAATCATCGGTCGCCATGGAAGCTCGGCTCGACGATCCCGACGTCCTGGCGGTGCTGGACGGCTACCGCACCTGCGAGTTCGCCACGGTAGGGCGCAACGGCGTGCCGATCGCCTGGCCGACCTCCCCGCTCTACCGGCCCGGCGTAGGCCTGCTGATCACCACCTCCATCGGCTTCCCGCAGAAGGCGTACAACGTCCGCCGCAACCCTCGCGTCGGCCTGCTGTTCTCGGACCCGACCGGCAGCGGCCTTGACACGATGCCGCAGGTACTCGTGCAGGGACTGGCGTCGTGCCCGGACACGGTGCTGGGCTCGCCCGCCGGTCTCGAGGACTACTGGACCCGGCTTTACGAGCGACAGCCAGCCGGTCGTAACTACGGCGCCAACCCGGTGGGTCGCCGCCTCATGGACTGGTACTACCGGCGCCTCGTCATCACCATCACCCCGACCAGCGTTCACACCCGGCCGCCGCTGGAACCGTCGGCTCCGCTGGTGACCGACGGACGAGGTCGGCACAGCGCAAGCGCCTTCGGGCAGGCCGCTGACCACATGTCCGCTCATCGCAGTGCTGTGCTCGTCGCGCTCGACGGTGAAGGGAGCCCGTGGCTGCTCAGAGTCCGGCCGCATACCGACCAGTCGGAGAGCTCCTTCATGCTCGACGTGCCCGCTGACGAGCGCCTCGTTCCCGGACCGGCGAGCCTTCTGTGCCACAGCCACGACGAGAGGCTGTGGAAGCTGCGCAGCTTCGTCGTCACCGGTCATGTGAGCCCCGAACAGGGACGGTGGCGGTTCACGGTCGACCGGTTCGTCGCCGGGGCCGACGGCAACCCGTTTCATGCCGTACGGGCGCTTCGGAACTGCCAGCGGACGGCCCGGCGGTATCTCGAGCGGCGCACACAGTCTCCGCCCGGCGTGGAATGGGCGGAGTACAACGCGGTGAAGGACGAGGTCGTACGGAGGGAGACCACGCCTAGCCGCTAGCGAGCCACGAGTGCCGTGCTGGCCGGCCGGCACCGCGACGGGTCAACCGCGCGTTCGCCGCATCCGCTCGTGGGAGCCGTCCATGATGGTCGCCCCGCGCAAGTGCCGCTTCGCCAGCTTCGCGACCACCGTGTAGTTGGTGTCGACGACGTTGGCGATGGGAGTGAGGGCGGTCTGAGAGACCAGCTGGTAGGCATCCATAGCCGACAGCGACGTGAGCTCCCGCACCCAGTTCACGAGCTCGGTGTGAGCGATCCTGAACGCGTCCTCCAGCGGTCGCGCAGACCCTGTGGTCATGATGAAGGAGTCGTCCTCCAGTCGCGGCCATGCCGTCGGCGGCCGGCCCTTGATGAGGTCGACGACGAGCACGGTGTCCATCGCGCACTCGACGGCGACCCCGCAGGTCTCGCCCTCGCCCTGTCTGGCATGGCCGTCGCCTAGGCTGAACAGCGCCCCCTCCACGTTGACGCCGAGATAGCAGCTGGTGCCCGCGCGCATCTCCGGGGTGTCCATGTTCCCGCCCCAGCTTCCGGGCGTGAGTGACGAGCGAACCTCGCCCAGAGGAGGCGCCACACCCACCGTGCCGTGCATCGGATCCAGCGGCAGGTCTACCTGGTAGTCCGAGTCCAACGCGTCGTAACGGACAACCCCGGCGGCGACGTCGATCTCGTACACCCAGGTCCGTTCGGGGAGCGGGTCGTGCAGCATCGCGGTCATGGTGGTGGCAGTGAGCGAGCCGAAGAGCGGGACCGTGGTGCTCACGCCGCGGCTCTCCCTCGGAACGATGCTGAGGAAGTGGACAGCCAACGTGTCTCCGGGCTCCGCCCCGTCGACGTAGAAGGGTCCCGTCTGCGGATTGAGGTAGCGCGGATCGCAGACCTGCGACACCAGGTCTGTCGTCGAACGCACGCGACCCGCGAAGCAGTCCATCGTCCAGGTCGACACCACCGTGCCCGGACGGACACTCACCAGCGGCTCGAAACCACCGAAGGTGTACGCCAGGGCGGCCGGGTCACCTTCCGCGTCGGGCTCGAACCTCAACATCGACGCTCCTGTTGTCAGTGTCGCGGTCCTTCGACCGGCTCGCGCTCGTGCGTCTCCTCGAAGACCGTGCGTCCGATCGCCTGATAGACCTCGGGGCTTCGCGACTTGAGCAAGAGCACTCCGAGGAGTCCGAACACGAAGGTGCCGACGACAAGCCATGGGATGGCCTCGAAGAACGGCGATCCTGCTGCGAGTCCGCCTGCGAACTCCAGATTGTCGATGAGCAGCCACACCACGAACGCCATGCCCAGCCCACCGATCGCCGGGATGAGCCCTGTCGTGAGGAGATTGCCTGGCTGCGCCTTCTTCACGTGGAAGTACCAGATGACCGCGACCGAGGTGATCGCCTGGACGATGAGGATCGACATCGTGCCCAGCACCGCGAGCAGGCCGTACTGGTAGATGTAGGCACCCATCAGGGGGTCGG
>DASQMN010000203.1:0-2086 GCA_035645475.1 Nocardioidaceae bacterium
CTGTGGCCCCTGCCGCCGTGGCCCCTGCCAGAAGGACGTGCCCGTGACTGCCGAGCTGACCACCGACCGCGCGTCGCTGACGACGTCCGTCGAGCGGCTGCCTCAGCCGTACGCCTACCGCGCTCCGGAGCTGGTCGAGCCGGACTGGACCCGCTTCCCGGGCTGGGCCGATGTGACCGGAGCCGAGTGGGAGTCTGCCCAGTGGCAGCGCTCGCACTGCGTGAAGAACCTCCGCCAGCTTCGCCATGTCGTCGGCCCCGGTCTCGACGAGCGTTTCCTCGCCGACCTCGAGCGTGACCAGGCCGAGCGCGCCACCATGTCGATGCTGCTGCCACCGCAGATGCTCAACACGATGGTGCCGACCCTGGCGCCGAGCGATCCCAGCTTCACCGACGCCTTCTACGCCGACCCCGTTCGCCGCTACATGCTGCCGGTGTTCTCCGACCGCCGCACCGACTGGCCGAGCCACCCCTTCGCCACCCGTGACTCCCTGCACGAGCACGACATGTGGGTGGCGGAGGGCCTCACGCACCGCTACCCGACCAAGGTGCTGGCCGAGCTGCTGAGCACCTGTCCGCAGTACTGCGGGCACTGCACCCGCATGGACCTGGTCGGCAACTCGACGCCGGTCATCGACAAGCTCAAGCTGACGTTGAAGCCGGTGGACCGCATGGACCGGCACGTTGCGTACCTGCGTGCCAACCCGCAGGTACGCGACGTCGTGGTGTCCGGCGGCGACGTGGCCAACCTGCCGTGGCCGCGTCTGGAGGGCTACGTCACGCAGCTGCTCGACATCGACAACATCAAGGACATCCGGCTGGCCACCAAGGCGTTGATGGGCATGCCGCAGCACTGGCTGGCCGACGACGTGCGCGCCGGTATGGAGAGGCTGGCCACCAAGGCGCGCGAGCGTGGCGTCCAGATCGCCATCCACACCCACGTCAACGCCGCCCAGTCGGTCACCCCGCTGGTTGCCAAGGCGACGCGGGCGATGCTCGACACCGGCATTCGCGACGTGCGCAACCAGGGCGTGCTGATGGAGGGGATCAATGCCGAGCCGGGCGACCTGCTCGACCTGTGCTTCGCGCTGCTCGACGGCGCCGGCGTCCTGCCCTACTACTTCTACATGTGCGACATGATCCCGTTCAGCGAGCACTGGCGGGTGTCGGTCGCGCGCGCCCAGGAGCTGCAGCACGCGATCATGGGCTACCTGCCCGGCTTCGCGACCCCACGCATCGTGTGCGACGTCCCCTACGTCGGCAAGCGGTGGGTGCACCAGGTGCACGAGTACGACCGCGAACGCGGCATCTCCTACTGGACCAAGAACTACCGCACCTCGATCGAGTCGGCCGACACGGACGCGACGAGCCGGTTGTACGCCTACCAGGACCCGATCCACACCCTGCCCGAGTCCGGCCAGGCGTGGTGGCGTGCCCAGCAGGGCACGGACGAGGTGCTCGCCGCCGCCAGCGACGCCGCCCTGGCCAGCCGTACGGCAGCGGCCGCAGACCTGACCTGAGCTGGCGTCATCTCCGGCTCGGCTGTCTTGGCGGCTCGGGCCGCTGACTGGTGCCGGTTGGGCGGCGGCTGACCTGCCGGGCCGCCGACTGTTGCCATCTCGGCGGGTGATCGCGCCGACGTGCCCGATCTGGCACCGCTCGGGGCCCTCAGGCGCCGATCTGGCACCACTCGACGCGCCAGCCGGCCGGTCAGGGCTTGCGGCGAGACGAGCCTGGCCCCTGCGGTGCGTCGCCGTGGCGCACCAAGCCGCCGTGGTCGCTGTTGCGGAGGTCCAAGGCGTAGTACACGTTGTCCCAGCGCTCGTCCTCGATGGCGATGTAGTCGGCGAGGCGGCCGTACTCGACGAAACCGACCCGCTCGTACAGCGCCATCGCCGCATGGTTGTTGCCGCGTACGTCCAGCGTGAGCACCTCGATCCCGGCGGCCTCGGCGGTCGACACGAGCTCCTCGACGAGCCGCCGGCCCAGGCCTCCGCCGCGGGCGCGGGAGCTGATCGCGATTCGGCCCACGTCGGCGTGCGGCCGCTCGGTCTCCAGCTCCCGCCGGGTCCAGTACGCGAAGCCCA
>DASQMN010000204.1:0-3154 GCA_035645475.1 Nocardioidaceae bacterium
CATCAGCTGACCGGGCTGACCGACTCCAGCGCTATATGAGTACGCACGCGGTCGGCGAGCCGGGAGGCGACACGCTCGGCCTCGTCCCGGGTAGCGGCCTCCACCATCACCCGGACGACGGGCTCCGTGCCGGACGGGCGAAGCAGTACCCGCCCTGTCCCGCCGAGTGCGTCCTCCTCGGCGGCCACATCGGCCAGCAGGCCGGGGTGGTCGGCCCGGGACCGGTCGACGCCTTCGACGTTCAGCAGCACCTGCGGCAACCGGGTCACGATGCCGGCGAGGTCGGCCAGCGAACGGCCGGTGGCGGCCATCCGTGCGGCCACCTTCAGCGCTGTCAGCACTCCGTCACCGGTCATGGCATGGTCGGCCATGATGACGTGTCCGGACTGCTCACCTCCCAGCGACCACCCGCCGGCACGCATCTCCTCCAGCACGTAGCGGTCTCCAACCGCCGTCTGCCGCACCGCGATCCCCTCGCGCTGCATGGCCTGCAGCAGCCCTAGATTGCTCATCACGGTCAGCACGAGGGTGTCCTCGGCAAGCATGCCGTCGTCGCGAAGCGACGTGGCCAGCACGGCCATGATCTGGTCGCCGTCGACGACGTTGGCGGTCGCGTCCACGGCCAGGCACCGGTCGGCGTCGCCGTCGAAGGCGAAGCCCGCGTCGGCGCCGTGCTCGAGGACCGCGGCTTGCAGGTCGGCGAGATGGGTCGACCCGCAGCGGTCGTTGATCGACAACCCGTCCGGGTCGGCGTGGATGGCCACGACCTCGGCCCCGGCAGCGCCGAGCACATGGGGAGCGACCACGGAGGCCGCCCCTTCGGCGCAGTCGAGCACGAGCCGTAGACCCTCGAGTCGCTGGCTGGTCGAGCTCAGCAGGTGCGTGACGTAGCTGCCGACCGAGTCTGGATCGGAGCGCACCCGCCCGACACCGGCGCCGATCGGCCGCTCAGCCGGTGGGCCGTCGTGCAGGGACGCTTCTACCGCGTCCTCCTCGGCGTCGGCCAGCTTGCGCCCGCCGGGCCCGAAGAACTTGATCCCGTTGTCGGGCATCGGGTTGTGGCTGGCCGAGATGACGACGCCCAGGTCGGCCTCCAGCGTCTGGGTGAGGTAAGCCGTACCCGGGGTGGGAAGCACCCCCAGCAGCACGCAGTCCACCCCGGCCGACGCGAGCCCAGCGACCACGGCCGCCTCGAGCATCTCTCCGGAGGCGCGCGGGTCGCGGCCGATGACCGCGGTGGGCCGGGCCCCGGTGGCAGCCGACGGCACCAGCGTGCGTGCGGCGGCGATCGCCAGTGCGGTCGCCAGCTCGGGAGTCAGGTCGCGGTTGGCGACACCCCGGACCCCGTCAGTGCCGAACAGCCGACCCACGGTCGGGGACCGTCAGCGCTTGGAGTACTGCGGCGCCTTGCGGGCCTTCTTCAGCCCAGCCTTCTTGCGCTCCTTGACCCGAGCGTCGCGGGTGAGCATGCCGGCCTTCTTCAGTGAGGGCCGGTTGACCTCGGCGTCGATCTCGTTGAGGGCGCGCGACAAGCCGAGCCGCAAGGCACCGGCCTGGCCGGTGATGCCGCCGCCGGTGATGCGGGCCACGACGTCGAAGCGGTCGAGCAGGTCGGTGAGCACGAACGGCTCCTTGACCAGCTGCTGGTGCAGCTTGTTGGGGAAGTACTCCTCCAGCGGCTTGCCGTTGACGAGCCAGGAGCCGCTGCCCGGTACCAGGCGGACGCGGGCGATGGCCTCCTTGCGACGACCGGTAGCACCGGCCGGAGCGACCAGCGACGGACGGCTGGTGCTCTCGATGCCGCCAACGCCGGAGGTGCTGGAGCTGTACGCAACGGTGTTGCCGTCGCTGTCGACGAGACCGGCCGCGCCGGAGCCCTCCAACGTGTCGACGTCGAGGTCGAGGTCGTCTACGGGGGTGGTGTCTGACACGAGTCCCTCACTGGGCAATCTGGGAGATGGCGTACGGCTGCGGCTGCTGTGCGGTGTGCGGGTGGTTCGGCCCGGCGTACACCTTGAGCTTCTTGATCATCGATCGGCCCAGGCGGTTCTTGGGCAGCATTCCCCAGACCGCCTTCTCGATGGCCTTGCGCGGGTCGTTGTCGAGCAGGCTGCCGTAGCTGACCGAGCGGAGGCCGCCGGGGTAGCCGGAGTGGCGGTAGGCCATTTTCGTCTCACGCTTGTTGCCCGACAGCGCGACCTTCTCGGCGTTGACGATGATGACGAAGTCGCCGGCGTCGACGTGCGGCGCGAACATCGCCTTGTGCTTGCCGCGCAGCAACGTGGCGGTGGCGACGGCGAGACGCCCCAGCACCACGTCGGAGGCGTCGATGACATGCCACTGACGCTGGATGTCACCCGGCTTCGGGCTGTACGTACGCACGGCGGAACCTGTCTGCTCGAAGATCTGCTGGCTGTGCTGCGCTCGGCCTGGCACGGCTGGGTCAACAGGACCCAATCGGATGCTCGGCCCGCACCGGGTCTGGGGTGACGACGCCGGTGGGCACAACGACTGCTCAGCGTACCCGCGCTGCGCAAGGGGGGTCAAAACGAGGAACGCGCCCTCGCCGGGCACCAGCCGCGCGCACTACCGTGCTGTCTGACCGCCCGCTGCCGTCCTCCAGGAGTACTGACGTGCCCACCGAGCAGACGCTGACCGTACGCGACAACCGCACCGGGCAGGAGTACGAGCTGCCCATCACCGACTGCACCGTGCGAGCCAGTGACCTCCAGCAGATCAAGGCCAACGAGGGCGACCAGGGGCTCGCGCTGTACGACCCCGGGTTCACCAACACCGCCTCGTGCCGCAGCGCGGTCACCTACATCGACGGCGACGAGGGCATCCTGGAGTACCGCGGCTACCCCATCGAGCAGCTCGCCGGCCACTCCACCTACCTCGAGGTCGCGTACCTGCTGATCCACGGCAACCTGCCCGACAAGAGCGAGTACGAGCAGTGGGTGCACGAGATCACCTATCACACGTTCGTGCACGAGAACATGAAGTCGCTCATGCAGGGCTTCCGCTACGACGCGCACCCGATGGGCATGCTGCTGTCAGCCGTGGGCGCCCTGTCGACGTTCTACCCCGAGGCGCGCAACATCACCGACCCGGAGAACCAGCACCTGCAGGCGGTACGGCTCATCGCCAAGATGCC
>DASQMN010000205.1:0-2745 GCA_035645475.1 Nocardioidaceae bacterium
GAGGCCTCGCGAGACCGGTACCAGAAGACGATGACCGCTCGTGGCTACGGCGAGATCACGACCGTCATCGCTCCGCTCGAGCAGTACTGGTTCGCCGAGGACCATCACCAGCAGTACCTCGCCAAGAACCCCTTCGGCTACTGCCCCGTACACGCCACCGGCGTGCGCTGCCCCATCGGGACAGGGGTCGAGTCGGCCTGACGGCTCTCAGGCCGTGACGCAAGCACGACGCCGGCGATAGCGGCAGTGCCCAGGTCACGGCACCGACGTCCCGGGGAACGGCTGACCGGGGCGATAGCTCGACAATCGCCCACATGACGACTCTGCTGCTTCTCGGTGACAGCCACCTCGCCCTGATGAGCGACGCCGACGTAGAGCTGATCGCCACGGCCTGCAGCGCCCGTCAGGTCGTAGGTGCCGCGGTGTCCGGCTCCACCTCGAGTGACCTGTCCGGTCAGATCGACGCGGCGACTTCGACCCGGCCTGCGTACGCGGTCATCAGCGTGGGATCCAACGACGTGGCGCTGGGTGATGCTCACGTGTCGCTCCCCGAGTACCGGACGAACCTCGGCACGACGTTGCACCGCCTCAGCCCGGCGTACGTCGTCGTGCTCGGGCCTCCTCCGGTCATCGAGGCCCGGGTGGAGCACGGTCGCACCAACGCGGACCTGGCTGCCTACGCGGCTGCAGCGTCCGACGCGGCGACCGAGCATCTCGCCACCTACGTACGCACGGACGCAGTGCTGGGCGCTGACCTCGACCAGCTGCTGGAGGACGACGGCCTGCACCTGTCGGCGCGCGGGTACGAGAAGGTCGTCGCCGCTCTCGCGGAGGCCCTGGGCGGCTGAGCGCTCAAGCCCAAGGCTGCGGACGGCTGTCTGTGCCCACGGCAGCCACCGTCAGCGCAGCGAAGCCGCCGCACACCAGCACCGCGGCGACGACGTCGCTCGGACGGTGCCAGCCGGCCACCATCACTGCGGCCGACACAGCGAAGGTCGCCACCGCCGCCACGACGATGAGCAGCGTGCGCAACGCGCCAGCCGTCAGCAGGACGAGCATGAATGCCACCGAGGCCACCATGGTGACGTGTCCGCTGGGCAGAGAGTTGGGGGCGGTCCAGGTGTACGCCGGCCGCTCGATGACGACGTGCTTGAGCAGCTGTGTCGCCAGGTTGGCTCCGCCGACGGTGATGGCGAGGACGGCGAGCCGGTCGGGCCGCAGCTGCACCAGCGACGACAAGCCGATCGCGAGGGCGACGATGATCGCCGCGCCGAAGAGTCCCTCGCTCACGCGGTCGGCGGGTCTCTCCCAGGCGACGAGCGCGAGCGAGTTCACGGCGTCGAGCAACCAGGCGTCGCGGCGTTGTCCCGCCTGGGTCTGCACGGCGACCTGCTGCACGAGCCAGACTCCGACGGCGCACAGCAACGCGACGATCAGGCTGCCCAGCCGAACGCCGTACCGCGGCGACGTGTCCGTCGGCGATTCGGTAGTCGGCCTGTCGTACGTCGTCATGGGCCCTCCTCGGACTTCCGCCCAGCATGACGGACGATCCTTAACGCCGGCTGTGCGGCGGCTCGGGGACGCCGATGCAGGGGTCACCCGCCGCCGAGATCGCCCAGCAGGTCGACTCGGGTCAGCACACCGACCGGGCTGCCCGCCTCGTGCACGAGCACCGCGTCAGCGTCCGACAGCGCCTCCACCGCATCACCCACCGGTTCACCAGCCCCCAGGGACGGCAGCGGCGGCTCCATGTGGTCGCCCACCCGGTCGGCCAGCCTCGCGGTGCCGGCGTACAGCGCCTCGAGCAGCGCCCGCTCGCTCACCGACCCGGCCACCTCCCCCGCCGTGATCGGCGGCTCAGCGAGCACAACCGGCATCTGTGAGACCGCGTACTCCCGGAGGATGTCGACGGCCTCGGCAATCGTCTCCCCGGGATGGGTGTGCACCAGCGGAGGTAGGTCGCCGGTCTTGTGCCGCAGCACCTCGCCCAGCGTCCGCTCGGGCGCCGTCGTGGCGAAGCCGTACCGCGCCAGCCACGCGTCGTCGAAGACCTTCGTGAGGTAGCCGCGCCCCCCGTCGGGCAGCAGCACCACGATGACCGCCTCGGTATCGTTCACCTCGGCAGCGAGCCGTACGGCAGCGGCGGCGGCCATGCCGCACGAGCCGCCGACCAGCAGGCCCTCCTCGCGCGCGAGCCGTCGCGTCATCGCGAACGACTCCACGTCTCGCACTTCGATGATGCGATCGGCCACGGCCGGGTCGTACGCCGTGGGCCAGAAGTCCTCGCCGACGCCTTCCACCAGGTACGGCCGGCCGGTGCCGCCGGAGTAGACCGAGCCCGTCGGGTCCGCGCCGACGACCTGCACCCGTCCACCGCTGACTTCCTTCAGATAGCGTCCGGCGCCGCTGATCGTGCCGCCGGTGCCCACGCCGGTGACGAAGTGGGTGATCCGCCCCTCCGTCTGCGCCCAGATCTCCGGGCCGGTGGTCTCGTAGTGGCTGCGCGGGTTGTGCGGGTTCGCGTACTGGTCCGGCTTCCAGGCCCCGTCGATCTCCGCGACGAGGCGGTCGGAGACGCTGTAGTACGAGCTCGGGTGCTCCGGTGGCACCGCGGTCGGACACACGACCACCTCGGCGCCGTAGGCGGCGAGCACGTTGCGCTTCTCCACCCCGACCTTGTCGGGGCAGACGAACACGCACCGGTACCCACGCGACTGCGCGACGAGCGCGAGCCCGACGCCGGTG
>DASQMN010000206.1:0-8463 GCA_035645475.1 Nocardioidaceae bacterium
TACATCGCCGCCGAGCGGGGCTATGTCGACGCGGTCATCACTCCGCACGAGACGCGGGTGGAGGTGGTGCGGGCGCTGCGGTTGCTGCGCACCAAGCGGGAGACGCTGCCGCCGAAGAAGCACGGGAACATTCCCCTGTGAGCGAGGGCGAGAGCGCGAAGCGGGTGAGCCCGAGTGAACGATGACCCTGTGAGCGAGGGCGCGAGCTCGAAGCGGGTGAGCGAGGGCGAGCCGCTGCTCCGGGTGGTGCGGGGCACGCCGACTCCGCAGGAGCTGGCGGCGCTGGTGGCGGTCGTCGCTGCCCGGCGCGCCGGCGTACCTCCGCGGGAAGCAGCGACGCGCAGCGAGTGGGGACGTCCGACTCGCTCGGTCCGTGCGCCGTTGCACCCCGCCGTCGGGGGCTGGCAAGGGTCGGCGTTGCCCCGCTGAGTGTGGCGGCCGGCGACGCCGTGCAGCAGGTCAGGCGAGCGCGATGACCACGAGCCGGCCGACGTCGCGGGTACGGAACTCGGGGCCGGTGAAGAGGCGCTGGGGGAAGTACACAGTGGCGTAGTCGTGCCGGTCGGGGAAGTCGTCGACGAGCAGCGGCAGCGCCAGGTCGTCAGAGTCAGGTTCACGCTCGAGGATGAGCCCGTGCACCTCGTCGTACGGGTTGGTGCGCAGCAGGTCCGCTGCGCAGGCCGAGTCGGGGCAGGCCGACACCTCCCGCAGCACCTCGTACCGCTGCCGCCACTGGCCGACAGGTGAGGAGTAGATGCTCTTCCAGGTCAGGTACGGGTGCAGCGTCGACGTCGCCAGCAGCTCGACTCGCGACGTGGCGAGCACCGTGTCGGAGTCGTCCGTGCGCCCCGACAGCTGCTGCCAGGCGTCAAGCGTCTCAGCGGCGGACGGGTCGCCGGCGTCGCTGAAGGCGGGCAGCGCGGGCGGCTCCACCCCGCGCTGGCCTGCCGGTGCGGCACCGGAGGGATACCGGGTCGTCTGCGCCAGCAGCACGCCCCAGCCGGTCGCGTACCGCTCAGCCGCGTACATGGCCACCGGCACGCTGACCGCCAGTGCCACCGCCCCGGCCACCAGCATGCCGCCAGCAGCCCGCCAGCGGCTGACCAGCCATCGCGACGCCCAGCCGGTGAGGGCGAAGGCGCTCAGCACCCCGAGCACGACGTACAGGGACACGATCAGGGCATCGGCCTTGAACGTCAGCAGCGGCACACCGTTCCGCGCGGCGACGTCCCCTCCGAGGACGGTGAGGTAGGCAGCAGCCATCAGCACGGCCAGTGCGGCAGGCAGGCGGGTGCTGTTCACCCGCGGCCACAGCGAGTACAGCAGCCAGCCCAGGCCGAGGAGCCCCAAGCGGCCAAGCAGAGTGTCCGTGCCCGGTGTCCACGGGTCGCCGGCCCCCTCGAAGTAGTACCGCCGCTGCAGGTCGTCCGGAGGTATGCCTTGCGCGACCTCGATGGCGACCCAGATCCAGGTCGGTGTCGCGACCGCCAGCCCGACGACGACCAACACCACCAGCTGTCGCAGCGACAGCGGGAACGCGCGCCGCCGTACGAGGTCGATCGCCATGGCCAGCAGCGTCGCGATGGCCAACGGCAGGAAGTCGAACGTGTGGGTCAGCAGCAGGAGTCCTGCCACCACGCCGTGCGTCCACGCCGGCCAGGGCCGGCTCCCCTCCGTGCGCACGCCGCGGAAGGCGTTGATCCACCACGGCACGCCGCAGGCCATCACCAGCCACTCGTCCGGCTTCTGCAGGTCGCCGCGCAGCAGCGTCAGCGCAGCGACGACGCACGCCGCGGGCAGGACCGGCAGCACCCGCCGCCACAGCCCGTACGACAGCAACGGAACGGCGGCGGCCAGCACGATCTGCATCGGCTTGACCGCCTCCCAGCCGGTCAGCCCGGTGGCGTCAGCCAGCCGTCCGGTGAGCCACGCGATCGCCGGCGGGTAGTACGCGGTCAGATCGGCGTAGGCGTAGTCGGCGAGGGCCGGGGAGTCGGCGTACCGCATCGCCGCCTGGGTGCGGAAGGAGGAGTCGCCGCGCAGCGCGTCCATGCCCCAACGAGTGCCGTGCAGGCCGATGGTGGCAAGGCCGGCCACCGCTCCGGCTGTCGAGGCGACGATCACGTCGGCCGCCAGGCCAGGACGCCGATGCGCAAGGACGGCCAGCGGCATCGCCAGCACGCCGGCCGCCACACCACTGAGGGCCTGCACCAGCTGGGCCTGCGAGTCGACCATGACGGCGACGTCGAGGAGCTGTGCGATCCCCCACATCCCCAGCCAGACCGTGCAGGTGACGGCGGCGAGGTACAGCGCTCGCTTGGCTGAATGGTCCGAACGGGCCGTTGGCTCGTGACCGAGCTCTCCCCCGCCCGACACGCAGGCAGTCTAGGTGGCCGAGTCGTCCGTACCTCGGCGCGGAACGAGCGACGCAGCAAGTGCGACGCCAGGGCAACGCGAAGGCGAACACCGCGGAAAGAGCCAGGACGGCGAGGCTCGACCCGGTGTGAAAGAGAGCGAAATGGTTACGTTTCGAAGGTGGACTACTTCCCCCCTTCGTCCAGCGGCGTAGCGACCAGTCCGCTGCCTCGCCCGGAGGTCGAGGACGACGCCTTCCTCGCGCCGGCGCGTCCGATGCCGTGGGCCCTGCTGGCAGCAGCGCGGCCCCGTCAGTGGGTCAAGAACCTGCTGGTGCTCGCTGCCCCGCTGGCCGCCGGCCGGGTCGACGAGTCGTGGACGCTGTGGCCGATGGTGGCTGCGTTCGTCATCTTCTGCGCCGCCGCCTCCGGCGTGTACCTGCTCAACGACGTCCTCGACGTCGAGGAGGACCGCCGCCATCCCGTCAAGCGCAGGCGACCCATAGCCGCCGGGGAGGTGCCGCGCAGCGTGGCGCTGCTGATGTCCGCCTGCCTGCTGATGGCCGCCATGGGGGCGGCCATCGCGGTCCGTCCCATGCTGGGTGCGGTCATCGCGGTGTACATCGGCGTGCAGGTCTCCTACGCCGTGTCGCTGAAGCATGAGCCGGTGCTCGACCTGGCCGCCGTCGCATCGGGGTTCCTGCTTCGCGCCATCGCCGGCGGCGTGGCCACCGGGATCGCGTTGTCTCAGTGGTTCCTGCTGGTGGCCGCCTTCGGATCGCTGTTCATGGTGGCCGGCAAGCGCTACTCCGAGATTCGCAGTGTGGGCAGCGAGGCAGGCACCCGGCGCGCGCTCGAGGAGTACTCGGCGACGTATCTGCGCTTCGTATGGATGCTCGCGGCCGGGATCACGGTCACCGCGTACTCGCTGTGGGCCATGGACGCGCAGGACTACGGCAACATGCCGTGGGAGAGCCTGTCCATCGTGCCGTTCGTCCTCGGGCTGCTGCGTTACGCGCTGGACGTGGACCGTGGCGATGCGGGCGCGCCGGAAGACATCGTGCTGGGCGACCGCGCCCTGCAGGCGCTCGGAGTCGTGTGGCTCCTCCTCGTCGTCTGCGGCATCTGGCAGGTATGACGTCGCCTGCTGACCACCCCCGCAGAGCACTGACCGGCTGGGGCCGCACCGCCCCTACGGTAGCCACGCTGCAGCGCGTCACCACCGCCGATCAGGTCGTCGACGCAGTACGAGGGACCGAGGGTCGCCAGCATCGAGGCGTCATCGCACGCGGGCTGGGACGCAGCTACGGCGACGCGGCTCAGAACGCGGGCGGCCGGGTCCTCGACATGACCGGCCTGGACCGCGTGCTCGGAGTCGACGGTGTCTCCGGCACGGTCGACGTCGAGGCCGGCGTCAGCCTCGACACCCTCATGCGGGCCCTGCTGCCGTTCGGTCTGTGGGTGCCGGTGCTGCCGGGTACTCGCCAGGTCACCGTCGGAGGCGCGATCGCGGCCGACGTGCATGGCAAGAACCATCACGTCGCCGGCAGCTTCGGCGACTGGGTGCGCTCGCTCGACCTCCTCACCGGCGACGGCGACGTCCGGACGCTGACCCCGGACAGCGCGGCCTTCTGGGCGACCGTAGGCGGCATGGGACTGACCGGCATCGTCCTGCGGGCGACCCTGGCGGTGCAGCCGACGCAGACCGCATGGTTCGTCGTCGACACCGAGCGCGCCGAGAACCTCGACGACCTGATGGCCCGGCTGTCCTCGGACGACGACCGGTACCCGTACTCGGTGGCGTGGTTCGACGCCCTGGCCAGTGGCCGCCGGCTGGGCCGTGCTGTGCTGACCCGCGGTCGGGCCGCGACGCTGGACGACCTTGGACCCGACCGGGTCGAGCGGGCGCGGGCCTTCGTGGCGCCGTCCTTCGGCACGGTGCCCGACCACCTGCCGCCGGGGCTGCTCAACCGGTGGACGGGGCGGGCGTTCAACGAGATGTGGTTCCGCAAGGCGCCCAGGCAACGGGCTGGCGAGCTGCAGGACATCACCACGTTCTTCCACCCGCTCGACGTGATCGGGGAGTGGAACCGGCTCTACGGGCCTCGCGGCTTCTGCCAGTACCAGTTCGTGGTGCCGCCCGGGGCAGAGGACGTCTTCAAGCTGGCCGTCCGCGAGATCGCCGCCTCCGGGCAGGTGTCCAGCCTGAACGTGCTCAAGCGGTTCGGGCCGGGCAACGCCGCACCCCTGTCCTTCCCGACTGCCGGGTGGACACTGGCCGTCGACCTTCCGGTCACCCCCGGACTGGAACGGCTCTTCAGCCGGCTCGACGCGATGGTCGCGGAGGCAGGGGGCCGGGTCTACCTGGCCAAGGACTCCCGGCTGCGCGCCGACCTGCTGCGGCGCATGTACCCGCGGCTGGAAGAGTTCTGTGCGGTACGAGCCGAGCTCGACCCGCACGGAGTCTTCCGCTCCGACCTGTCCCGTCGCCTGCAGCTGTGACCGTCCCGGAAAGGACTCGCGTGACCGACGCCTTGGGGACACCCCGCTCAGTGCTGCTGCTCGGCGGCACCTCCGACATCGCACGCGCGACAGCGCGGCGGTGGGTCGAGCGAGGTGCTGAGCACGTCACGCTCGCGGCCCGGCCGTCCGAGCGTCGTACGGCGGCAGCGGCCGAGCTGCAGGCGCTGGGGTGCACGGTGAGCGTGCTCGACTTCGACGCCCGGGCGCCGCTCACTCATGCCGGCGTGGTGGAGGCGGCTGCTGCCTCGCGCGACGTGGACGTCGCCGTCGTTGCCTTCGGCGTGCTGGGCGACGG
This sequence comes from Nocardioidaceae bacterium, assembly GCA_035645475.1. Lineage (GTDB taxonomy): Bacteria > Actinomycetota > Actinomycetes > Propionibacteriales > Nocardioidaceae > DASQMN01. The sequence goes on from DASQMN010000206.1 coordinate 5,173, forward strand.
TGACTCCGCGTGGACCGATGTGGAAGCGGCCCTGGCGGTGGCTGAGGTCAACTACCTGGCTGCGGTGAGCTGTGGCGTCGCGCTCGCCGCGCTGGTACGCCGGCAGGGACACGGCGTGATCGTGGCGCTGTCCAGCGTGGCCGGTGAGCGGGCGCGACGGTCGAACTTCGTGTACGGCTCCAGCAAGGCGGGGATGGACGCCTTCTACACCGGGCTCGGTGAGGCGCTTCGCGATCTCGGTGGGCGGGTGCTGGTCGTACGTCCGGGCTTCGTGCGCTCGCGGATGACGAAGGGACTCGACGCCGCACCGCTCGCTGTCACCCCCGAGCAGGTCGCCGACACGGTGGTCGAGGCGGTCGCGCGGGGTGCGGAGCAGGCCTGGGTGCCCGGGCAGATGCGTTGGGTGATGTCAGGCCTGCGCCACCTGCCGCGGCCGGTGTTCCGTCGGCTGCCGATCTGAGTGCGCACCCAGCTGACCCGCTTCCTGGTCGCCGGGGTCTGCACTGCCTTGTGCGACTACGGCACCTACCGGCTGCTGCTGTGGCTCGACGTCCCCGTCACTCCGGCGAAGGCCGCTGGGCTCATCGTCGGCACCACGCTGGCGTACCTGGTCAACCGGGCGTGGACGTTCGAGGCGGAGCATCACGCGGTAGGCCGGTTCCTGGGTGTCTACGCCGTGTCGCTGATGGCCAACCTGGCTACGAACGCGATCGCGCTCGCGCTGCTGTCCGGGATCACCGGGGCGATCACGCTCGGCTGGCTGGCCGCGCAGGCGGTGGCGTCGACGCTCAACTTCCTCGGCATGCGCTACGTCGTCTTCGCCGAGCCGTCGGTGAGCGGCCGTGGCTGACGTACGACTGGTGCTGGCATCCGCGTCGCCCGCCCGGCTGGCGACGCTGCGGGCGGCGGGTGTGCAGCCCGAGGTGGTGGTGTCCGGAGTCGACGAGGAAGCCGTCGCCGCCGCCACTCCAGCTGCTCTGGCGCAGGAGCTGGCCGAGCTGAAGTGCCGGGCGGTCGCCGACCGGCTTTCGCCTGGTGGGCAGACGCTCGTGCTGGGCTGCGACTCGGTGCTCGAGCTCGACGGAGCGCCGTACGGCAAGCCGGGCGACCCGCAGCAGGCGCGCCAGCGATGGCGGCGTATGCGCGGTCGCAGCGGGGTGCTGCACACCGGACACGCGGTGATCCGGCTGGACACCGGGGCGCAGGTCGGTGCCACCGGCTCGACCGTGGTTCATTTCGCCGACATCGACGACGAGGAGATCGACGCCTACGTGGCGACGGGCGAGCCACTGGCCGTGGCCGGCGCCTTCACCCTGGACGGACGGGCCGGGCCTTTCATCTCGGGCGTGGAGGGCGACCCACACACCGTGGTGGGACTGAGCCTGCCCCTGCTGCGGCTGCTCGTACGCGAGCTCGGCGTGCGCTGGACCGACCTGTGGTACTGACCACGACACAACGGGCCTGCCGTGGTGGCCGTGACGCCACCCGACTCGTTCGAGCGGCACTGTCGAACCTCAGTGGTGCTCCGGCGGGGCCGACGATGATGTGATCTCCGGTGGTGCAACCCCAGGCGGCGCGGCGTGCTCAGGAGGTCGACGACGGCGACGACGGGCGAGCGCCGCTGCACCGACGCTCAGCACCAACAGCACGGCTGCCGCGGCCAGGAAGGGCAGTGACCAGGGATCGGTGCCGTACGCGCCCAAGCCGACATAGGCGACGGTGCCTGGCACGACGCCTACCGCGGTGGCGGCCAGGTAGATGTGTAGACGCAAGGCGGTGAGTCCGCTGCCGTAGTTGAGCGGGGTGAAGGGGACGACCGGAACCAGCCGCAGCCCGAACACCGCCCACCCGCCGTACGTGTCGACCAGCGCATCGACTCGGGCAAGCTGCCCGCGGCTGAGGCGCTCGACACCATCCCTTCCCAGAACGCGACCGAGCCAGAACGCGACCAAGGCGCCGGCCATGCCCGAAACCCACACCACGACCACGCCGACGCCGAATCCGAAGAGGAACCCAGCAGCAACCGACATGGCGTTCTTGGGAACCGGCGCGAGTGTGGCGGCGGCGTACACCGCACCGAAGAGCACCGGAGCCCACGGACCCTCTGTCAGCGGCTCGGACAGCTGCCGGCCGTCCAGGATCGGCAGTCGGAAGGCCACTACGAATCCGACAGCGAGCAGCAGCACCAACGCGCCCAGTCGCAGCCACGCCATCCGGTGCTGGCTGTCGTGCATGGCACCTCGTTCGGTTGTCGCCCAAGCGTCGCCGCGTTGCAGCCGCCGTGTGCAGTGGCCGTGATCGCATGGAGTGCTCGGCAGGCGGGATGCCTCGCCGATGCGTCGCCCTCACCAAGGCTGCACATCCCAGTCACGACAGTGAACTCACATGATGCCTTCCCGCCGCCGGTGGCTCGGCCGGTCGCGGTGGCGGCTACTCCACCGGCAGCCCGAGGCCGCGGGCCAGGACGAGGCGCTGCACCTCGGAGGTGCCCTCGCCGATCTCCAGGATCTTCGCGTCGCGGTAGAACCGGGCGACCGGGTACTCCTCCATGAAGCCGTAGCCGCCGAAGACCTGGGTGGCGATCCGGGTGGCGGTCACGGCCGACTCGGTGGCGTACAGCTTCGCGGCAGCGGCTGCTGCCTTGAGCTGCGCGAAGGTGGGGGCACCGCTGGCTCCGGCCTGCATGGCGTCCTTCATCGCGGCGGCCTGGTACGTCAGTGCGCGGGCGGCTCGCGCCATCACCTCGAGGTCGGCGATGGGGAACGCGACCCCCTGCTTGGTTCCGATCGGCACCCCGAAGGTCGTCCGCTCGCCCGCGTACTGCACGGACAGGTCCAGGCACGCCTGGATGCAGCCGACGGCCAGCGCCGCGATGGCGATCCGCCCGTCGTCCAAGGTGGCCAGGAACTGCGCGAAGCCGCGACCACGCTCGCCGAGCAGATGGTCAGCCGGCACCCGCGCGCCTTCGAACGTGAGGGGGTGGGTGTCGGAGCAGTGCCAGCCCAGCTTGTCGTACGCCGGCTCGACGACGAAGCCGGGCGTACCCGACGGGACGATGATCGTCGACAGCTCGGGGCGGCCGTCGTCGCGCACGCCGGTGCGTGCGGTGACCGTCACCAGCGAGGTGATGTCGGACCCGGAGTTGGTGATGAACTGCTTGCTGCCGTCGATCACCCACTCGCCGTCGACCATCTCGGCGCGGGTGCGCGTGGCCGCGGCGTCGGACCCGGCGCCGGCCTCGGTGAGGCCGAAGCCCGCCAGCGCCCGGCCGCTCACCAGGTCGGGCAGCCA
>DASQMN010000207.1:0-4916 GCA_035645475.1 Nocardioidaceae bacterium
GGGGCACGCAACGTAGGGTCGCGTGATCGGAGAACGTATTTCATGCGGTGCCTTTCGCCCCGCGCTCATCTCGTACGGCGTCGACGCCGCCCACCTCACTGCATGTTGGGCTCGACTCAGCCCACCCCGGAAGCCGGGCGAGGCGTCTGTGCTGCCGGTGCGGGACGTGGCCCCGGCTCGTCAAGGCGCCGACCAGTGTCTGTCTCCACTGGTATTGGTATCGGCGTCCCGTCGACGCTCGATGAGGTATGCCGTACTGTCGAAGGCATGGTGCAGTCTTGTCGACACACGTTGGATTGACGGCTCATGGAGTATCTGGGTCTCGGCATTATGGCAAGATCGCGCAAGAACGACGAGCGACGCCTTCCAATTCATCCACTGCACATCGAGAATATCGACGCGGATCTACGGGAACTTATCCTTCTGGAGTCTGGCTACGGTGATCGCTTTGGCGTATCCGACCACTACTTGGGGGCTCTAGTCGGCCGGGTGTGTTCACGCGAGCAACTCATCGCCGAGGCTGATGTTATCTTGTTGCCGAAGCCTCAACCGGCTGACCTCGAAGAGCTGCGTCAGGGTCAGGTCCTCTGGGGCTGGCCGCATTGTGTGCAAGATCGCGACATCACCCAGCTCGCCATCGATCGGCGTTTGACGCTTATCGCCTTCGAGTCGATGAACCATTGGGCTACAGACAGCGGCTTCGGCCTGCATGTCTTCCACAAGAACAACGAACTGGCCGGGTACTGCTCGGTTCTCCACGCCCTGCAGTTGACAGGCTCCACCGGGGATTACGGCCGCAGACTGCGCGCCGTCGTTATCGGCTTCGGAGCGACCGCGCGGGGAGCCGTCACCGCGCTCAACGCCCATGGCGTCCACGAGGTACGGGTCCTCACCAATCGCGATGTGGCCGCAGTGGGGTCTCCGATTCACTCGGTCAGGATTGTGCAATTCGACCACGACGAAGTGGCACCTCACCTCAGTCACGTGATAACTGAGCGCGGTCGCCTACCCCTCGCGCCGTTCCTGGCCGAAAGCGACATCATCGTCAATTGCACTCTGCAAGATCCCAATGCGCCGCTCGTGTACTTGCAATCTGATGACCTCGACGCGCTTCGACCCGGTAGCCTAATCGTCGATGTTTCGTGCGACGAAGGTATGGCGTTTAGCTGGGCCCGACCAACATCTTTCGCCGAACCGATGTTCGAGGTGGGGAATCACGTCGGCTACTATGCCGTCGACCACAGCCCCTCATACTTGTGGAACTCGGCGACATGGGAAGTCAGCAATGCGCTTCTACCTTTTCTTCGGACGGTGCTACAAGGGCCGTCGGCCTGGGAGGGCAACGAAACAATCAAGCGTGCCATCGAGATTCGCGACGGTCATATTGTGAATCCGAGCATCCTCGCCTTCCAGGACCGCCAACCCGACTATCCCCACATGCCGAGTGCTCCAGCTTCCAAGTGACACGAAATCGTTGATTGCCCAGCGGCGGAACTCCTGCTACACGCCCAAGCGGACCTTCATTCGAGGCCACCCACTGCACTACCGTATTGGCGCAATGTGGAAAGACGGCACGACTTCACGCGAAGCGAGTCGTTGTGGGTGTTTTGCGGCTATGTGGTGAGAGGCGGCCACACAGGCCCGGCGCTCTCTGAGCACCAGGTCGACGTCGGCTCGCCTGTACCGCTGCACCACAACCTGCCGCGGCAGGCCGATCACCAGCGTCGTGATCGTCCATTCGAGTTGTGTGCTCATCGGCACACATGCCCTCAGCCCCCAGGTCGATGAGGGCGGCGTCGTGCACAGCACCCGGTACCCGCGCGTAGGGAGCAGGGGCTGAGGGTCAACCGGATGTCATGCTGCTCAGGTACGGCTGATCGGTGTGCCTTGAGACGTCAGGTATGGCGGTGGGGATACGAAGGAGTGCCCAACCGGTCGAGTCGGTACTCGCCACCGCTCCCGCGACAGCTGCTTCGCGGAGTCCCACAAGATGACCCGTTGAACACGAGAGTTGCGGTTCTCGGAGCAGGCTGGCCGGCGTGTATTCACCGGGCCGGGCTGCCTGGGTCCAGGTGGGACCGTCCCAGTGAGGCCATGCCGGATGCGGAACGTCCAACCGGGCGATTCGATGTGCCGATCAAGACGCGAAGTCCGGGATACTTTCTCGTGCCGAGCCGCTGCGCCCCTTCGGCTCTTCCCAGTCTTCTTGTCGTCCGAGGGCCGTCAGATCGAGGAAGTAGTAGGAGCCGCCAGTGGATTCGAGTCCGCGGGCGTACTGGGAGTACGTGCGGAACACGCGACCGTCCACCTGGAGAAAGCAGGTACGCCCCGGCATGTCATAAGGCTGGTCGGCGGTCTTCATGCTCTCTTGGCCCATGGCTGCGTACGCATCGAGCGAGCGGAAGTTGAACTCGTCGAAGCCTCGGGAGGCGTCGATCGTGACACCGAAGTCGTAGTTGAACTCGCTTTCGCCCGAGGAGTACCAGGGGATCGTCCAGCCCCGCTTAGCCTTCCAACGCTCGAGCTTGTCCAACGGTGCTCGCGAGACCATGGCGTAGGAGGTGTCACGAGTGTGCAGATGCTCAAGGAAGCCCGGTGAGAGCTCGTCGGTGCCGGCGGTGCAGCTCGGGCAGCCGTCCTCCCAGTCTGGATGAAACATGAAGTGGTAGATGACTAGCTGAGGGCGACCTTCGAAGAGGTCAAGCAGTGACACCTTGCCGTCGGGACCGTCGAACTCATACTCCTTCACCTCGACCATCGGCAGCTCACGGCGTTCGGCGTTCAGGCGGTCTCGCTGTCTGGTGGCCTCCTTCTCCTTGAGGAGCAACGCCTGGCGAGCTGCGACCCACTCTTGGTGCGAGACGATCTTCGGCAAGCTCACAACTGTCTCCTCAAGTTCCATGGCCTTGATGGCCTCTCCGAGTATCGACTGTCCCGACCGCGAGAACTCATCGGTAGGTTCTTCGCTATATGGGTGGGCAGGAGGGGCTCTTTGCTCGCCTTGCGAGAGAGATCGGCCCTCGAGTGACGCCCAAGAGATAGGGGTTGTCCCGACGCTACGCCACTCTGCGCCTGAGGGAACTGCTCCCTGTGCTCTGGGAGAGCCGCTGCATGACCCGTCGGGCCGCTGCTTGACCCGGCAGAAGCCCCTCAGGCGCAGATTGTGACGGTTGGAACATTACGCCCACAGGAGACGAATGACTACTGGCCGTCACTCAAGTATCACCCTCTGATTCAGTCCTTGCCCGTAATGAGAGGGAATAGCCCCCTTCCTGGCACTCGAGCGGCGCGACAGCGCGTGGTTCGTCCACCCAGCCAGACGTCTGCACGGTGGGCATAGGCTTCGGTTGGACCTCACTTCGCAATTCCATGAGATGCCAGATGCGCCGATATGGAGGTTTTGCGTTCTCTCGGGGGCGCTGATCTCCGCTGTTATTCGCGTTGAGAACTTGTCGCGGGGTAGCGTGGACGTACTCTGCGGGCAGCGGGTGTGTCGCCGACAGTGATGACCGCTCCCAGTGATCGAGGCTCGACATGGGCAACAATAAACAAGCATCGCAACCGATGGCCGTTGGTCTAGCGGATGGCAATGTGGTGCTCACCATGAGCCGACGACGGGCGCAGGAGATAGCGGACTCGATTACCGTCAAGCCCTCCGACATTGACGACGCCGTATGGTTTGAGGACCTCGTTACATGGCTGTCCGCCGCCGCCAACCGACGGGGTTTACCTTGCCGGGCGATGCCGACGATCGCGCGGGAGGCATATTGGCGCGGCGATTACAGGCTCATGGAGGAGATGGAGCAACCTGCTCAATTCCACGATGGTGGCGATGCCTACCCGAGTCCACAACACGACATAGCAGGCGCCCTTCATGACGACTCCCTCGCCGCTGGCGTGACCGCAGGCAACTCGGTGATCTCCGCCGACGTGATCATCGCCGAAGCCGAGGCAGTCGCCACGCAAGCGCAGATGGTGGTTGCAGCCGAGCTCGAAGCTCTAGCCATCCAGGCCGCTGTCACCGCAAAGGACGCTGTCGCTGCGGCGGCCGAGAGAACTGCCAAGGCCGCCGAGATCGCCCGCGAAGCAGCAGCCACCGCGGTGGCAACGGCCGCGGCGACGGTCGCTGCCACCGCCTGTGAAACCGCGGCGGTTGTCCAAGGCCAAGCCGACGCGTCAGCAGTCCTGGTGGCCGACGCTGCCGCAGAGGCTGCTGTCATCCTCGCCGAGCTAGTCCCCGATGGAGATGTCGACGCTGATGTCGCGGCGTGCCGCCTCGCAGCGACCGTCTCGTCGACTGCCGACGCCACCGCGGAGACAACCGCGCTTGCCGCTGCTGCCGTAGCACGAGCTGTCGCGACGGCAGCAATGCGAGCCGCTTTTACAGCAACCGCCGCCGCGGCTGCCGTTGAAGAAGAGGTGGCTCTAGCAGCGGCACAAGTCGAAACAGTGGCCGCCACAGCAGCGAAGGATCTAGCCCTGGTGACAGCGATGAGAACCGACCATGCCGCGCTCGCGGTCCGAGTAGCCGCCGCCAGACGTGCCGAGAGCGAAGCGTTGACGGACATCCTTCCCGTCTAGCACTCGGAAGTGGACACCAGTCTGCTCCTCTCTCAGATGACAAACCCGGTGCTCCTCCCGATGCACGCACCAGCCCCCGCGGCCTACTAAGGTCTGGGTCGGTCGGTGCACGGGTGGTGGCTCGCCGGTCCGCGGGCTGAGCCATTAGATGGGGTCCCCGAGCATGGACATGCTGAAGGGCGAACAGATCGCCGAGGCCAGCCTGGCCGACTGGCGCAAACTGGCGCAGGAACTGCATGCTCGGTACCTAGTCGACGCCCTCGGCACCGGCGCACGGTTCGTGGGCGGTTGTGGGCGAAGCGGGCGTAGGGCTCGGACACTTCCCGAGCGTGTCT
>DASQMN010000208.1:0-2835 GCA_035645475.1 Nocardioidaceae bacterium
TCGCTGTTGTCGACCTTCTCGATCGCGTACCAGTCGGCCTGCTCGCCCTTGGCGGCGAAAGTGGCGTACCCGACCGCCATGTCGAGCGGACGGATGTCGGCCGTGCCGAGCGGGACGCCGGCCACCGGCTCCAGTCCCGCCGAGTTGCGGGGGATCCCGGCGGCCACTGCGGTGTCGATGACCTTCTCAGGCCCGTTGCCCATCTGGCCGACCAGGTCCACGTACCCGGTGTTCGACGAGACGGCGGTGGCGTACAGCAACGAGATGGCCGGGCCATAGCTCGTGTCGAACTCGTTGTTGACGGTCGAGCCGTCGGGATAGACGTAGGTGTTCCCGGTCACGCTGTCGTTGAGGGCGAAGCCACTCTTCAGCCCGGCAGCGAGCGCGAACGGCTTGAAGGACGAGCCGGGCTGCTGCCCGGCCATCGCATAGTTGACCGAGTTCTCCAGATAGTTGGGGCCGCCGTACATCGCGCGAAGCGCACCTGTGCCAGGCTCGACCGCCGCGATGCCGATGTGCACGCCGTCGGCGTTGGCTCGCGGACGTTCTGCCTTGACCGCCTTCACCGCGGCCTTCTGCGCCTTGTGGTCGAAGGTCGTCACGATGGACAGGCCGCCGCCGGTGATCTCGGCCTCCTCGAACCCGGCGTCGAGCATCTCGGCCTCGACCAGCTTGAGCAGGTGGCCCTTGGGACCGCCGTAGCGCTCCTGCTCCTTCACGTCGGGGAAGGTCGGCAGCGCGCTCTGCGCGCGCGCGGCGACGTCGGCGTCGAGGGTGCCCATCTCGACCATGCCCTCGAGCACGTAGTCATAGCGTTCCGCGAGCTCCGTGCGCGCGGCTCTGCCGTTCGCCGGGTCGAGGTTGCCCGGCGAGTTCAGCACGGAGGCGAGCACAGCCCCCTGTGCCACGGTGAGGTTCTTGGCGTCCCGGTCGAAGAACGCCTGCGCTGCGGCCTGGATGCCGTACGCGCCGCGGCCGAAGTACACGGTGTTGAGGTAGCCCTCGAGGACCTCCTCCTTGGACTGCTGCTGCTGGATCTTGACCGCGAGCACCGCCTCACGGAGCTTGCGGATGTAGCTCTGGTCCTGCGTCAGGTACAGAACCTTGACGTACTGCTGGGTGATGGTGGAGGCGCCTTGGGTGTCGCCGCCCCGGGCGTTGTTGACAGCCGCGCGGGCGATGCCGGCAAGGTCGATGCCCTGGTTGTCGTAGAAGCTGCGGTCCTCCGCGGCGATCACGGCATCCTGCACGTGCTCGGGCACGTCAGCCAGCGGAATCGACTGCCGGTTCTGCTCAGCCAGCGTGCCGATCTCGTGCTTGCCGTCCGCGTAGTAGACCGTCGTCGTCTCGGTGGTGAACGCGGCGTTGGCCGCGGGGATGTCGACGGTCCGGTACAGGATGAAGACAGCGATCGCTCCAACCACTGCGAGGGCCAGCAGAGACAGGCCGAGGTAGCGCAGCACCCGGCGCAGCCGGGATCGGGGACGCGCCGCCGCGGGCGAGGCACCGGCGCCGTCACCACCACCTCCGGCGGTCGAGCCGCCCCGCGCGGGGCCCGAGGACGAGGTACTCACGGGCCACAGTGTGCCCGCCGTCCAGGCGGCTGCTCCAATCTTGGGCCCGAGACGCTCGACACTCCGTCACCCACCCGGTACCGCCTGGTCCACCGTCGCGAATCTCCGGTGATGGACGACATAGCGACGCGATATGGATTCCGATGTATCGCTGCGATACAGTCGGGCGAAGTCGATGCGCCTGCGTCGACTCCCGGTCACTAGGCGTTCATTCAGAAGCGGCTGGCACGGGACGACTCGACGACGCGGAGGCACAGTGGCCAGGAGGGGTGCAGCGCTCGAGCTCGCGGTCCTCGGACTGCTTGCCGAAGCACCGATGCACGGCTACGAGCTGCGCAAGCAGGTGAACGCGCTCCTCGGCTGGGGACGCGTGCTGTCCTACGGCACTCTCTACCCCTGCCTGAAGGCGCTTCTGCGGCAGGGTGACCTGGTCGAGGACCTGCCCGAGGCTGCCGCCGTCACCAGCCTCGTCGGTCCGCGGCCCAGGCGTGGCCGCATCGTCTACCGGCTGTCGCCCAGTGGCCAGGCCTCCTTCGCGGCACGGATGCGCGAGGCCGGGCCGGCAGCATGGGAAGACGACAACTTCGGGATCTACTTCGCCTTCTTCTCGAGCACGGACGCTCCCACCCGCCTGCGCATCCTGGAGGGACGACGAAGTCGTCTCGAGGAGCGGCTGCACGCCGCTCGCAGTACGGGTTCGCGCGCCCGTCTGCGCACCGACGCCTACGCCCGGGAGCTGCATCGCCACGGGGTGGAAAGCGTCGAACGCGAGGTGGCCTGGCTGACCACGCTGGTCGAAGCCGAACGAGCCGGGATGACCCCGCCGGCACCCGAAGTCGCTGAACCGACCGTCACCGGCTCCGGCCGCACGAGACGGCATGACCGGCCCCGCGACCTCAGGCCCCGCACGCAAGCCCGGTACCGGCTCGAACCTGACCACTCAGAACACCCACCACTGTGAGGAGACCCCCATGGGTTCCATTCGTGTCGCCATCGTCGGCGTCGGCAACTGCGCCACGTCGCTGATCCAGGGAGTCGAGTACTACAAGGACGCCGACCCGTCCCAAGCCGTGCCCGGACTGATGCACGTGAAGTTCGGGGACTATCACGTGAGCGACGTGGAGTTCGTCGCCGCCTTCGACGTCGACGCGAAGAAGGTGGGCTTCGACCTGTCCGAGGCGACCCGAGCGAGTGAGAACAACACGATCAAGATCGCCGACGTGCCGCCGCTGGGCATCACCGTGCAGCGCGGTCCCACACT
>DASQMN010000209.1:0-10762 GCA_035645475.1 Nocardioidaceae bacterium
GATCGCGCCGTTCGAGGCCACCCGGCAGCAGGTCCGCGACATGGTCGACGCGGCCGGCGGCGGGTTCGTCCTGGTGCACGTCTCGACGCCGCTGGAGGAGTGCGAGCGCCGCGACCGCAAAGGGCTGTACGCCCGAGCCCGGGCGGGCGAGATACCCGACTTCACCGGCATCTCATCGCCGTACGAGACACCCGCGGACGCGCGGGTCGCCGTGGACACCACCGGCCGCACCATCCCGGACGCACTCGCCGACGTCCTGACGGCGCTCACCAGCGACGGCTGGCTGGCCGTGGAGGCCTAGCTCGGCGCAGGGTCCGGGTCAGCGAACGACGCGAAGGACGTCCGAGGGCTCGACCGCAGAACGCTGCCGGGGCAGCGACGGGACCAGGCGCAACGGCGGCCTCGGCTGAGACGCCTCGGGCAACGCGGAAGGCGCCACGCTCCGTGGCGCTGGGATCAATGACCGTCGAAGGTGGGCCCCCAGCGCGAGAAGCAGTCCCGCTGCGACGCTCAACGTGAGCCAGCCAGCGGTGATGATCCCGACCCACAGCACCGCGCTCATAGCAGTCCCTCGATCCGCACCAGATGCGTGGAAACCCCTCTCACCAGCATGGCACGCCGAGACCTGATCGTGACGTAATCGACACATCGGGTGGATAGTTGCGCTCGGCGGCGGACCGGCACATGCGGCGACTAGCCTGCGGGAGCCGACCCACAACGCGCGACCCCTGCCTGGAGAATCATGTTGACCACCGAGATGCTGCGTGCGATCGACGCAGTCTCCGTCGGCGGCTATGACCTCAGGATCGTCGTCGCGTCGTTCTTCGTCGGCATCATCGTCGGCATCACCGGCATGGGCGGCGGTGCCTTGATGACCCCGGCGCTCATCTTCCTCGGGGTGGGGGACGCCGCGACGGTCGTGACCGCCGACCTGACCGCCGCAGCGGTCTACAAGACCGGTGGCGCCGTCGTGCACGCCCGCGAGGGCTCACCACATCTGCGGCTCGCCATGTTCCTGATCGCCGGCTCGGTGCCCTTCGCCCTTCTCGGGCCCTACCTGCTCGACTGGTTCTTCCCTGCTGCCGAGATTGACAAGGCGTTGACGCAGGCGATCGGTTTCGCGCTGCTGGTCGCAGCGTCGACGTACGCCCTGCGCCTCTACATCCAGCTGCGACGCCTCCGCACCGGCCAGGAGGCAGGCGAGTCGAACCCGGTCGTTCGCCCGATCCCGACCCTGCTGGTCGGGGCCCTCGGCGGGCTGCTGGTCGGCATCACCTCGGTGGGGTCCGGGTCCGTCATCATGATCGCCCTGCTCATGCTCTATCCGACCCTGTCCGCGGTGAAGCTCGTCGGGACCGACCTCGTGCAGGCTGTCCCGCTGGTCCTGGCCGCCGCGATCTCCAACATCGTCGTGCACGGCCTGGACTGGGACCTGTTGATCCCGCTGGTCATCGGCTCGGTGCCCGGGACGATTCTCGGCGCGAAGATCGCACCGCGGGTGCCGGCGTCGATCATCCGGCGCGGAATCGTCGTAGTCCTGACGGTCTCCGGCGTCGCATTGCTCGACAAGTCCGGCTGGGCACCGCTGGGTGCGGGCGAGGACGAGACGTACCCGTTGCTCATCGCAGGCGTCGGGCTTGCGATGATCGTCCTGCTGCCGATTGTGTGGGGGTTCCTGCGGCGAAGCGAGGGGCTGCCCTTCTTCGGCACCCCGACGGTCGCTGAGCTCGAGGAGCCGCAGGCAGACATCGCGCCCAGCACGCCCGTGGCAGACGGCGGCACGGAGCGAGGCACCCGCCGCCCCTGAGACGAGCCGTCGAGTGTTCTTCGCCACCCCCCTGTCAATGTCGACTGAAGTGGTGCACTCAACGCGATCGGTGGCCGGTAGGCTGCAGCCGCAATCCATATCCTGAAAGAGAGCACATCCGTTCATGACTGCACCCCCGTTGACGCACCCGGACTACCGGCTCAGCCAGCTCGACGAGCTGGAGGCCGAGTCGATCCACATCTTCCGTGAGGTCGCGGCAGAGTTCGAGAAGCCGGTGCTGATGTTCTCTGGCGGCAAGGACTCGATCGTGATGATGCGGCTGGCGGAGAAAGCCTTCTACCCGGCCAAGCTCCCCTTCCCCGTCCTTCAGGTCGACACCGGCTTCGACTTCCCCGAGGTGCTGGAGACCCGCGACCGGTGGGTCTCGCGCCTCGGCGTACGCCTGATCGTGGCGTCGGTCGACGACGCAGTCGCCAACGGCGTGATCGTGGACGACGGCAAGACCAGCCGCAACCGCATGCAGATCGGCACGCTGCTGCACGCGATCGAGGAGGAGGGCTTCACCGCCGCCTTCGGAGGTGGCCGGCGCGACGAGGAGAAGGCACGGGCCAAGGAGCGCGTCTACTCCCACCGCGACGAGTTCGGCCAGTGGGACCCCAAGATGCAGCGCCCTGAGCTGTGGAGCCTTTACAACGGTCGCATCTCAGCTGGCGAGCACATGCGCATCTTCCCGCTCAGCAACTGGACCGAGCTCGACGTGTGGGACTACATCGGCCAGGAAGGGATCGATATCCCCGCCATCTACTACAGCCACCAGCGCCAGGTCGTCGAGCGCGACGGCATGCTGCTCAGCGCCGGCGACCACCTGACGCTCAAGCCGGGCGAAGAGGTCACCGAGCGCACCGTACGATTCCGGACCGTCGGGGACATGACCCTGACAGGCTGTGTGGAGAGCACAGCCTCGACGATCCCGGAGATCATCGCCGAGGTTGCGATCGCGACGGTCACCGAGCGCGGTGCAACCCGAGGCGACGACCGCTTCTCCGAGGCAGCGATGGAAGACCGCAAGCGAGAGGGCTACTTCTGATGACGGTGTCATCGTCCGCGACGGGCAAGCCCGCGATGGACCTGCTGCGCTTCGCGACTGCCGGCTCGGTGGACGACGGCAAGTCGACGCTGATCGGCCGGCTGCTGCTGGACTCCAAGTCGATCTTCGAGGACCAGCTCGAGGCGGTGGAACGCACCTCGGAATCCAAGGGGTACGACTACACCGACCTGGCACTGCTCACCGACGGTCTGCGTTCCGAGCGGGAGCAGGGCATCACGATCGACGTCGCCTACCGCTACTTCGCGACGCCCCGGCGCAAGTTCATCATCGCCGACACTCCCGGGCACGTGCAGTACACCCGCAACATGGTCACCGGTGCCTCCACCGCCGATCTGGGGCTCGTGCTCGTCGACGCCCGGCAGGGACTGACCGAGCAGAGCCGGCGGCACGCGGTGCTGCTGTCACTGCTGCGAGTGCCGCACCTCGTGCTGGCGGTGAACAAGATGGACCTCGTCGACTACGACCAGGCGACCTACGACCGCATCCAGGCCGAGTTCACTGCGTTCGCCACCAAGCTGACCATCCCCGACCTGACGGTCATCCCCATCTCGGCGCTCAACGGCGACAACGTCGTCGACCGCTCCAACCACATGCCGTGGTACGAAGGCCAGTCGCTGCTGCACCACCTGGAGAACGTGCACGTCGCCTCCGACCGCGACCTCGTCGACGCCCGGTTCCCGGTGCAGTACGTGGTGCGACCGAAGTCCGACGCCTTCCACGACTACCGCGGGTACGCCGGTCAGCTGGCTGGAGGGGTGCTCAAGCCGGGTGACGAGGTGCTGGTGCTGCCCAGCGGCATGACTTCACGCATCGCCGGCATCGACCTGCACGAGCGCGAGATCGCGGAGGCGTTCCCCCCGATGTCGGTCACCGTGCGTCTGGAGGACGACGTCGACGTCTCCCGCGGCGACATGATCTGCCGTCCGGCCAACGCACCCAAGCCCAGCCAGGACATCGACGCCATGGTCTGCTGGATGACCAACGCGCCGATGCGTCCCCGGCAGAAGCTGGCCATCAAGCACACCACCCGGTCCGGACGCGCGCTGGTCAAGTCGCTGCAGTACCGCCTCGACGTCAACTCGCTGCACCGCGACCAGGAGGCCACCGAGCTGGGGCTCAACGAGATCGGTCGCGTGCAGCTGCGCACGACCGTGCCGCTGTTGTGCGACCCGTACGCCAAGAACCGCACGACCGGGTCGTTCATCCTCGTCGACGAAGCCACCGGCGTCACCGTCGGCGCCGGGATGATCAACACCGCCGACTGAGAGCGCCAGGGTGGCCAGCGAGGACGACGTACGTCGCATCGCGCTGGCTCTGCCGCAGGCGTACGAGCAGCTCGCGTACGGAACGCCGTCCTGGCGTACCAAGCCGCGCATGTTCGCCCGCTTGCACGACCAGCCCGGCTTGCTGGTCTGCTGGGTGCCTGACCTGGGCGACAAGCAGGCGCTCTTGGACGAGGACGCCGGCGTCTTCAGCACCACCCCGCACTACGACGGTCACCCTGCCGTTCTGGTGCGGCTCGATGCCATCGACGAGGCGCGCCTGGTCGAGCTGGTCACCGACGCATGGCGCTGCCGGGCACCGGCCCGGGTGGTAAGCCAGTGGGAGGCCGACCCAGCCGGAGCCTGACGTTCAGACCCCGCGCCCAGCCCGCACGGTGCGCACGCACAGCACGCCGACCCAGGCCAGCACCGCCAGCCCGAACAGGTCGGCCACGACCAGGCCGTGCCCCGCCGTGACGACGTAGAGCACCTCGCCCTCGAACCGCCGGTCGATGCGCAGCCAGACCCATACCAGCAGGACCAGCACCAGGATCGACAGCCACGCCGTCCCTGCTCGTGCCCGCCAGCCGATCCAGCACATCACGAGCATGGCTGCCGCCAGTGGGAGCCCGACGGACACCAGCGTGAGACCCGACACCACCGACACCGTCGGAGAGTACGTGCCGGCACCGAGCCCGCGAAGCCTCAGCCGTTCGGGCGAGACTTGTCCTTGATCGGCCATGATCGACGCTGGCCGCTAGGTGACACCGTGAACGTCGGCTGTCATGAGTGAGTGGCTCTTCCCTCGCGCTCCATGCGCCATCTCCTGAGCCGCTTCAGCTTCGGTGTGACGCCGCAGCTGGTGAAGCAGGCCACCGCAGATGGCGGGGCCAGTGCTTGGTTCGAGCGCCAGCTCAGCCCGGGCAAGACGTCGGACGCTGCAGCACAGGCCATGCGGGCCTGGTATCCGCAGCTGGACTACGAAGCCGGTGACCGCTATGACGTGCAAGACAGCGAGCGCAGTTCGTGGGAACAGATGATGGACCTGGGCCGTTGGACGGCCCTGCAGCGCATCGCCAGCAAGCGGCAAGTGCACGAGGTCATGGTCGACTTCTGGTCCAACCTGCTGCACGTACCGCTCACCGATGACAAGTCGTGGCCACACCGTGCCGGCTACGACACGATGATCCGCGCCGGGGCGTTCGGTTCCTTCGCCGATCTGCTCGTCGGTGCGATCACCCATCCGGCGATGGGCTGCTATCTCGACAACGCCGTCTCAACCAAGACCAGCGTCAACGAGAACCTCGGTCGAGAGCTGCTCGAGCTGCACACCGTCGGCGTCGATGCCGGCTACACCGAGGCGATGGTGCGCGACTCCGCCCGCATCCTGAGCGGCTGGCGGGTCGACATGTGGGACTCCTGGACACCGTTCTACGCCACGTCCGACCACGCCACCGGCCCGGTGACGGTGCTCGGGTTCAGCGAGCCGAACGACGCACGTGACGGTCGAGAGCTGACCGAGCGGTACCTGCGCTACCTGGCGGCACACCCGCTGACCGCCAGGCGCCTCGCCCGTCGCCTCGCGGTGCACTTCGTCTCCGACGCGCCGTCTGACGCGTTGGTGAGCGCGGTCGCCCGTGCCTACAGCGACAGCGGCACGAGCATCCGCGCGACGTTGCGGGCACTGGTCGCCCACCCTGACTTCGCCGCCAGCGCCGGCGCCAAGGTACGTACTCCGGGCGAGGACGCGATCGCGACCTATCGGGCACTGGGCCTCAGCGTTCAGCGGCCACTGACCGGCGACGACTTCGGGCATGCGGTCATCTACCAGCTCGGCAACATGGCCCAGATGCCGTTCGGCTGGCCGGCTCCCAACGGCTTCCCGGATGTCGGTGCAGCCTGGTCGTCGGTCGGCCGTGTGCTGGCCTCCCTCGACCTGCACCGCACGATGGCGCACGGCTGGTGGCCGAGCACGGGCGTGACGCACAGGGACTGGACCGAATGGCTGTCGGCGATGCCGTGCACGGTCGCGCAGGTCGTCGACACCGCCTCCCGCCGGCTGCTGTGCCGCCCGGCCGACACGACAGCGACCAACGCCTGCTGCCAGCTCATCGGCATGGACCCGATAAGGTCCCTGAGCCGACCAGATGACCTGGGTGCGTGGCGCCTCGGTCAGATCTTGCAGACCCTGCTCAACAGCCCTGCCCACGTGGCGCGATGACGGCCTCGATGGAGGCCCCCGGCTGCGGCTGCTCCGAGTACCGGACGTCGCGCCGTACGGTGCTCAAGGGCCTCGGCGGCGCGGTCGTCACCTCGATGGTCGGCAGCGTCTTCACCTCGACCGCGTACGGCGCCACCACAGACGGCAACGTGCTCGTGGTGCTCAGCCTGCGCGGTGGCTGCGACGGTCTGTCGCTGGTGGTGCCACACGGTGATGCCGGGTACGCCGCGGCGCGGCCGCGCATCGCCGTGCCCACCGGATCGCTGCTCGCCAAGGACGCCATGTTCGGGCTGCATCCGGAGCTCGCCCCGCTCCTGCCGATGTGGACGGCCGGCCGCTTCGGTGCCGTACAAGCCGTCGGCCTGCCTCAGCCCAATCGCAGCCACTTCGCTGCGATGGAAGCGGTCGAGGACGCCGATCCGGGCAGCTCCGCACGCGTCGGATGGCTCAACCGCATGGTCGGCTTCGTGGGCGACGACGACCCGGTCGACGCGGTCCAGCTCGGCTCACCGTTGCTACCGACGGCGTTGGTCGGTCCTGCGCCGGCGCTCGCGCTGGACACCCTGCGTTCGGCGAAGCTGCCTGGTGCTGACACGGCGGCCGACGAGGCGGCCGTACGAGCCAGCCTCAGCGCCCTGTGGAGCGGTCAGCGGGGCTCGATGGCCACGGCCGTCAGCCGGACCCTGCAGACCACCACCACGCTGGCACCGGTGGCGTCCACGGTCAGCGGGCCGCAGAACGGGGCAAGCTACCCCAAGGTCGACCTCGGACATGCGTTGAAGGACGCCGCGGCACTGATTCGCGCCGGAGTCGGCGTGCAGACGGTCACCCTCGACCATGGCTCGTGGGACATGCACACCGACCTCGGCACGATCGGCTCGGGCAACATGAGGTACATGCTCGGCGAGCTCGCGTCATCGCTCGCCGCCTTCTTCACCGACCTCGGCGCGCTCGGCGACAAGGTCACCGTGGTGACGATGAGCGAGTTCGGTCGCACGGTGCGCGAGAACGGCAACAGCGGCACCGACCACGGGTTCGGCAACGCCATGCTCATGCTGGGCGCCGGGGTGCGCGGTGGCCGCGTACACGGAACCTGGCCCGGGCTCGGGTCCGGCAACCTCGTCGACGGCGACCTCGCCGTCACCAACGACTACCGCTGCGTGCTGGCTGAGGTGGTGGCGTCGCGATTCCCGACGACCGACCTCAGCACTGTCTTCCCGGGCCTGCAGCGGAAGCCGATCGGCGTCATGGCCTGAGCCGCCTACAACCCGAGGCGTTCGCCTCGTACCTCGAACCAGCGCAGCGTGTCGCGGATGCCGTCCTCGATGCTCAGCTCGGGCTCCCAGCCCAACAGCTCCTTGGCCCGGCCTGATCGCGGGTAGACGCCGGCTCCGTCCCCGGGGCGAGGCGGTGCGTCCTCACGCGGCAGGTCTTCACCGACGACCTCCCGCAGGGCGTCATGCAGCTCCAGCACGGTCGTGCCGGTGCCGGTGCCGAGGTTGATGACCAGGTAGCCCTCGGGTACGACCTCGTCGAAGCGTTCGAGCGCGGCGACATGCGCGCGGGCGAGGTCCCACACGTGCACGTAGTCCCGGATGCCGGTGCCGTCCCGAGTCGGCCAGTCGGTGCCGGTCACCTGGAAGGCGGTGCCGTCGCGGCGCGCCTGAAGCATCTTGCCCAGCGCGTGCGAGGGCTCGGCGATCTGCAGGCCGGTGCGCAACTGTGGGTCGGCGCCGATCGGGTTGAAGTAGCGAAGTGAGAGCACGCGCATGTCGGTGCCCGTGGCCGCATCCTCGAGCACCTTCTCGAACACTGCCTTGGTGGCCGCGTACGGCGAGCCCGGCTCGATCGGCGAGTTCTCGTCGACGGTGAAGTCCTCGGCAGGGGCGTAGATGGACGCCGAGGAGCTGAACAGCAACCGGGTACACCCGTTGCGGAGCAGGTTCTGCACGAACTCGATGCCGGCAGCGACATTGGCGTCGTAGTAGCCGACCGGGTCCTCGACCGACTCCGGCACCACGATCAGCGCGGCGCACTGGACGGTCGCGTCGATGTCGGGGTGCTCGGCGAAGATCCGGTCGACCAGAGCCGCGTCGCGGATGTCACCGCGGTAGAACGCCCGGCCTTGTGCGAACTCCTCCCGCCCCGTCACCAGGCTGTCGAGGATCACCGGCACGTGGCCGGAGTCCTCGAGGTACGAGCCGATCGTGCTGCCGATGTAGCCGGCTCCGCCGGCGATGAGAATCTTCACCCGCCCGATTGTGGCAGGGCTGCTTCAGGGGTCGTGTCACGGGCGACAACGCGGGCTCCCGCGGTCGGCTCAGCTCACCGATTCCTGGCGACCGTAGTCGTCGGAGAAGCGCTCGATGTCGTCCTCACCGGTGTAGATGCCCTGCTGCACCTCGACCACCATGGCCATCTGCAGTGTCTCGTTCGCCAGCCGGTGCAGCGCACCACGTGGCACGTCGATCGACGACCCCGCGCGCACGGTGGTCGTGACGCCGTCGATCGTGGCCTGAATCTGCCCGAAGACGACGAACCAGTGCTCCTGGCGATGGCTGTGCCGCTGCAACGACAGACGGTGGCCGGGGCGGATCTCGATCCGCTTGGTCTTGAAGCCGTAACCCTCGTCGACCACATGCCAGCTGCCCCACGGGCGCTCGGCCCACTCCATGCTCACCGTCGACCTCCGCCCTCGGACACAGCCTTGCACTCGAGCTTGCGCTCACCGCATGGCGCGCACGTGCAAGCCCACGTTGGGATCGACGACAAGCTCCTGTGCCGCTGCCACATCATCCACCACGAGCGTGGCGTCCGGGAGCGTATTGCGCTTGACCAGCGCCAGCGCGACCGGTCCGAGCTCGTGGTGGCGCGCGGAGGAGCCGACCCGCCCCACGACCCGGCCCTCTGCCATCACATCGGAGCCGTGGGCCGGCAGGCGGTCGGCCGACCCGTCCAGCAGCAGCAGCGTCAGCCGTCGAGGCGGCCGACCCAGGTTGTGCACCCGCGCCACCGTCTCCTGACCGCGGTAGCAGCCCTTGGTGAGGTGAACGGCTCTGGAGCTGTCCGGTGCGATGAGCCCCAGCTCGTTGGGAATGCTGCGGTGGTCGTTGTCGCGGCCCACCCGGGGGCGTCCGGCGGCTATGCGCAGGGCTTCGTACGCCTCGAGGCCGGACGGGGGACCGTGCGTGGCAGGTAGCGAGGACAGGTCGGCCCGGTCGACGAGTTCGACGCCGTCCGCCCGACCGATGACGGCGAGGCTGTCGTCGAGCCGTGACTCGACACGCATCATGAACTTCATCTTCTCGAGGAACGCCACGAGCGCGGGACCGGCGCCCGGTTCGGTGTGGCCGACGAACGCCTCCCCGTCGTCGACGCCGCTGAACGCGTGCTCCACGTGCCCCTGCGGACTGAGCAGGAGCGCGTCGACCCACGTGCCCGGCTGCAGCCCCTCGAAGAGCTGGGTGGTCATCGCGTGCAGGTACGCCAGCCGGTCGGCGCCGGTGACGCGTACGACGTCGCGATGCGACAGGTCGGTCCACCCCGAGCCGTCGGCGAGCCGCCGCTGCTCGTGCATGGGATGTCCGTAGTGCGCCGCGACGCCGGTGTCCGGGGCGTCGGCCTCGACGGCGCCCTCGGCATCGAGCAGAGGGCTGCGGCTCACGAGGGCTCGCTCGTACGGCAGTCGGCGCACCGGCCGAACACGGTCAGGTGGTTCACGTCGGTCTCGAAGCCTCTCTGTTCCTTCAGTGCAGCCACCAGTCCGCCTGCAGCGGAGATGTCGATCTCCTGCACGACGTCGCATTCACGGCAGACCAGGTGGACGTGCGCCGGCGCTGTCGCCGGGTGGTACGTCGGGGCGCCATGGCCGAGATGGGCGTGCTTGACCAGCCCGGTGCGCTCCAACACGTCCAGTGTGCGGTAGACGGTCGACGCATTCACGGCGCTGGAGCGCTGCAGCACGTCTTCGGGTGTCGCGTGGCCCAGCTCCTCGACTGCTTCGAGTACCAGCTGACGCTGCGGCGTGAGCCGGTAGCCGCTGGCCCGCAGCTTGTCCTGCCAGCCATCGGGTCTCGGCTCGTGGTCGTCGCGCACGCCGGCTGCCTCCAGCCTGTGGTGGAGGGTCAGGCTATCCCGGCAAGTGGTGGCGTCACGTGCTCTCCTCCCGCTCGATCTATCGACATTCGCGACGTCCGGGCCACCCGGATGTCGATAGATGCACATGGACGCCCAGCCCGCGTCACGAAGTATCGACATTCGCGACGCTCGGCCTACCCGAATGTCGATAGGTCCGTCGGAGCGACAGCCGGCGCGTCAATAGCTCGTCCGGGGCGTCAGGCCCGCTGCAGCTGCGCCCAGGTGTGCGACTGCATCGGCTGGCCCACCGCGGCCATGTCGTACGC
>DASQMN010000210.1:0-2494 GCA_035645475.1 Nocardioidaceae bacterium
GTCGGCGATCTTGTCCGGGTGACCCTCGGTCACCGACTCGGAGGTGAACAGCACCCCCTCGCGAGGTGCTCACCGGACGTCGGCCGGCACGTCGGGCCGCCGCACCGTGGAGGCCACCTCGGTCCGCTCCCCCGGTCGCACGCCGTCGATCAGGTAGGCGTCGACGATCGCGTCGACCTGCGGGTTGCCGGCCAGCGCGTAGACCTCGTGCTCGCCGGAGTCGACCACGACAACCAGGTCGAACCCGAGCCGCTCGGCCATCGCCAGCCCGCCCTCGTAGCGGTCGAACGGGTCGCCGTCGGTCTGCACGACCAGGCCCGGGGCGTAGCCGTCGCGCTCGATGACCGTCGGCGGCTCCAGGGAGGCGAACGTGCGGAACGCCCCCACCCACGGCTGTGCGCGCAGCACGCCGAAGCCGTAGGGGTGGTGCGCGCGGTGGTAGCGGACGTCGCGCTGGTAGACGCCCAGGTCGGTGGGCCACTCGGTCTCCAGCGTGATGGCCTCCAGCACGCCGACCCGCAGGTCGCCCTCCTGGTCCTGGGGCCGCCAGGTGCCCTCGCCCACGATGAGCAGTCGAGTCCGGTCGGGGTCCTGTCGCGCCTGGCCGCGCAGCTCCGCGACCAGCTCGGCCAGCGACGCCCACTGCGCGCGGTCGGTGGCCCGGGTGCCGACTGCACCGTCGAACAGCGTCCGCAGCCGCACGCCGTCCTCGGCGCGCCGGCTGATGGTGTCGGCGACGTCCTCGACGGCGGCGATGACCAGGTCGGGCTCGTCACCGAGGCCGAAGGTGCCGTGCCGCTGCGCGGCCCAGTCCGCCCACGCGCTGACATTCTGGAACACGGCCTCGGCCTGGGTGACGAACTGCTCGCGCCAGCTCCAGTCGGGGTTGACGCAGGAATCGAGCACGATGCGGTCGAGGTTCTGCGGGAACATCGAGCCGTAGACCGCGCCGACGTAGGAACCGTACGCATAGCCGACGAACGAGATCTTCTTCTCGCCGAGGGCGGTGCGCAGCAGGTCCATGTCCCGCGCGGTGTTGCGGGTGGTCACGTGCTGGCGGAAGGTGCCGCCGGCCCGCTTGCAGGCCAGTTCCCGGGCGCGCATGTCTTCGGCCAGCTGCTCGAACAGCGAGTCCGGGGGGCGCGAATCGAACGGCGCGACCGGGATCGTGACCTCGGTGTGCAGCCGGGTCGACCCGCCCGTCCCGCGGGGGTCGAAGCCGATCAGGTCGTAGACCTCCCGCACGCGCTCACCGAAGTGCAGCGGCAGCCGCGCGCCGTGCCCGCTGTCGCCGCCGGGGCCGCCGTTGACCGCCAGCAGCACCCCGAGCCGGCGCGTTGGGTCGGTGGCCGGCAGCCGGGCCACCGCGATCTCGATCCGGGTGCCGGTCGGGTCGGCGTAGTCCTGTGGCACTTCGATGACCGCGTGCTCAAGACCGTCCTGATCGGGCGCCGACCAGGTCAGCGCCGGGACGGGAAGTGGCCCGGATCGGTTCGTACTCGTCAGGGTCACGGACATGTGACGGCCTCCGGTGTCGGTGGGGCTCGGGTGACGGAGATGGTCGGCATCGATGCTGGCGATCAGGCCTCGAACGGTTCTGGAGCGCGACGTCAGCGCGGCCTCAGCGCTGCGTCTGCCGCGGTCGCCACGGCGTGACGGCCGTCGACGGGCCCCATCCCTTCGCCGCGGCGACCAGCGGAAACGCCCGGGCCCCGTCCACCGACTCGCGCACGATGTCGGCGTGGCCAGCGTGCCGGGCGGTCTCCTCGATCAGGTGCATCAGCACCCAGCGCACCGACCAGGCATCGACGTCAGCGGGGAACCAGGGCACCCGCGGCACCGGCACCGGCCGGCCGAGGTCGGGCTCGGCGGCCACGGCGTCCTCGGTCTCGGTGGCGACCAGCGCGTAGAAGGCGAGCACGTCGGGGATCCGCTCGGCCGAGCCAGGTCGGAACGTCCCGTCGTAGGGCACCGCATCCGGTCGCGACCGGCCGGTCATGGTGTCGATCCAGCTCCGCTCGGTGTGCGCGGCGTGCTTGATCAGGCCCAGCACGGTCAGCTCGCCGGCCGCGGCAGCACAGCGCGCCTGCTGCTCGGTCAGCCCGTGGGCGGCCGTGCGCAGCCCGAGGCGCTGGTGCGCGAGGAAGGCCAGCAGGGCACCGCGCTCGTCGGATACCGGTGGGGGAAGTCCGGACACGCGTTCTCCTTCCGTTGGCGCGACGATGCTGCCGACCCGGCCTCGGGGCCGGCTGGAACGCCTCACCCGGCCGCGCGCCACCCCGCCGCGACCGTGCGGTCCCACTCGGCGTGCGCCGCTCCGATCACGGTGTCGAGTGCGTCGGCCAGCTCGGCCGCCCGCTCCAGCGGCAGCATGTGCCCCGCGCCGGGCAGCACCACCAGCCGCGCGTGCGGCAGCCACTGCGCGATCACTGCGGCATGCCGCACGGGGGTGACCCGGTCCTCGTCGCCGACCAGCACAACCGCCGGCAGGCGG
>DASQMN010000211.1:0-2221 GCA_035645475.1 Nocardioidaceae bacterium
TCAGCCGTTGAGGCCGAGGACCCGGTCCACGTCGTGCTGAGTCATCGGAGCGTCGGACTGGGTGGCAGCGATCATGAGGTCGCTGGTCATGCGGATCTCATCGAGGACGTCCTCGTCCCGCAGCCGCGCATCCCACGTCGACACCGTCACGTCGTTCCCATCGGTCACAGTCGGCCCGTACCCGCTGGAGCGTAGGGCCACAACCTCGGCCGAGTCAGCCGTTCGGTCGATGATGACGACTTTTGACCATCCAGGCTCACCCGAGTGGGCCATGGCGTAGTTCCCGCTTTCGTGTGTGGCCGGGACCAACGGCACAAATGACCTGTCTGCGTCGCCGATGTAGCCGATCGGATGAGCCGCACACCTCGAGCGTCGCCGCACTGTGGTGGTACAACCGCTAGCCAGTGAAGGCCCTCGCATGCGCGCTTTGACCTCGTCCCACCCCGTACGCCGGCTGCTGGCCCGACCGGCGCTGCTCGCTGCCGCCATTAGTCTGGCCGTGCTGGGTGCGATGTCACCGGCCGGGGCGATGCAGCCGGTGCCCTTTCCGGACCGCCCGAAAGGCATGCAGCCGCCGGGCGCGATGGGCCAGACCGTCGACGCGCAGCCGAGGTACCAGGAGCAGATCTCCTGCGCGGCCGAGGCGTTGCCCGGCACGGTCGACCTGCGCGAGAAGCTGCTGTCGACGTACGACCGCGGGTACGGCAGCACGTCACCCCGCTCGTGCACGTACGGAGGTGCCAGCGAGCACAAGGAGGGCCGCGCCTTCGACTGGATGCTCAACGTCAACAACGACGCCGACCGCCGGGCGGCCGGTCACTTCCTGGGATGGCTCACCGCGGACGGCGGCACAATGGCCCGTCGCCTGGGAGTCATGTACGTGATCTTCAACAAGCAGATGTGGCGTGCGTACGACCCCGGCTGGAGCGCCTACCGTGGCGCGTCGCCGCACACCGACCACATCCACATCTCGCTGACCTGGAACGGCGCCCGCGGCCACACCTCCTTCTGGACCGGCCGCACGTGGGCGCACGACTACGGCACCTGCACGCTCTTCCAGGACCAGCCGGGCACCGTCGCCACTCGCAAGCCCCGCACGACGCCGTGCTCGGAACCGGCCCCGGCGGTGTGGAGCTCGCAGCGCGGCATGCTCTGGCTGGGCAGTACCGGCTCGGCAGTACGCGAGGTGCAGCAGCGGCTCGGCGTCACCGACACCGGCACCTTCGGCACCCTGACCCGCGATGCGGTGCTGCGGTACCAGCGCAGTCACGACCTGCCGCGTACCGGCGCGGTCGACGATCCGACGTGGGCTCGGCTCGGGCTCGGGCGGCTCGAGGCGCCGGCGTGGTCCGCTCCTGAGGCCGCGGACGCCGCGCACAGCATGGGTGACCCCGAGCTGAGCCGGGGGGCCACCGGCCGAGGCGCCTACGCGCTGCAAAGGGCGTTGCGCATGCCCGCGGTCGACCGCACCGGCTACTTCGGCCCGCGTACGGCGAAGGCCGTTCTCGCGGCGAAGCGCACAGCCGGGTTGACCGATGACAACGCCCGCGTCACCGCCGAGCTGTGGGACCGCCTGCCCCTCTGACGCCGGCGGGCGGCCCGGCGCGCATGCCGGTAGCGTCAGTAGTCCCGATTCTGGAGTTGCTGAATGCCCAACGTCATCACCGTGGAACGCACGGTCACCGCGCCCGCCGCGGCCGTCTTCGCACTCCTCTCCGACGCTGCTAACCACCCGCTTCTCGACGGGTCCGGCTCTGTGAAGTCGCCACGCTCCGGCGCAGCACAGCCGCTGAATCTCGGCTCGGAGTTCGGCATGTCGATGAAGATGGGCCTCCCGTACGCGACCAAGAACACCGTGGTCGAGTACGAGCCCAACAAGCGCATCGCGTGGAAGACCGAAGTCTCCGGTCCGCTGGGTCGCGTGATCGGTGGTCGAGTCTGGCGCTACGAGCTCGAGCCGACCGGGAGCAGCACCCGTGTGCGTGAGACGTGGGACATCTCGAAGGACACGCTGCGTCCCGTTCTGGCGCTGACGTTCTCGAACAAGACGCGGCAGGACATGGAGCGCACGCTCGAGCGCATCCAGGAGCAGGTGTCGGTCTCACCGACTTCCTGACGTGACTGGGTAGCGGCCCCTCGGGTCGGCGCTCGCTCCGGTAACGCATACCGTCCGTGCTCCCGGACCGGTAGCGGGCGCGTTGGCGAGCGGCATCTACACCTC
>DASQMN010000212.1:0-5103 GCA_035645475.1 Nocardioidaceae bacterium
TGCCACACACGTTCCGGGGGAGAGCTGCGACACACATGTGTGTCGCTCACCCCGGCGGGTACGTCAACAGCGCAGCTCTCGGGTGTCACCGACGAGAATCCGACGGCGGATTCTCGACTTCCCTGGAAGGACGAGACCATGGCGGGACTTGGCAAGGACCGGGAGGCCGCCGGCGCTACGGCTGCCGGCAGCAGCTCCGGCTCCGGAACCCCAACGGCGGGCACAGGCACCCCCACCACGAGCGCCACGGGCGGCAGCTCCAGCCTGACTCCTACCGGCTCGCCCTCTGCCCAGACCTCTGAGGTCGTCACAAATCGCGAGGTCGTGCACGAGCAGGACAGCGGCGAGTACGAACGCGGTCTCCAACGCGGCCGCGAAGAGGGACTACGGCAGGGCTACTCGGCCACGGACCCCGCCACCGAGCAGCGACGCAAGGAGGCGTACGGCGGTCTCAACCTCGGGGCGTCGATCTTCGGCTGGCTGGTCGCAATCGCACTCACCATCTTGCTCACCGGCATCCTCAGTGCGATCGCCACCGGCATCTCCGATGCTTCGGAGCTGGACATCAGCACCGCCGAGCTGCGCAGCCAGGCAGGCACGGTCGGCATGGTGACTGGAATCGTTCTGCTCGTCGTGCTGATGATCGGTTACTACGCCGGTGGATACGTCGCGGGCCGGATGTCTCGCTTCGACGGTGTCAAGCAGGGCATCGGCGTCTGGGTCATCGGGCTGCTGGTCACCATCGTGGTCGCGGTCATCACCGCCATCGCCGGTGCGGAGTACGACGTGTTCAAGTACATCCCGTCGATCCCGATCCCGACCGACACGCTCACCCAGAGCGGGCTGATCGCCCTCGGCGCGGTGCTGCTCGGCACGCTGCTCGCCGCCATCATCGGTGGCAAGGTCGGCCAGCGCTATCACACCAAGGTCGACCGGATCAGCTGATCCCCGCCGTTCTTCCCCTCGGTGCCGTCGCCCGATCGGGCGGCGGCACCGCTGTGTTCGAGTGCCTCACAGCTCGCGGGACTCACCCTTGGGCAGATGCTCGAAGCTGCTGCCGTACCGCTTCGCCGTACGGGCCACGTGCGTCTCGGTCACGCCGGTGCCCACCTCATTGAGCAGCGCGTCATGCACCTGGAACGACCGTCTCGGCCGGACGGCGATCAAGAAGTCGAGCACCTCTCCGACCTTGGACCAAGGGGCGTGCGTCGGCACCAGCAACGTGTCGACGGCGACCGGTGGAACCGCGAACGAGTCGCCCGGGTGATACAGGCGCTCACCGATGAGGTAGCCGATATTGGTCACCACGGGAACGCTGGAGTGGATCAGCGCATGCTGCCCGCCGTAGGTACGAACCGGCATCCCGAGCACATCGAGCTCCTCGTCCGGCCCCACGGCGATGAGCCGGTCATCGGCTGTGGCGCTCAGCCCGTCGCGCAGGGCGTCCAGAGCGCTCCTCGGTGCCCACACCCGCAGCTCCCGGCGCCTGCCCAACGCGTCCTGGACCGCAGCGACGTCGAGGTGGTCGGGGTGGACGTGAGTCACCAGACACGCATCGGCGCCGTCGAGCGCCTCAGCCGCCTCGGAGTACACGCCCGGGTCGATCACCAGCACACCGGCGCCGGTGTCCACGCGTACGCAGGAGTGCGTCAGCTTGGTGAGCTGCATGGCCTCACCATCCCATCGTCCCGGGGGCGCCCTTGAACGGCCCGACGACGTGACTGGTCACCCAACCGCCGTAGAAGTTTCCCGGTTGCGCCCGGACCACCTCGCCATCGACCGTGCACCGGTCGACGCGCCCCGGGTACAGCGCCACGTGATCGAGCAGCGCCAGGTACTCCGGAGTCGGGTCGGGATAGCCCCACGCCACCCTTCTCTCGGTGCGACCTCCGGCGACCAGGTCGAAGTAGGCGGCGACGCCCTTCCACTCACAGAAGCTCGTGCCGTCGCTGGCGCGCAGGGCACCTGCTGCGAAGTCCTCGACCGGCAGGTAGTAGGTCGGTGGGTGGCTCGTCTCCAGCACCCGGTACGAGGCATGCGTGTCGGCGACGATCTGGCCACCTAGCACCACCTGCACGTGCTGGGTGCTCGGCAGCAACGCGGGTGGTCTGGGGTAGTCCCACACCGACTCCTGGCCCGGGCCTGGTACCTCGCGCTGCATCGCCACCTCCGCTGGTTCGAGAAATCGACCCTCGCACACGAGTCCGCTTCTTGCCTGGGAGGCGAACGTGTGTTCGACTTGACCGATGAGGTGGGACGGCCAAGCCATCGATGCTGACGGCGCAGCTCTTCCCGGTGTCGCCGGAGCCGTGCGCACGGTTCAGACACCCGAGTTCGCCGGTGTGACCTTCCACGAGGTGCTCGCCAAGTCGGCGCTGAGCAAGGTGCCGGCCGCGTCGTCGATGCCGTTCCGCTGGACGGTCAACCCGTGGCGAGGCTGCACCCATGCCTGCTTCTACTGCTACGCACGCGGGTCGCATGCGTGGCTCGAGCTTGACACGGGTGTCGGCTTCGACACGCAAGTCGTCGTCAAGACGAACGTGGTCGAGGTGCTCCGTGCCGAGCTGGCCCGCCCGTCCTGGCGGCATGAGCAGGTCGCCCTCGGCACCAACACCGATCCCTACCAACGGGCTGAGGGCCGGTACCGCTTCATGCCCGGCATCATCGAGGCGCTGGCATCGTCCGGTACCCCGTTCTCCCTGCTCACCAAGGGAACGCTCCTGCGCCGCGACATACCCCTGCTCGTGGACGCTGCAACCGCCGTGCCCGTGGGCATGGGCATGTCCATCGCCATCGGCGACCCGTCCCTGCACGCCTCCCTCGAACCAGGCACCCCCTCACCCTCAGCTCGCCTCGACGTGGTCCGCGAGGTCACCGACGCCGGCCTGCCCTGCGGCGTGATGGTGGCACCGGTCCTCCCCTGGGTCACCGACTCCACCGACGACCTCGACGCTCTGCTCGCCCGCATCGCAGCGGCGGGTGCGACGGGCGCGACGGTGCTGCCGCTGCACCTGCGTCCGGGTGCTCGCGAGTGGTACCTCGGCTGGGTGGGACGCAACCGCCCCGACCTGCTCGCTCGGTACGAGGCGCTGTATGCCAACGGGGCCTACGCCGCTACGTGGTACCGCGACCGTCTCGCAGCTCGGGTGGCGCCACTGCTCGCTCGGCACGGGCTGGACCGAGCGGGGATACGCGTGATCGAAGGCGGCCGTGCCGTCGACGGGTTCCCCGCCGGCAGCCTGCCCGACGTAATCGCCGCCCCCCGCGCGCCGTCGGTGGAGCAGCCCGCGCTGTTCTGAGCGGTCGCCTCGCAACACTCACCTATCCTGGCGCGGTCATGTCGTCCGCTCCTCCGTCTCGGTCGAGCCGTTCTCGGTCGAGCCGCCGCAGTGGCCGTCGCCCGCCGGGCCGGCCGGTCGACTCCCCCGTCACCGAGGCGCTTGCGCCTCGGCTCGACGCTGTCATGCTGCGCGACTCGGACCGGCTGCGCCGCCGCTGGGAGAGCGTCCGGCGCACGTCCGGTGACCGCCGCGGCAGCGCGGAGAGCGATCTCGCGACCGCGATCGAAGCCGCCGAACGACGGGTGCAGAGCCGGCAGGCCGCCATGCCGGAGATCCGATACCCCGACGAGCTGCCCGTCAGCGCCCGCAGCGACGACCTGGCTGCAGCCATCCGAGAGCACCAAGTGGTGGTCGTGGCCGGAGAGACCGGCTCGGGGAAGACCACCCAGCTACCCAAGATCTGTCTCGAGCTCGGGCGCGGAGTCCGCGGCATGATCGGCCACACCCAGCCTCGCCGAATCGCGGCTCGTACGGTCGCCGAGCGCATCGCCGAGGAGACCGGGACCGAGGTCGGTGGCGCAGTCGGCTACGCCGTGCGCTTCGCCGACCACGTCGGCTCCGACACGCTGCTCAAGGTCATGACCGACGGCATCCTGCTGACCGACATGCAGCGCGACCGAATGCTGCTGGCGTACGACACCCTCATCATCGACGAGGCGCACGAGCGAAGCCTCAACATCGACTTCATCCTCGGGTACCTGCGCCAGCTCCTGCCAAGGCGGCCCGATCTCAAGGTCATCATCACCTCGGCGACCATCGACCCGCAGCGCTTCGCCGACGCTTTCGGCGGGGCGCCGGTCGTCGAGGTGTCAGGACGCACGTATCCGGTCGAGGTGCGCTACCGGCCGCTGCTGGTCGACGAGGGCGAGGCGTCCGACGCCGATCCGGTACCCGAGGTGGGCCGCCGGGAGCCGCGCGAGCAGGTCGTCGCCATCGCCGACGCGGTGGAGGAGCTCATCGCCGAGGGTCCCGGCGACATCTTGGTGTTCTTGTCCGGAGAGCGGGAGATCCGAGACGCCACCCGCCACCTCGAGGAGCACCTGCAGCGCCGGCGGCTGCACACCACCGAGGTGCTGCCGCTGTACAGCCGGCTGTCTGCGGCCGAGCAGCACAAGGTGTTCCAAGCACACTCGGGCCGCCGGGTCGTGCTGGCCACCAACGTGGCCGAGACGTCGTTGACCGTGCCGGGCATCCGTTACGTCGTGGACACCGGACTGGCGCGCATCAGCCGCTACAGCCAGCGGCTGAAGGTGCAGCGACTGCCGATCGAGCCCATCAGCCAAGCGAGCGCGTCGCAGCGCTCCGGTCGGTGCGGGCGCACGAGTGACGGCATCGCCATCCGGCTGTACGACCAGGAGGACTTCGACAGCCGTCCGCTCTTCACCGATCCAGAGATCACCCGGACGAACCTGGCATCGGTCATCCTGTCGATGATCGCGTTGGACCTCGGCGACGTGGCTGCCTTCCCGTTCCTCGACCCACCCGATCGACGAGCCGTTCGGGACGGCCTCGACCTGCTGCACGAGCTGAACGCGCTCGAGCCGCGATCCGGCACGAGTCACCGGCTGACGTCCACGGGCCGGCGGCTGGCTCAGCTGCCGGTCGACCCGCGCATGGCCCGCATGCTGGTAGAAGCCGATCGGCTGGGGTGTCTGCGTGAGGTGCTGATCATCGTCTCGGCACTGAGCATCCAGGACCCACGGGAGCGCCCGGCGGAGGAGCAGCAGGCAGCCGACGCGCACCACGCTCGGTTCAGCGACCC
>DASQMN010000213.1:0-5695 GCA_035645475.1 Nocardioidaceae bacterium
GTTGGACGCACGTCTTGCCGGCATTGAGGAGCACCTGCGACGGCGCGCCATTGAAGACGACACTCGCGCACGATGAGCCCATAGGCCAGCGCTCCGCGCCGTGGGGGCAGGCGACGGCCACGTCGCCCTTCGACCGCAAACGAACTCTCCGCAAGGTCGGCTAGTGCTTCACGGCGAAAGAAGTGGACCGGCTTAGCGGGTGACACAACACTGCTTCGATGACCTCCTTCGTCTCGCACACGACCATCGACTGCCTCAACGCCTTCGCGCTCTCTGAGTGGTGGAAGCAGGTTCTGGGGTACGTCGACATCGCAGATGACCCCAACGAGCCCGGTGACGAGGAATGCATGATTCGGCGACCCGACGGCAACCACCAGATCCTGTTCGTCGAGGTACCAGAGGCCAAGACCGTGAAGAACCGGGTCCACTTCGACCTGCGCCCGGTCGACCTGACGCAAGAGCAAGAGGTTGATCGGCTGCTCCGTGCCGGCGCGACCCAACTGGCGGATGTGCGGGGGAAGTACGGGCCGGATACCGGCTGGGTCGTCCTCGGCGACCCCGAAGGCAACGAGTTCTGCATTCTGCGCAGCCCCGCGGAAGTCGAGCAGACCGCGGCGTCTTGAGGGCAGGCGCCGCTCGTACACGTGCCTGTTGACCGGCCGATCCCCGGAAGGTCGGCGGCCCGGACGGCAGTAGCCGCGCTGAATCCTTCAGCCGGCGCCTCGGGCGGCGCTGATCACCGTTGCCGTGGGCTCGCTGCTTGCTGCAGGACGTCCGGCGACTCACCAGGCGGTACGCCCGACCCCTTCCGTGCGCTCGAACGACGGCATGAGCCACTCGGCTGGGTATGCAGACGCATCGTTCACCCACCGTCAGCGCGGATGAGGGGGCCGGCGACAGGGCGGCTCAGTAGTCGCGACAGGAGCATGGTGGTGTCGGTCTGCTGAACGTAGGAAAGGCCGCGCAGGCGACTGATGACACGCTCGAGCTGCACGACATCTGCCGCGACGACTCGCAGCACCGCGTCGGCGGAACCAGACACAGTGGATGCTTCGATGACCTCGGGTAGACGTTCCAGGTCTCTGCGCATCGTCGGGAACGGCACGGTTCCGTTGGTGAACAGCTGCACCTGCGCTTCGAGCGTCCAGCCGAGTACCTGCGGGTCGACCACGGCGGTGAAGCCGCGGATCACGTTGTCCCGCAGAAGGCGGTCGATGCGCCGCTTGGTCGCTGCCACGGACAAGCCGACCGCACCGCCGATCCTGGCATAGGTGGCGCGGCCGTCACTGAGCAAGACCTCGATGATCGCGGAGTCGATATCGTCCATGGCCGTCATCTTCTCAGTTGCGTGCATGCCTACCTCAACGCAATAAATACCCCCGACTGCGCAAAGGATCACAAGGTTCGAGCCAGGTGATCGGCCATAGCCTCAATCGACGCAGGCCGCAGGCTGAGAACTGGAGTGGACGTTGGGCATTGACCTCACCATCAGCGAGCAGCGAGCGCTCGATGCTGTGGATCTTGAGGCCGCCGTCGGCCTGCTGACCGAGCTTCTGGTGATTCCGAGCATGCCCGGATCAGATGCGGAGGCTGAGATCCAGCACGTGCTGGCCAAGCGGATGTGTCAGCTCGGGCTGGAGGTTGACCTGTGGCCCATCGATCTGCTTGCTGCATCCAGGACACCCGGCTTCCCTGGGATGGAGGTTGACCGGTCAGAGGCTTGGGGACTGGTCGCCGCCAGTCCCGGCGGCTCCGATCAACCGGCATTGGTCTTGCAGGGCCACGTCGACGTGGTTCCGCCAGGTGACCTGGCCCGCTGGCACGGGGCGCCCTTTCGCCCACGAAACATCGGTCAGCGCATCCACGCGCGTGGAGCCTGTGACATGAAGGCGGGCGTGGCGGCGAACCTGGCCGCTGTCGCCGCAATAGGCACAGCGGGCATACGGACACGCAGAGGATTCGCGCTGCACAGCGTCATCGGGGAAGAGGACGGCGGACTCGGAGCCTTCGCCACCTTGCAGCGTGGGCACACCGGAGCGGCATGCATCATCACAGAGCCGACCAGTGGCACGCTCATCACCGCGAATGCAGGCGCCTTGAGCTTCGCGATCCAGGTGCCCGGAGTGGCGACGCACGGGAGCACCGCGTACGCCGGCTCAAATGCCATCACCTCCTATATGGCCATCCACCACGCGTTGACCGAACTCGAACAACAGCGCAACCGGTCGGTGGAGCCACTCATGCGCGAGTACCGCGTCGCTTACCCGATCAGCGTCGGACGCATACGTGCCGGTGACTGGGCCAGCAGCGTCCCGGACCTGCTCGTCGCCGAAGGGAGGATGGGGATCCGCATCGACGAAGACCCTGCCCAGGCCAGGGTGGAGTTGGAGGAGACCGTCGCCAAGGTCAGCGCCCAGGACCCGCTGCTACGCGACGTGCCGGCCACGGTGACCTGGAGCGGCGGCCAGTTCGCTGGCGGACGCCTCCCGGCAGACCATCCCCTCGGCCGCCGCGTCGCTGAAGCGCACGCGGACGCCACCGGATCCAGCCGCCCGCGCGAACGCGGCGCCCCCTATGGCAGCGACTTGAGGCTCTACGCAGCCACAGGCATCCCCACACTGCACTACGGCCCGGGCGAGGTCGAGCTAGCCCATGGCCCAGAAGAATCGGTCGACGTGCACGAACTGGGAGTAGTGATTCGGACCTTGGTTCTGAGCCTGCTGAGGGAGTGCGGAACCGACTAGGCGTGCTGAAGAAAGGGGACGTGACGGCTGGGCGAACCGTCCTGCCTGCACCCTTGGACGGCAAGCCGGTGCGGTCGCGCGCAGCACGCTCGCACCTGTCACAACGGCTCGAGTCCGTTGCGTCGGATCAGCGCGGCATACCAGTGGCCGCTGTCCTTGATGGTGCGCTGCTGGGTCTCGTAGTCAACGTGGATGATGCCGAAGCGCTTGGAGTACCCGTACGCCCACTCGAAGTTGTCAAGCAGCGACCACAGGAAGTAGCCCCGGACCTTCGCTCCCGCCTGGACAGCGCGGTACACGGCTGCGAGGTGCTGTTCCAGGTACTCGATGCGCTGGAGGTCGTGGACCGACCCGTCGGCCGAGAGCTCGTCGGGGTACGCCGCACCGTTCTCGGTCACGTACAGGTCAACCTCGGGTGCCTCATGGGTCAGCCGCATCAACAGCTCGTACATGCCCTCGGGGTCGATGCTCCAACCCATGTCGGTGTAGGGGCCTGGCTGCTGCGGGAACTCGACGTCTTGGCATGCCGGCCATGCGCTTCCCGCTCCGTAGCCGTGGCCGTCGATGTACTCGGGCGTCGATGCCCCGTCGCGCGCCCGCACGAGCGTGGGGCTGTAGTAGTTGAGGCCGAGCGCATCGATCGGCTGGTGGATCAGCTCGAGGTCGCCGTCGACGATGAACCTCCAGTCGGTCACCGAGGCCGTGTCCCCCAGTACGTCGGCCGGATATCTGCCTCGCAGGACCGGATCGAGAAAGACACGATTCTGCAGTCCGTCGATGCGGCGGACAGCATCTCGATCGGCGGGAAGGTCGGTAGCGGCTCGCACCGCCGCCAGGTTGAGGCTCAACGCCACCCGCGCGTC
Organism: Nocardioidaceae bacterium; assembly: GCA_035645475.1. Lineage (GTDB taxonomy): Bacteria > Actinomycetota > Actinomycetes > Propionibacteriales > Nocardioidaceae > DASQMN01. The sequence goes on from DASQMN010000213.1 coordinate 3,608, forward strand.
AGGTGCAACCCGGCGCACCGCCGCGGTCGCCAAGCCGTGTGCGAGGTTCAGGTGATGCACCGCTGCCAGCGCGGCCTCCGGCTCAGTGCGCCCGGGGGCGTGCACACCGCTGCCATAACCGAGGTAGGCGGAACACCACGGCTCGTTGAGCGTGATGAAGTCCGTGATCCGGTCACCCAGCCTTCGAGCCACGACCTCGGCGTACTCGGCGAAGCGCTCGGCGGTGGCACGCCTGGTCCAGCCACCGGCGTCCTCCAGCGCCTGTGGCAGGTCCCAGTGGTAGAGGGTGGCCATCGGACTGATGCCGGCGGCGAGCAGCTCGTCCACCAGCCGGGAGTAGAAGTCCACCCCGGCTGAATTGACCGGGCCCAGCCCAACGGCGGTGGTGTCGGGCGTGATCCGGGGCCACGCGATGGAGAACCGGTAGGAGGTGAGACCCAGGGACCTCATCAGCCCGACGTCCTGGGGGTAACGGTGGTAGTGGTCGTCAGCGACGTCACCGGTGTCTCCACCGAGCACCTTGCCAGCCTGGTGGCTGAAGGTGTCCCAGATCGACGGGGTCCTGCCGTCCTCGGTCACCGCGCCTTCGATCTGGTACGACGCGGTCGCGGTTCCCCACTGGAAACCGGACGGAAATGTCAAGGTCACGGGATCCTCTTCTCTACCGTCATCCTTGACGGCGCCCGCCATGATGCCGCGGCAGCCGGCGGCGGGTGTACGGCGTCACCCGCCGGTGAGTTCCTTCACGTGGACGTCTTCCCCGGCTTCGTTGAGGGCAGGGTCGGTGAGCCAGGTGAGCCGTGGGTCGCTGAGGATCCTCTCCATGTCGGCCGCGCTGACCGACGGCGAGTCGTCGTAGCTCTCGTACATCGCCATGGCCGTGCCGGTCTCTGGAGTCGTCGCGGTGCCGAAGACGGCCATTCCGTTGGCGTTGTCGTCGCTGAAGCCGTAAGGGCTCTCGCCAGTCGTGACGGTTGTGCCGTTGTCGAGCGTCCGACATTGCGACTGCCCCAGTCGCTTCATGCGGTGTTTCGGTGGACACCTCCCGGCCTTGCCTGCCTCAGCATGCTTGGGCGAGTAGACCGACACCGCGAAGTGACCGTCGCGGTCGCCGTCGCGGAGCGTGATCATCACCGAGACCCCGCCCGGTTCCGCTCCGTAGGTGGCGAACTGTTGCACGGCGTCGCGTCCGAGGTGCTTACTGACGACCACCGCTATGCCACCTGGTGTGATCCTTTCGCTCTTGTCGCCGCTGGCGCCTGCACGAGGGGAGGCACTCTCGCTTGTGTTGCTCCTCGCGGCCGGCTCGGCGGTGTCCGAGCCGGCGGAGCCGCAGGCAGCCAACGCCAACGCAAGAGCAGTTCCCACGATGGTGCCCCGGATGTGGATCCCTGCCGCGTTGCGTACAGCGGTGGCAGACGCTGGAAGGCGTGATCTCATGAGCCGACGGTAGGGAGACGCAGCGTCCCGCGTATCCGCGAAACTACTTAGATTTCACCGCTGTGAATCTGAAGACGTGGTGCCGCCGCCACGGTGACTGACAACTCCAGCGAGGAGCCTGGCCCAGACGCTCAGCGCGGGGCCGTGTGCGAGGCCTCAGGCCGTGAGAACACTGTCAGCCGCAGTACGAGCAGCACTATCAGCACCAGGGCGACCACCGCTCCCGTCACAGCAACGCCGTACCAAGCGAGAATGGACACGGCATCCCCGGTCGAGAGCACTCCTGGGTTGCTGATCTCGGCGGTCATGCAGTCACCCTAGCGAGCGGGCTGTCGCTCGGCTGCGCCGGGCCTGACGACCGATCGAACCGGATCAGAGTCCCAGCAGCCGTGATCCGTTGGCCCGCCTGAGTCGAGGTCGCCCCGAAGCCAGCTCACTAGCCAGGAGGGCCTGCGCGTGCCGATCGCCTCCCCAGCGTTCAAAGCATGGTCATTCCCGGACTGTCGCCATCAGCCTCGAGTCGGTCCCCGTGGTACTGGCGGCCTACCTGGCGGTCCGGGGCGAGCTGGATCTGCCACCCAGCAGTGTGACTGGCATGTGGGTGATGAGCGGCGTCACTAGTGACGTCCGACAGAGTGGTGTACGGGT
>DASQMN010000214.1:0-14925 GCA_035645475.1 Nocardioidaceae bacterium
GAGCTTCTCCTGGTCACCCTTGGAGTTGGGCTCGATGGCCACCGAGATGACCGGCGCAGGAAACGTCATCGACTCCAGGACGACCGGGTTGGCCTGGTCGCACAGCGTCTCGCCCGTGGTGGTGTCCTTCAGACCCATCACTGCCACGATCTGCCCGGCGCCGACGCTGGCGATCTCCTCACGCTTGTTGGCGTGCATCTGGTAGATCTTGCCGATCCGCTCCTTGCGCCCCTTGGTGGGATTGAGCAGGTTCGTGCCCGTCTCGAGGCGTCCGGAGTAGACCCGGATGTAGGTCAGCTTGCCCAGGTGCGGGTCGGCGGCGACCTTGAAGGCCAGGGCGGCGAACGGCTCGCTCTCCTGCGGAGCGCGCTCGATCACCTTGCTCTCGTCCTTGACGTCGTGGCCCTGCACCGCGCCGACGTCGATCGGGGAGGGCAGGTACGCCACCACCGCGTCGAGCAGAGGCTGAACACCCTTGTTCTTGAACGCGGTGCCACACAGGATCGGGGTCAGCTTGGCTGCGAGTGTCGCGCGCCGGATCGCTGCCTTGACGACCTCGGTCGACGGCGTCTCACCTTCGAGGTAGAGCTCCATGATCTCGTCGTCGGCGTCGGCCAGTGTCTCGATCAGCTTCTCGCGGTACTCAGCGACCTGCTCGCTCATCGCGGCAGGAATGTCCTCGACCGTGTAGTCGTCGCCGATCGTGGTCTCGCCGTGCCAGGTCAGAGCCCGCATCTCCACCAGGTCGACGACTCCGATGAAGTCGCCCTCGGCGCCGATCGGCAGCTGCAGGACCAGCGGGGTGGCGTTCAGCCGGTCGACGATCGTGTCGACGCAGTAGAAGAAGTCGGCACCGGTGCGGTCCAGCTTGTTGATGAAGCACATGCGAGGCACGGCGTACTTGTTGGCCTGCCGCCAAACGGTTTGGCTCTGCGGCTCGACGCCGGCAACACCGTCGAAGACGGCGACCGCACCGTCCAGGACGCGCAGGGAGCGCTCCACCTCGACGGTGAAGTCGACGTGGCCCGGGGTGTCGATGATGTTGATGGTGTGGTTCTTCCAGGTGGCCGTCGTCGCGGCCGAGGTGATGGTGATGCCGCGCTCTTGCTCCTGCTCCATCCAGTCCATGGTGGCGGCGCCGTCGTGGACCTCGCCGATCTTGTAGTTGATGCCGGTGTAGAACAAGATCCGCTCGGTCGTCGTGGTCTTGCCCGCGTCGATGTGCGCCATGATCCCGATGTTGCGGACCCGGCGCAGGTCGGTGGTGATGTCGATGGCCACCTTGGCGTTCCTCTATTTCTCGAAAGTCGGTGCTGGTCTTTACCAGCGGTAATGGGCGAAGGCCTTGTTGGCCTCGGCCATCTTGTGCGTGTCCTCGCGCTTCTTGACGCTGCCGCCCAGGCCGTTGCTGGCGTCGAGCACCTCGTTCATCAGGCGCTCGGCCATCGTCTTCTCCCGGCGAGCCGCCGAGTACGAGATCAGCCAGCGCAAGGCCAGGGTCGTGGAGCGGCTCGCCCGGACCTCGATCGGCACCTGGTAGGTGGCACCGCCTACTCGGCGGCTCTTGACCTCCAGCGTCGGCTTGACGTTGTCGAGGGCGCGCTTGAGCGTCACCACGGGGTCGGTGCCGGTCTTCTCCCGGGCGCCTTCCAGGGCGGTGTAGACGATGCGCTGCGCGACCTGCTTCTTGCCGTCCTCCAGCACCTTGTTGATCAGCTGGGTGACCAACGGGCTGCCGTAGACGGGGTCGGCCTCGATGGGCCGGCGGGGAGCGGGACCCTTGCGTGGCATCAGCTCTTCTCCTTCTTCGCGCCGTAGCGGCTGCGAGCCTGCTTGCGGTTCTTCACGCCCTGGGTGTCCAGTGAGCCGCGGACGATCTTGTAGCGGACGCCGGGGAGGTCCTTCACTCGGCCTCCGCGCACCAGCACGATCGAGTGCTCCTGCAGGTTGTGGCCCACACCGGGGATGTAGGCGGTGACCTCGATGCCGCTGCTCAGCCGTACGCGGGCGACCTTGCGCAGCGCGGAGTTCGGCTTCTTGGGAGTCGTGGTGTAGACGCGGGTGCACACCCCGCGGCGCTGAGGTGAGCCCTTCAAGGCCGGTGTCTTGTTCTTTGACACCTTGTCCTGTCGGCCCTTGCGGACCAGCTGGTTGATCGTGGGCACCGCGTGCTTCTCGCTTTCGTCGAGCTACCTGGTCGAGCTGTCGGACCCGGGGTGGGTCCAGTACGTCGTCACCGTCCGCCGACCTCCGTACCCGGGCGTGTCGTCTGGCCACGCTTCCGCCCGGACCGGCTGTCGGGAGGGAGCGTGTTCCGTCCGGAGCGAAGGAGAGGCACGCCAGCCATGAGAAGCAGCCGGACGCGACCGAATCGGCGGCACACGGAAGAGCCTGGAGACCCAGGCACAACAGCACAGGTTACCGGGTGCCCCCAGCACGGTCAAAACGCGGCGCCGCAGGTGTGGACGCTCCCGAGCGGTCGTCAAGCGCCTCGGCGAGCAGCTCGGCCAGGTGCAGGGCTCGGACGCCGGCGAGGTCGTCGAGCTGCGTGCGGCAGCTGAACCCGTCGGCGAGCACCACCGCGCCGGGCGGTGCCGAGCGTACGGCCGGGAGCAGGTCGTGCTCGGCGATGGCCACCGAGATGTCGTGGTGGCCCAGCTCGACCCCGAAGTTGCCCGCCAGCCCGCAGCAACCGCCGAGCCGGCGCACCGAGGCACCGGCCTCCTGCAGCAGCTCGGCGTCGGCCTCCCAGCCGAGCACCGAGGCGTGGTGGCAGTGCGGCTGGGCGACGACAACCCGGCCGGTGAGATCCGGGGGCGCCCAGCCGGGCGTCTCGCGCAGGAGCTCGGCGAGGGTCCGGATGCCGGCAGCCACCCGGTCCGCGCGGGGATCGTCGAGCAGCTCGCGAGCGTCGGAGCGCAGCACCGCCGTACATGACGGCTCGACACCGACCACGAGCACACCGGCGTCCATCAGGTCGGCCAGAGCCCCGACGGTGCGGGCGAGCTGCCTGCGGGCACCATCGAGCTGCCCGGTGCTGATCCAGGTGAGTCCGCAGCACAGGGCGGCATCGGGCACGACGACCTGGTAGCCGGCAGCCTCCAGCACCCGCACGACGGCGATGCCGGCGGCCGGACTGAACCCGTCGGTGAAGGTGTCGCCCCAGACGGCCACCCGCCCGCGCGGAGCGGTCGTGGCGGGAGCTGGTCGTGACCGCGCCCAGGCGCGCAGCGTGAGGGTGGCGAAGACGGGCAGCGAGCGCCGGGGGTCGACCCCGGCGGATCGCTTCGCCAGCGCCGCCGTTGCCGGCGTCCGCAGCAACGCATTGGCCAGTCGCGGTGCCCGGATCGCGACTGCGGCCCAACGAGGCAGCCAGCCGAGCGTGTAGTGGCTGCGCGGCCGCAGTCGTCGCCGCCAGGTCTGGTGCAGGACCTCGGCCTTGTAGCTGGCCATGTCCACACCCGTCGGGCAGTCGCGGGCGCACCCCTTGCAGGCCAGGCACAGGTCGAGGGCGTCGTGCACCTGAGGCGCGCGATAGGCCTCCACACCGCGGGCGGAACCGACCATGTCCTGAAGCACCCGGGCACGTCCGCGGGTCGAGTCCTTCTCCTGCCGAGTCGCGACGTACGAGGGGCACATCACCCCGCCGGCGGCGGTGGTGTCCGCGATGCACTTGCCCACACCGGTGCAGCGATGCACCGCTGCGGACAGGCTGCCGCCGTCGTGGACCAGCCGCAGCGACGTCCGGCCCGGCGCCGCCCCTCGCCGGGTGCGACGCAGGTCCGCGTCCAGCGGCCGCGGCCGCACGAGCACGCCGGGGTTGAGCAGGTCGGTGGGGTCCAGCGCATCCTTCACCTGCTCGAACAAGGCGATTGCCGCGGGTGAGTACATCGCCGGGAGCAGCTCGGAGCGGGCGCGGCCATCGCCGTGCTCTCCCGACAGCGAGCCACCGTAGGAGGCCACCAGCCGCGCCGCATCCTCGACGAATCGCCGATAGATCCGCGTGCCGCCGTCCTCGTCGAGCGGGAAGTCGATGCGCACGTGCACGCAGCCGTCGCCGAAGTGGCCGTACGGCACACCGTCGAGCTGGTGCTGGCGCAACAGGGCGTCGAAGTCGCGCAGGTAGGCGCCGAGCCGCTCCGGTGGCACGGCGGCGTCCTCCCAGCCCGACCGTGCCTGCCGGCGCAGCGTACGAGCCGCAAGACCGGCACCGTCCTCACGGATGCGCCACAGGGTCGCGAGCTCGAGCCGGTCGGTCACTACTCGCGTCTGCGCAGTGCCGGCGGCGGCGACCACGGCGGCTGCTGCTGCGTCCCGCTCGATGGGGCTCTCCCCCACCACCTCGACGAACAGCCAGCCCGCACCGGTCGGCAGGGCTGGGACAGCGGCGGGGCCCGATGCGGATCTGACCACCTCGACGATGCGTGCGTCCAGCCCCTCGCAGGCGGTCGGACCGCATGGGATGAGCGCGGGCACATCGTCGGCGGCGTCGGCCATCGTGGGGTAGCCGAGCAGCACCAGCGCCCGGTACGGGGCGTCCCGGACCAGGCGCACGGTGGCCTCGGTGAGCACGGCGAGGGTGCCCTCGGAGCCGGCGAGCAGGCGGGCGACGTCGAAGCCACGCTCAGGCAGCAGGTGCTCCAGTGCGTAACCGGAGCCCTGCCGCCCGAAGGTGCCGAGCTCGGTGCGAATCGTGCCGAGGCCGTCGCCGACGACCTGCTGCAGGCGTTCCCGCGCGGCGGATCTCTGGGTGGCGTCCAGCTGCTCGCCGGCCGCGGTGAGGGCGGACACCGCGAGCACATTGTCCGAGGTGCGGCCGTACGCAAGGGCTCGGGCACCACACGCGTTGTTGCCGATCATGCCGCCGACGGTGCAGCGGTTGTGGGTCGACGGATCCGGCCCGAAGCGCCAGCCGGCCGGTGCGGCCGCTGACTGCAGCGCAGCGTGCACGACTCCGGGTTGCACGCGGGCGGTGCCCGACTCGGCGTCGAGGGCGAGCACGGCCCGCATGTGCTGAGCGAAGTCGAGGACGACGCCGGTGCCGATCGCGTTGCCCGCGATCGAGGTCCCGGCACCGCGCGGCGTGAGGGGCGTGCTCGTCGTGCGGCACACCGCAAGCACCGCCGCCACCTCGTCGGCGTCGTATGGGCGCACCACGACTCGTGGCGGCACGCGGTACAGCGAGGCGTCGCTGCTGTACAGGTCGCGGGTCAGGGCGCTGTCGTCGAGGTCCCGCAGACCGGCGCGACGGAGCTCGGCGACCACATCGCCGGCCGCCTCGACGGCGGCGGGGAGTGACTTCACGACGTCCAGTCTGGCTCGCATCGGGCGCCCCGGACACCGTGGGGCTCACCACAGCCCGACCGACCTGCCCACGATGCCGGCGAGGTCATCGGCTTCCGCCTCACAAGGGAACCGGTGGCGAGCAGGCGTTACCGATCCGACTCCTCGGCATCAACGCCATCAATGGGAGAGACGGGCGATGGCGGCGACCCTCTCCAGGGCGCCCGTGATGTCAGGCGGCGGCGAGCCGTCCGACTGGCCGGTGCGGGCGTCACTCATGTGGGCACGATGGACCTCGGCCAGTGCCGCATCCAACGCGATGCCGTGGACGAGGGCAGTGCCGTGCACGGCGTACAGCAGCTCGGCCAGCGCCTGTGCCACCCCGGCGACCTCGCCGGCTCTGGTCGCGGTCTCGTACTCGGTCAGCGCGGTGCGCATCAGATCGGCACGCTGCGGCCATCCCGGCGGGTCGGCGACCGGTGCGTCAGGCGTGGCGAGCCCGCTCGCCTCGTGCAGGCGTCGCACCAGGGTGGCCGTGGTCCCGGGGCGGGCATGTGCGGCGAGCGCGTCACGCACGGTCTGGACCACCTCGGGCTCGCCGGCGAGCACGTCCGTCAGCGGAACCCAGGCTGCGGCCGACGTCGTGCCCCCGACCTCGATGACGCGTGGCTCGGGGGCATCGAGCGGCACGACCGCATCGAAGATGAGGCGGACGGCGTGGAAGTCCTCCCGTGGTCCGTGTGGTGCGTTGGCGACGAAATGGCTCGAGCTGACGTCGAGCAGGCGGTCCGGTTCAACCAGCATGCCCGTCTCCTCGTACACCTCCCGGCGAACGCCGTCACGGGGGTGCTCGCCATGGTCGAGGCCACCGCCGGGCAGGGTCCATGCGCCCGGGCGGGGCGCGATCGGCGACAGCTGGGTGAGCAGCACGTCGGAGCCGCGGAGCACGAGCGCGTACGCGGCCAGGCGCTGGCGACGCACCGGCGGCTCAGGCATGCGCGCAGCGTACGGGGCCGCCGGCCGCGTACCCGCGAACGCCGGCAGGGGCGGCCACCTCTCGGTGACCGCCCCTGCCGGGTTGCTGCGTCAGTTGCGGTACGACCCGAAGTCGAAGTCGTCCAGCGCGACGGACTGCCCGGTGGGCGTGCCGAAGTCGTAGTCGTACGACTCGTAGTCCGACAAGGAGTACGCCGCTGCGCGTGCCTCCTCGGTCGGCTCCACCCGGATGTTGCGGTAGCGCTCGAGGCCGGTGCCGGCCGGGATGAGCTTGCCGATGATGACGTTCTCCTTCAGACCCATCAGCGAGTCCGACCGTCCGTGGATGGCGGCGTCGGTGAGGACGCGCGTCGTCTCCTGGAAGGAGGCGGCCGAGAGCCACGACTCGGTGGCCAGCGACGCCTTGGTGATGCCCATCAGCACCGGTCGACCCGAGGCCGGGGTGCCACCCTCGGAGACGACGCGACGGTTCTCGTCCTCGAAGCGGATCCGGTCGGTGAGGTCACCGGTCAGCAGCTGGGCGTCGCCCTGCTCGATGACGGTGACCCGTCGCAGCATCTGCCGCACGATGATCTCGATGTGCTTGTCGTGGATCGACACGCCCTGCGAGCGGTAGACCTGCTGCACCTCGTCGACGAGGTGCTGCTGGGCCGAACGCACCCCGAGGATGCGCAGGACCTCCTGCGGGTCGGGCGTACCGTGCGTGAGCTGCTGACCGACCTCGACGTGGTCGCCGTCGGCGACCCGCAGGCGGGCCCGCTTGGTGACCAGGTGGGCCTGCTCCTCCGAGCCGTCGTCGGGGACGACGATCAGCTTGCGCGTGCGGTCGGCCTCCTCGATGCGGATCCGACCGGCGCTCTCGGTGATCGGGGCGCGGCCCTTGGGCTGCCGTGCCTCGAACAGCTCGACCACGCGAGGCAGACCGTGCGTGATGTCGTCACCGGCCACACCACCGGTGTGGAAGGTACGCATGGTCAGCTGGGTGCCAGGCTCACCGATCGACTGGGCGGCGATGATGCCGACCGCCTCGCCGATGTCGACGAGCTTGCCGGTGGCCAGCGAGCGGCCGTAGCACTTGGCGCAGGTTCCGGTCTTGGCGTCACAGGTGAGAACCGAGCGGACCCGGACCTCCTCCACGCCGGCCTCGACCAGCATGGCGATCTGCACGTCACCGAGGTCGCCCCCGGCCTCGACCAGCACCTCACCGGTCTGCGGGTGCTCGATCGCCGTTGCGGACGAGCGGGCGTACGCCGAGGTCTCCACGTGCTCGGCGGCGACCAGGCGGCCGTCCTCGAGCCGGGTGCCGATCTGCTTGATCAGGCCGCGCTCGGAGCCGCAGTCGTCCTCACGGATGATCACGTCCTGGCTCACGTCGACGAGTCGACGCGTGAGGTAGCCCGAGTCGGCCGTACGCAGCGCGGTGTCGGCCAGGCCCTTGCGGGCGCCGTGCGTGGAGATGAAGTACTCCACGACCGACAGGCCCTCACGGAAGTTGGCCTTGATCGGGCGCGGAATGATCTCGCCCTTGGGGTTGGCGACCAGTCCGCGCATGGCGGCGATCTGGCGCACCTGCATCATGTTTCCGCGCGCCCCGGAGTTGACCATCATGAAGATGGGGTTCTCCTTGGTGAAGGTCTGCTCCATCTCGGCAGCGACCTCACTGGTGGCCTGGGTCCAGATCTCGATGAGCTCCTGGCGGCGCTCCTCGTCGGTGATCAGGCCCCGCTCGAACTGCGTCTGAACCTTGGCGGCCTGGTCCTCGTATGTGGCGAGGATCTCCTGCTTGCGCGGCGGCGTCACGACGTCCTCGATGGAGATCGTCACCCCGGAGCGCGTGGCCCAGTGGAACCCGGTGTCCTTCAAGGCGTCCAGTGACGCGGCGACCTCGACCTTGGTGTAACGCTCGGCGAGGTCGTTGACGATGACCCCGAGCGCCTTCTTGCCCACCTCGTAGTCGACGTAGGCGTAGTCGGACGGCAGCGCCTCGTTGAACAGGGCGTGCCCCAGGGTGGTGTCCAGCGTCAGCGGCTTGTCGGGGGTCCAGCCCTCCGGCAGTGCCTGACCGATCGGAGGAACGACCTGCGGGAACCGGATCTTGACCCGGCTCTGCAGGCTGATCTCGCCGCGGTCGAAAGCCATCGTCGCCTCGGCGACCGAGGAGAACGCGCGGCCTTCGCCAGGCTCACCGTCACGGTCGAGGGTGAGGAAGTAGATGCCGATGATCATGTCCTGCGTCGGCATCGTGACCGGGCGGCCGTCGGCCGGCTTGAGGATGTTGTTGGTCGACAGCATCAGGATGCGGGCCTCGGCCTGCGCCTCGGCCGACAGCGGCAGGTGCACCGCCATCTGGTCACCGTCGAAGTCGGCGTTGAAGGCCGAGCAGACCAGCGGGTGGATCTGGATGGCCTTGCCCTCGATCAGCTGTGGCTCGAACGCCTGGATACCGAGCCGGTGCAGCGTGGGTGCCCGGTTCAGCAGCACCGGGTGCTCGGCGATGACCTCTTCGAGCACGTCCCACACGACCGGACGGGAACGCTCCACCATGCGCTTGGCGCTCTTGATGTTCTGAGCGTGGTTGAGGTCGACGAGGCGCTTCATGACGAACGGCTTGAACAGCTCCAGTGCCATCTGCTTGGGCAGGCCGCACTGGTGCAGCTTGAGCTGCGGGCCGACGACGATGACCGAGCGTCCGGAGTAGTCGACGCGCTTGCCGAGCAGGTTCTGGCGGAACCGGCCCTGCTTGCCCTTGAGCATGTCCGACAGCGACTTCAGCGGCCGGTTGCCCGGTCCGGTGACCGGGCGGCCACGGCGGCCGTTGTCGAACAGCGAGTCGACGGCCTCCTGGAGCATCCGCTTCTCGTTGTTGACGATGATCTCGGGCGCCCCGAGGTCGAGCAGCCGCTTGAGCCGGTTGTTGCGGTTGATCACCCGGCGGTACAGGTCGTTCAGGTCAGAGGTGGCGAACCGGCCACCGTCGAGCTGCACCATGGGGCGCAGGTCCGGCGGGATGACCGGAACGCAGTCCAGCACCATGCCCTGAGGGCTGTTGCCGGCGGTCAGGAACGCCGAGACGACCTTGAGACGCTTCAGCGCGCGGGTCTTCCGCTGACCCTTGCCGTTGCGGATGATGTCGCGCAGCGACTCCGCCTCGGCCTGCAGGTCGAAGTCCTGTAGCCGGCGCTGGATGGCCTGAGCGCCCATCGAGCCTTCGAAGTACTTGCCGAAGCGGTAGTTCATCTCGCGGTACAGGATCTCGTCGCCCTCGAGGTCTTGGACCGAGAGGTTCTTGAACCGGCTCCACACCTCGTCGAGGCGGTCAATCTCGCGCTGGGCGCGGTCACGGCGCTGCTTGACCTCGCGCTCGGCACCCTCCTTGACCTTGCGGCGCTGGTCTGCCTTGGCCCCCTCCGCCTCCAGGGCGGCGAGGTCCTCCTCGAGCTTGGCCAGCCGCTGCTCGACGTCGTTGTCGCGACGCGACTCCATCTGCTTGCGCTCGACGTCGATCTTGGCCTCGAGCGAGGAGAGGTCGCGGTGGCGGGCATCCTCGTCGACCGAGGTGATCATGTAGGCGGCGAAGTAGATGACCTTCTCCAGGTCCTTCGGCGCCAGGTCGAGCAGGTAGCCGAGCCGGCTCGGGACACCCTTGAAGTACCAGATGTGCGTGACGGGAGCGGCCAGCTCGATGTGCCCCATGCGCTCGCGGCGCACCTTGGAACGGGTCACCTCGACGCCGCAGCGCTCACAGATGATGCCCTTGAAGCGGACACGCTTGTACTTGCCGCAGTAGCACTCCCAGTCCCGGGTGGGACCGAAGATCTTCTCGCAGAAGAGACCGTCACGCTCCGGCTTGAGCGTGCGGTAGTTGATGGTCTCGGGCTTCTTGACCTCGCCGTGGCTCCACAGCCGGATCTCGTCAGCGGTCGCGAGCCCGATCTTGAGCTGATCGAAGAAGTTCACATCGAGCACAGGTCACTCCAAATGTTGTGTCGAACGAAGAAGGGGGTCTGGTGGGAGCCGGTCGTCGGACCGGCCCCCGGCCGAAGGGGCCTCAGACCTCCTCGACGCTGCTGGGCTCGCGGCGGGACAGGTCGATGCCGAGCTCCTCGGCGGCGCGGAAGACGTCCTCTTCCGCGTCGCGAAGCTCGAGCACGCTGCCGTCGGCGGTGAGCACCTCGACATTGAGACACAGGGACTGCATCTCCTTGACCAGCACCTTGAACGACTCGGGGATGCCGGGCTCGGGGACGTTCTCGCCCTTGACGATGGCCTCGTAGACCTTCACGCGGCCGAGCACGTCGTCGGACTTGATGGTGAGCAGCTCCTGCAAGGCGTAAGCCGCTCCGTATGCCTCGAGCGCCCACACCTCCATCTCACCGAAGCGCTGGCCACCGAACTGCGCCTTACCACCCAGCGGCTGCTGCGTGATCATCGAGTACGGGCCGGTGGAGCGGGCGTGGATCTTGTCGTCGACGAGGTGGTGCAGCTTGAGCAGGTACATGTAGCCGACCGAGACCGGCGCGGGGAACTGCTCGCCGCTGCGGCCGTCGAAGAGCACGGCCTTGCCGTCGGGACCGACCATGCGCTCGCCGTCGCGGTTGGGCAACGTCGAGGCCAGCAGCCCCGAGATCTCGTCCTCGCGCGCACCGTCGAAGACGGGCGTGGCGATGTTGGAGTCGGCCGGGGCCGAGGAGGCCTCGATCGATGCCAGCCGCTGCTGCCACTCCTCGCTGTCGCCCTCGACCTGCCAGCCGGCCTTGGCGACCCACCCGAGGTGGGTCTCCAGCACCTGGCCGATGTTCATGCGGCCGGGCACACCGAGCGGGTTGAGCACGATGTCGACGGGCGTGCCGTCCGGCATGAACGGCATGTCCTCGATCGGCAGGATCTTGGAGATGACGCCCTTGTTGCCGTGGCGACCGGCGAGCTTGTCGCCGTCCTGGATCTTGCGCTTCTGGGCGACGTAGACCCGTACCAGCTGGTTGACGCCGGGGGGCAGCTCGTCGTCCTCGTCGCGGTCGAAGACGCGCACTCCGATGACCGTGCCCGACTCGCCGTGCGGCACCTTCAGGGAGGTGTCGCGCACCTCGCGCGCCTTCTCCCCGAAGATCGCGCGCAGCAGGCGCTCCTCGGGCGTCAGCTCGGTCTCGCCCTTGGGCGTCACCTTGCCGACCAGCACGTCGCCGTTGCCGACCTCCGCGCCGATGCGGATGATGCCGCGCTCGTCGAGGTCGGCCAGCATCTCGTCGGAGACGTTGGGGATGTCGCGGGTGATCTCCTCAGGACCCAGCTTCGTGTCGCGGGCGTCGACCTCGTGCTCCTCGATGTGGATGGAGGTCAGCATGTCCTGCTGCACGAGACGCTGGCTGAGGATGATCGCGTCCTCGTAGTTGTGACCCTGCCACGGCATGAAAGCCACGAGCAGGTTGGTGCCGAGTGCCATCTCGCCCTGGTCGGTGCACGGCCCGTCCGCGATCGGCGTACCGACCTCGACGCGGGCGCCCTCGGCGACCAGTGGCCGCTGGTTGATGCAGGTGCCCTGGTTCGACCGCCGGAACTTGGCCAGCCGGTACGTGCGGTAGGTGCCGTCGTCGTGCATGACCGTGGCCGAGTCCGCGTCGACCTCGGTGACGACGCCGGCCTGTTCGGCGATGGTGACGTCACCGGCGTCCACAGCCGCACGGAACTCCATGCCGGTACCGACGAGAGGGGCGTCGCTGCGGATCAGCGGCACCGCCTGGCGCTGCATGTTGGAGCCCATGAGCGCCCGGTTGGCGTCGTCGTGCTCGAGGAACGGGATCAACGCGGTCGCCACCGACACCATCTGGCGCGGTGAGACGTCCATGTAGTCGACCTCGTCGCGGGGCATCAGGTCGGCCTCGCCGTCGCGGCGACGCACCAGCACCCGCTCGTCGGCGAAGCGGCCGTCCTCCTGCAGCGGCGAGTTCGCCTGCGCGATGACGTAACGGTCCTCGTCGCTGGCGGCGAGGTAGTCGACGTCGTCGCTGACGTGGCCGTCGAGCACCTTGCGGTACGGCGTCTCCACGAAGCCGAACGGGTTGATCCGCCCGTACGTCGCCAAGGAGCCGATCAGGCCGATGTTCGGGCCCTCAGGGGTCTCGATCGGGCACATGCGCCCGTAGTGCGAGGGGTGGACGTCACGGACCTCGTAGCCGGCCCGCTCACGCGAGAGGCCACCGGGGCCGAGCGCGGACAGGCGACGCTTGTGCGTCAGACCCGCGATCGGGTTGGTCTGGTCCATGAACTGGCTGAGCTGCGAGGTGCCGAAGAACTCCTTCAGCGCAGCGACCACCGGCCGGATGTTGATCAGCGTCTGCGGGGTGATCGCCTCGACGTCCTGGGTGGTCATGCGCTCGCGCACCACCCGCTCCATCCGAGCCAGGCCGGTGCGCAGCTGGTTCTGGATGAGCTCGCCGACCGTACGCATGCGCCGGTTGCCGAAGTGGTCGATGTCGTCGGCCTCGACCAGCGTCGCGCCCTGTGGCGACGGCAGCTCGGTCTCACCGGCGTGCAGCGCCACGATGTAGCGGATGGCGGCGACGATGTCCTCGTGGGTCAGCGTCTGCTGGTCGAAGGCCGCCTGCAGCCCTAGCTTCTTGTTGATCTTGTAGCGGCCGACCTTCGCGAGGTCGTAGCGCTTGGGGTTGAAGTAGTAGTTCTCAAGCAGCGTCTGAGCAGCCTCGCGTGTCGGGGGCTCGCCCGGGCGCAGCTTGCGGTAGATGTCGAGCAACGCGTCGTCCTGGCCGGAGGTGTGGTCCTTCTCCAGCGTGAGGCGTATCGACTCGTACTGGCCGAACTCCTCCAGGATCTGCGCCTCGGTCCAGCCGAGCGCCTTGAGCAGCACGGTGACGTTCTGCTTGCGCTTGCGGTCCAGGCGCACACCGACGGTGTCGCGCTTGTCGACCTCGAACTCCAGCCAGGCACCCCGGCTCGGGATGACCTTGGCGGTGTAGACGTCCTTGTCGCTCAGCTTGTCGACGGTGCGCTCGAAGTAGACACCGGGCGAGCGGACCAGCTGGGAGACGACGACGCGCTCGGTGCCGTTGATGACGAAGGTGCCCTTGTCCGACATCAGGGGGAAGTCACCCATGAAGACGGTCTGGCTCTTGATCTCGCCGGTCTCGTTGTTCATGAACTCGGCGGTCACGAACAAGGGGGCGGCGTAGGTGAAGTCCTTTTCCTTGCACTCCTCCACCGAGTTCTTCGGCGGCTCGAAGCGAGGGGAGGCGAACGACAGCGTCATCGTCTGCGAGAAGTCCTCGATCGGAGAGATCTCTTCGAAGATCTCTTCCAGACCCGACTTGCGGGAGACGTCGCTGCGGCCGGCGGCGATGTCGGCCTCGACGCGGGCGCGCCAGGAGTCGGCGCCCTTGAGCCAGTCGAAGCTGTCGGTCTGCAGGGAGAGGAGCTCGGGAATTTCGAGTGGTTCGTGAATCTTGGCGAATGAGATGCGGCGGGGGGAGTGCGGTGCAGCGTTGCGCGAGGCGGCCAAGAGGTGTCCTTTACGAAAAGCTCGCGGATGCGTGAGCGCGCATGCCGACGGGACCCGGTCAACGGGTGTAGGGGCAGAAGGCAGCGCAACGATGCAGTCTAGCCACGACTGCGAGCAATGTCCAGCCTGCGGCGAGGACCTTGCGGTCGCTCGAGCCGTACCAGCCAGACGGTGCGCTATGAGCATGGACCCAGCCGCAGGCTTCGTCAAGCACTACAACGCGAAGGGCGGCTACTTCTGAAGAAAGTAGCCGCCCTGCACGGGAGAGCCGGACCGGAACGAATCCGTACGACTCAGGCAGTCCTCACTTGACGGAGACGGTGGCGCCGGCGCCCTCGAGGGCGTCCTTGGCCTTCTCCGCAGCGTCCTTGGCAACCTTCTCCAGGACGGCCTTGGGAGCGGCCTCGACCAGCTCCTTGGCCTCCTTGAGGCCGAGGCTGGTAAGACCGCGGACCTCCTTGATCACCTGGATCTTCTTGTCGCCGGCGGCCTCGAGGACCACGTCGAACTCGTCCTTCTCCTCCTCGGCCTCGGCACTGTCGCCGCCACCGGAAGCGGGGGCGCCGGCGGCCACGGCCACTGGTGCTGCGGCGGTGACGCCGAAGGTGTCCTCGAACTGCTTCACGAACTCGCTGAGCTCGAGGAGAGTCATCTCCTTGAATGCGTCGAGCAGGTCGTCGGTGCTGAGCTTCGCCATGGTGGCGTCCTTCCTAGGGTGTCGACCCTGGTGGGCCGACGTGGCGGGTCGTACTGCGTGTCAGGAACGTGCGTGCTTGCGAGCTGCCTAGCGGTGCTGTTCGAACTCAGGCGTCCGTGGCGACGGGGGCGCCGCCCTCGGGTGCGTCGCCGGGGTCAGCGACAGCACTGGCCTCGGGTGCGGCGTCGACCGCAGCGGGAGCCTCTGCTGCCTCGGGTGCGGCGTCGACCGCAGCCGGAGCCTCTGCTGCCTCCGATGCGGCGTCGGCTGCAACCGGAGCCTCTCCAGCCTCCGGTGCCGCGTCGACCGCAGCGGGAGCCTCGCCCGCCTCCGGCGCTCCGGGACCGGCGGCGAGGACCGACGGGTCCTCCTCGGCCTTGTCCTGGAGCGCGGCAAGCAGCCGGGCCGCCTGGGCGACCGGGGCCGAGAACAGCGATGC
>DASQMN010000215.1:0-7346 GCA_035645475.1 Nocardioidaceae bacterium
GAGGCAGCCGACGCCGCGAGCTGACCGCTCACGGGTGGTGCTGCGAGCGCACCTCGCCGCCGCCCTCGGACAGGTCGTGCCAGCTCCCTGACACGTCCAGCACCACGGCCGTGCCCGGACTCATCGACGCGACGACCGGCCCGGCGAGCAGCGTGACGAAGTCGTGCACGGCCGGGTTGTGACCGACCACCAGCACCGTACGCACGTCCGGCTCGGTCATCTGCACCGTGGACAGCATCTCGGCGGTCGTCGCCGCGTACAGCCCGTCGAGCACCCGCACGGTTGCCGGAACCCGATGGCTGATCTCGGCCCAGGTCTGGCGTGTCCGCACGGCGTTGGACACCAACGCCGCCGTATCGGCCGGGGTGGTGTCGGACAGCTCGGTGCCTAGCCAGGCGGCGAGGTCTCGTGCCTGGCGCAGGCCCGCCTCGGTCAGCGGGCGGCCGGCGTCGGTGGCCGCATGCTTCTCCGTCTTGGCGTGGCGCACTACGACCAGCGTGCGGGAGGTATCTGGTGCGGGCATCGAGGTCCTCCTTTGTGGCCGAGGGTGGCACCGGCACCAACCTATTCACGCAGGGCCACTGCGGTTCCGGGGCCTCTGCCGGCTGGGAGTGAGCCCGGTTTGCTGGTAGGCAGGACACAGCATTCCCCCGACAGCGGAGGTAGGACCATGGGACTCGAGGACAAGATCAGCAACAAGATCGAGGGCGCCGGCGGCAAGGCCAAGGAGGCGGCCGGCACCGCGCACGGTGACGAGAAGCTGCGTCAGGAAGGCAAGGCCGACCAGAAGAAGTCCTCACTCAAGGACGCCGGCGAGAACGTCAAGGACGCTTTCAAGAAGTGATCTGCCGCCTCGTGGCCCCGGTCTGTCCAGTGCGGGCCACGAGGCTCAGACGCCCATGGCGTGAAAGCCGCCGTCCACGTGCACGATCTCGCCGGTCGTGGCCGGGAAGAAGTCGCTGAGCAGCGCCGCCACGGCGCGAGCGGCCGGAGCGGTGTCGGTCGGCTCCCAGCCCAGCGGTGAGCGCTCCGCCCACGTCGACTCGATCCGCTCGAAGCCGGGGATCGCCTTGGCGGCGAGGGTCTTCAACGGCCCGGCTGCCACCAGGTTGCATCGCACGCCGTGCGGGCCGAGGTCGCGAGCCAGATAGCGCGACGTCGACTCCAGCGCCGCCTTGGCGACGCCCATCCAGTCGTACGCCGGCCAGGCCACCCCGGCGTCGAAGGTCATCCCCACCACGCTGCTGCCCGGGCCGAGCAGTGGCAGGGCAGCCGCGCTCAGCGACTGCAGCGAGTACGCCGACACCTGCACGGCCTGCGCGACATCGGGCCACGGCCCGGTCATGAAACGGTCCCCCAGAATGGTCTCCGGGTTGCCGTAGGCGATGGAGTGGACCACCCCGTCCAGCCCGTCGACGTGCTCGCGTACGGCCGCGGCCAGGCCGGCCAGGTGGTCGTCGTTCGTGACGTCGAGGTCCAGCACGGGTGCCGGCTGCGGCAGCCGGTTGACGATCCGCCGGGTGATGCCGAGCGCCCGTCCGAAGTTGGAGACCAGGACGGTGGCGCCCTGCTCCTGCGCCACTCGCGCTACCGCGAAGCCGATCGATGCGTCGGTCGTGACTCCGGCCACCAGAATGCGCTTGCCGTCCAGGATGCCCACGGGCGATGCCTCTCAGTCGTTGGCTCAGTGGTTGCTCAGTGGCCCATGCCCAGGCCACCGTCCACCGGTACCAGAGCACCGGTGATGTAGGCGGCCTGGTCAGAGGCGAGGAAGGTGATAACACCGGCGACGTCGCTGGGCGCGGCGAAACGCTGCAGCGGCACCTGCTGGCGGTACTGCTCACGCTGCTCGTCCGGAAGGGCGGCGGTCATGTCGGTGTCCACGAAGCCGGGCGCGACGACGTTCGCGGTGATGGAGCGGCTGCCCAGCTCGCGCGCCATGGAGCGGGCCATGCCGACCAGGCCCGCCTTCGACGAGGCGTAGTTGACCTGGCCCGGGCTGCCGAGCATGCCGACGACCGAGGACACGAAGATCATCCGGCCTCGGCGCAGGCGCAGCATGCCCTTGGCGGCTCGCTTGGCGACCGTGAACGAGCCGGTCAGGTTGGTGCCGATCACAGCGGCCCAGTCCTCGTCGCTCATCCGGAGCAGCAGCGTGTCGCGTGTGATGCCCGCGTTGGCGACGAGCACCTCGACCGGGCCGTGAGCGGCCTCGATCTCGGTGAAGGCGGCAGCCACCTGCTCGGAGTCGGCCACGTCGCAGCGCACACCCAGCGCTCCCGCCGGGGCGTCCCCGCTGCGCGAGGTGACGGCGACGTCGTCCCCGAGCTCGAGGAACGCCTCGGCGACGGCTGCACCGATGCCTCGACTGCCGCCGGTGACCAGTACTGACCTGCCCACGGGGCCCCTCTCGTCGCTGTCCGGTGCGCCCGCCGGCGCCGGGCTGGAACGCTAGCGGCTCGCCGTCGCCGCCTCACACTGCGGTCCGGTCAGTCGGCTGGTCAGTCGTCTTCGAGCCGGAAGCCGACCTTCATGGTCACCTGGAAGTGCAGGACCGAGTCGTCGCCGACCTGGCCACGGATCTGGGTCACCTCGAACCAGTCGAGGTGGCGCAGCGTACGACCGGCACGTTCGATGCCGTTGCGAATGGCCTGGTCGGTGCTGTCCGGCGAGGTGCCGACGATCTCGGTGACGCGGTATGTGCGATCTGCCACGGTTCCTCCAACGGGTGTGAGCGGCCGCCGGAGCGTACCGTGGAGGCATGGCCCACGAGTACGTCCAGCCCGTCAGCATCACCTCTGCCAGGATCTCCCACAGTGCTGAGCTGCGTGGCCGGCAGCGCCGCTATCTCCTGTCCATGCTGCTCCGCACGGTGTGCTTCGTGGCAGCCGTGGTCGCAGACGGCTGGCTGCGTTGGGTGTTGGTCACCGCTGCGATCTTCCTGCCCTATGTCGCGGTCGTGTTCGCCAACACGTCCAACCGCAAGGCACTGGGGCCCACCGAGACCTACCGGCCGCCCGCGTTCGGCATTCTCGGCACGCGCAGCGAGGAGTCGGTGACTCCGGGCAGGAGCGCGTGAGCGACGACCTGCTCTGCTCGGCGAAGGGCTGCCGTGCGCCAGCGCTCGTCGCGCATCGCTGGAACAACCCCCGGATCCACACCCCGGACAAGCGCAAGACGTGGCTCGCATGTGCCGAGCACCGGGACTCGCTGGGCTCCTTCCTCTCCGCGCGGGGCTTTCTCCGCGAGACCGAGCCGGTGGACGCCGTCCACGACGCCACCGCCTGAGTCCGTCGCGACTCATCAGCCGGCGAGGGCGTCTACGACAGCGCCGAAAACCCGGGGCAGACGAGCCGACGCCGGCACGATGACCCGGCTCAGCCCGGGCGTACGCCGAGCCGCCAGCAACCCCCCGGTGAGCATCCGGTACCGCCGCGACAGCTGCCGCCACTCGGCGTCATAGTCCTGGGGGCGGTCTCGGAGCAGGCACCCGACGAGGGCCCGGGCGGCCTCGAACGACACCGCGAGACCCTCCCCGGTCAGAGCGTCGACGTAACCCGCGGCGTCCCCGACCAGCAGCACCCTGCCGACTCGCCTGCTCGCCACTCGCTGCCGCAGCGGTCCGGCTCCGCGCGAGCGCGTGACGGCGTGGATCGGCAGCTGCTCGAGCAGCGCCGGGAAGGCACGGAGGTGCTCTTCGAAACCGCCCCGCCGCTCGGTCAGCACCGCGACGCCGACCAGGTCGGCTGCCAGCGGCGTCACGTACGCCTCGGCGTGCGGCGCCCAGTGCACCTCGACGAGGTCGCTCCACGGCTCCATCGCGAAATGCCGGCGCTGGCCGTACCGGTGCGCGCGGGCATCAGGGCGGCTCTGCCCGATGGCGGTGCGGACCGAGGAGTGAAGCCCGTCAGCGCCGACCAGCCAGCGCGCCTCGATCCCGTTGGCGGTGACGGACCTGGTGCCCTGCCGTACCTCGGTGATCCGTTGTGTGACGAAGCCGACCCCCGCCCGCCGGGCCGCCTCGTGCAGCGCACCGTGCAGCACGGTGCGACGGACACCCAGGCCGCTGCCGCTGCGGAACCTCGCCTCGGCGACGCGCGTGCCGTTCAGGTAGCGGATGCCGTGGAAGGGCGCTCCTGGCACCGGGCCGGCCAGGTCGCGCACCGCCCGTACGGCCGCCGGCATGAGGCCCTCGCCGCAGGCCTTGTCGACCGGCCCCTCGCGAGGCTCGGCGACGACCACCTCCAGCCCCGCCCGCGCGGCCCCGATGGCGGTGGCGAGCCCGGCCGGGCCGCCGCCAGCCACCAGCAGGTCGATCATGCCGGGACCGCGTCGGTGAGCGCGGCGTTCTCGGTGCGGATGCGCACGCGCAGCAGCCAGGCGTTGAGCACCGTGAAGACCAGCGCTGTCACCCAGGCGGAGTGCACCAGCGGAAGGGCCGCACCCTCGACGACGACGGCGACGTAGTTGGGATGGCTGATGACCGCGTACGGCCCGCGGCGTACCAGCGGAAGGCTCGGCACCACGACGACGCGGGTGTTCCACTGCTTGCCCAAGGTGGCGATGCACCACCAGCGCAGCGCCTGCGAGGCGGCCACCAGCGCGAGCATCGTCCACCCCAACGCCGGCAGGAACGGTCGGTCGAAGGCGACGACCTCGACCAGAGCCCCGACCAGCAGCGCGGTGTGCAGGACGACCATGGGCGGGTAGTGCCCCTGTCCGTACTCGCGGCCCCCGCGGGCCTTCGCCCAGGCGGTGTTGGCCAGCGAGAGCCGCAGCTCGGCCAGCCGTTCGAGACCGACCAGAGCGATCAGCCCGGCGAACCAGCTCACCAGCGCAGCAGCACGAGCTCGGAGCAGAAGCCAGGGCCCATCGCCAGCAGCACGCCTGGGCTGCCCTCCGGAGGGCGCTGCAGCATCGTGTCGTGCAGGACGTGCAGCACGGAGGCCGAGGAGAGGTTGCCGACCCGGGCCAGGGAGTCCCAGGTCACCTGAAGGGCCTCTGCGGGCAGGTCGAGCACGTCGCGCACCGATTCCAGCACCTTGGGTCCGCCCGGGTGACACACCCAGGTGCTCACGTCGTCGCGCTCGAGACCGGCGTCGGCCAGGAACCCCTTGACGTCGACACCGAGGTGCTCGCGTACCAGGTCGGGCACCTCGACGCCGAGCACCACCTTGAGACCGCTGGCGCCGATGTCCCAGCCCATCGCCCGCTCGGAGTCGGGGTAGAGGTGGCTGCGTGAGTCCAGCACCTCCGGTCCGGTCCAGGTGACGCCGGGCGGCGCGGTCCGGTCGGCGCCCACCGCGACGACGGCCGCGGCACCGTCACCGAACAGCCCGCTGGCGACCAGCGCCGCCGTCGACGGGTCGGAGCGCTGGACGGTCAGCGAGCACAGCTCGACGGCGAGCAGCACCGCCACGTCCTCGGGCCGGCCGAGCAGGTAGTCGTGCAGCCGGGCCACTCCGGCGGCACCACCGAGGCAGCCGAGGCCGAGCATCGGCACGCGACGTACGTCCGGACGTAGGCCGATGCGGGCGGCGACCCGGGCCTCGATCGACGGCACGGCGATGCCGGTCACGGTGGTGGAGATGATCAGGTCGACGTCCTCGGCGCGCAGGCCGGCGGCCTCGAGCGCTCCTGACACAGCCTTCGCCCCGAGGTCGACCGCCGCCTCGATCCAGGCGTCGTTGAACGCGCCGAAGTCATGGAGCTCGCCGTAGCGCTGCAGCGGAAGGGCCAGGTGCCGGGTGCGTACCCGGGCACTCGTGTGCAGCCGCTGCACCAGCGCCAGGTTGCCGCGCGGACCCAGCCCGCCATCGGTGAAGGCTCGGGTGATCACGTCCTGGTCGTAGCGGTGCTCGGGCAGCACGGGGTGCACGGCGACGACGCGAGTCATGGTCGCAGCATACGAACCGCAAAGCCATCCGGCCGGCGCGGCGCCGGAGGGCGAGGTCCACCCATGCATTCACCCGGCCCGCGCAGTGGAGGTCCCGCCGTACCGCTCCTGGTGAGAGTGACGTTTCTCGCGGACACGCCGGGCGAATGGGTAAACGTCACGCTCATGGCAGCGGTCGGGCGGCCGCGTACGCCTGCCGGCCGGATGCCGCACCGACCCGCCTCTACCATCGGGCCGGTGCGGAGGCAGGCGACGGTGACGCTGCGCGGCCTCCTCGGGGCCGCGCACCCAGGTCCCACCGTCGCGGTCACGGTGCTGGCGGGGCTCATCGCGATCGCGGCCGAGCTCAGCCTTTGGCGCGGAGCCCTGGTCATACTCGTGGTGCTGATCGGGCAGCTCTCCATCGGGTGGAGCAACGACTGGCTCGACGCAACCCGGGACGCGCAGGTCGGTCGCCGCGACAAGCCCGTCGCCGCCGGGGCGGTGTCGGCCGAGCTGGTCGCCACCGCCGCAAGGGTGGCGGTGGTGGCGGCCGTGGTGTCCTCCCTGGCGCTGGGGTGGCGGGCCGCTGTCGCGCACACCGTCCTGGTGGCCTGTGGGTGGGCCTACAACCTGGGGCTGAAGAGCAGCGTGTGGTCGTGGGGCCCGTACGCCTTGGCCTTCGGCGTGCTCCCGGCGGTGGTGACGTTGAGCCGTACCGACGCCGCGTCCCCGGCTGCGTGGGCGGTCGCGGCCGGTGCCTTGCTCGGAGTCGGCGCCCACCTGACCAACGTGCTGCCCGACCTGGACGACGATCGGGCCACAGGCGTACGCGGGCTCCCGCACCGGCTCGGTCGTCGGCTCACCGGGATGCTGGCCGCCGGCGCGCTCTTCGCGGCGTCTGCGGCCATCGCGCTGGGCCCGACCGGGTCGCCGACGGCAGCCGCGCTCGTCGGGCTGGGCGTGGCGGCCGTCCTTGCCGCAGTCGCCGCCGCTGCGGCTGCTCGGGCGGGGAGTCGGTTGCCCTTCACCGCGGCGGTCCTGATCGCGCTGGTCGACGTCGCGCTTCTGGTTGCGAGCGGGTCGGCCGTCATCGCCTGAGCCTGACTAACCGCCGATCGCGGACATGGGGCGGTCCGGTTGCAGGAACGTCACGTCGTCGATGCCGTGGCCTGGCAGCTTCGGCGCCATCGCCGACTGCCAGCGTCGGGCGATCTCGTCGTCCGAGGCTCCGGCTCGCAGCGCCGCGCGCAGGTCGGACTCGTCGCGTGCGAACAGGCAGTTGCGCACCTGACCGTCGGCGGTGAGCCGTACGCGGTCACAGTCCCCGCAGAACGGGCGGGTGACCGACGCGATGACGCCGACCGTCGCCGGCCCGCCGTCAACGAGGAACTCCTCGGCCGGCGCAGACCCCCGCGGCCGTCCGACGGGCGTGAGCTGCACGGTCTGCTCCAGTGCCGCGACGATCTCG
>DASQMN010000216.1:0-17931 GCA_035645475.1 Nocardioidaceae bacterium
GTCAGCACGTCGGCCGGCCGGCTGCCGTCTGCCTGCCGCAGCATCGAGATGCTCCGTACCGAGACGCAGGAGCGTCCGGCCGACGTCCTGAGCCTCAACATCCTGTCCAACCGCGGCCGCACCATCCGGCCGAAGACGCTCAACCAGAAGCGCTACGTCGACGCGATCGACAAGCACACGATCGTCTTCGGCATCGGACCTGCCGGCACCGGCAAGACGTACCTGGCGATGGCCAAGGCCGTGCAGGCGCTGCAGGCCAAGGAGGTCAACCGCATCATCCTGACCCGGCCCGCGGTCGAGGCCGGCGAGCGGCTCGGCTACCTGCCCGGAACGCTGAGCGAGAAGATCGACCCGTACCTGCGGCCGCTGTACGACGCGCTGCACGACATGCTCGACCCCGAGCTCATCCCGAAGCTGCTCACTGCCGGCACCATCGAGGTGGCACCGCTGGCGTTCATGCGCGGACGCACGCTCAACGACGCGTTCGTCATCCTGGACGAGGCCCAGAACACTTCGCAGGAGCAGATGAAGATGTTCCTCACCAGGCTCGGGTTCGGCTCGCGCATCGTGGTTACCGGCGACGTCACGCAGGTCGACCTTCCCAGCGGCACCAGCTCCGGGCTGCGGGTGGTGCAGAACATCCTCAACGGCGTCCCTGACGTGTCGTTCATCCGGCTGACCGGTCAGGACGTGGTACGCCACAAGCTGGTGCAGCGCATCGTCGCCGCGTACGACACCTTCGAGACCTCGCAGGAAGAGGCGGGGCCGCGACGCACCGGGCCCGGCAGGCAGGCGTGATCGTGGAGGTCGTCGACGAGTCCGGAGAACCGTCCGTCGATGTCGACGACCTGATCGAGCTGTCCACGTACGTCCTGACGCGCCTGCGGCTGCACGACGAGACCGAGATGACGCTGCGCCTGGTCGACGAGGACTCGATCGCCGCCCTCAACGCGCAGTGGATGGGTGCCGACGGGCCCACCGACGTGCTCGCCTTCCCGATGGACGAGCTGCGCGCCGGCACATCCGACAGCCCGGCCGAGCCGGGTTACCTAGGCGACCTGGCACTGTGCCCCCAGGTGGCCGAGCGGCAGGCCGGCGAGGCCGGACATCCGGCGGCTGAGGAGCACCGGCTGCTCACCGTGCACGGCATCTTGCACCTGGTCGGTCACGACCACGCCGACCCGGCCGAGCATGCAGAGATGTTCGGGCTGCAAGCCGACCTGCTGCACGCGTGGCAGGAGCGCACTGGATGACCTCCAACGACATCGTGCTGCTGGCAGTCGCGGCCGCCTTGACGGTCCTCGCGGCGATCCTGGCGAGTGCCGATGCGGCGCTGTCCACCTTCTCCAAGTCCCGAAGCGCCGAGCTGGTCAACGACGGTCGCCCCGGGGCCGTCAGGGTCAGGACGCTCGCCGAGGACCCGCCGCGCTACCTCAACACGGTGCTGCTGGTGCGGATGACCGCCGAGATCGTCGCGGTGGTGCTGGTGACGCTCGTGGTCATCTCGCTCGTCGAGCCGCTCTGGCTGCGAGTGCTGATCGCCGCCGGGTCGATGGTGCTCGTCTCGTACGTCCTCATCGGCGTGGGGTCGCGCACCCTCGGCAAGCAGCACGCCGAGGCGATCGCGCTGCGCACGGCAGGGCCCGTGGTGCTCCTCACCCGGGTCCTGGGGCCGTTGCCGCGCGTGCTGATCCTGCTCGGCAACGCCCTGACCCCCGGCAAGGGCTTCCGGGAGGGCCCGTTCAACTCAGAGGCGGAGCTGCGCGAGCTGGTCGACCTGGCCGAGGCCAACCGGCTGATCGAGTCCGACGAGCGAGCGATGATCCACTCCGTCTTCGAGCTCGGCGACACGATCGTGCGCGAGGTCATGGTGCCTCGTACGGAGATGGTCTACATCGAGCGGCACAAGACGCTGCGCCAGACCATGTCGCTCGCCCTGCGCAGTGGCTACTCGCGCATCCCCGTCGTGGGTGACAGCCTCGACGACGTCGTCGGCATGGCCTACCTCAAGGACGTCACCCGCCGCACGTTCGACAACCGCGACGCGGGCACCACCGAGCGCGCGGAGTCGATCATGCGCCCGTGCCTGTACGTGCCGGACTCCAAGCCGGTCGACGCGGTCCTCCGGGAGATGCAGAGCACCCGCAAGCACGTGGCTGTCGTCGTCGACGAGTACGGGGGCACGGCCGGCATGGTCACCATCGAGGACGTGCTCGAGGAGATCGTCGGTGAGATCAACGACGAGTACGACCTCGAGGCGCAAGAGGTCGAGAGGCTCCCCAACGGCACGTTCCGCGTTCCCAGCCGGTTCCCCATCGACGACCTGGTCGAGGTGACGGGTGTCTTCGTCGAGGACGAGGACGTCGACTCGGTCGGCGGCCTGATGGCCAAGCACCTCGGCCGGGTGCCCATCGCCGGCAGCGAGGTCACCCACGAGGGCCTGCACTTCCAGGCGGAGTCACCGATCGGGCGGCGCAACCGCATCGGCACCGTGCTCGTGCGTCGCCTCGAGCCGGTCGACAGCGGCGCCGAGGCCGACCAGGGCAGCACCGTCTCGGCCTGACCTCGCGCCTACGCTGACGCCCATGTCGGCTGAACCCGAGGACGCGAAGCTCCGCACGCTGGCCCGGGCCAGCCGTGCACGTATCCGGGCCGCCCAGGGCGCAGCCGTGCGTGACCTCGACGGCCGTACGTACACCGCGGCGTCGATCGACCTCGCCTCCCTCCAGCTGTCCGCGCTCTCCCTCGCCGCGGCGATGGCCGTCTCCAGCGGCGCCCGCGGGCTCGAGGCGGCGGTGCTGTGCAGCGACGCCTCCTCCGCCGATGCCGCTGACCTCGACGTCCTCCGCGAGCTCGCCGGCACGGGGGTGGCGGTGCAGCTCATCGACACCGCCGGCAGTCCGGTCACCTCGACGCACACGTGACCACCTCGCGGTCGGCGACCGCTACGCACGCCGCTGCGGGTGCTCTGCTGGTGGTGGCGGCCGCTGCCCTGTTCGGGACGATCGGCACGGCCCGGGCCCTCGGACCGGACGCCCCGGCGCTGCCGGTCGCGGCGGCGCGGAGCGCACTGGCGTGCCTTCTGCTGGCCGCGGTACCGCTGTGGATGGCATGGCGCCAGGGGACCGGCCGCGAGCTCAGCGTCCCGGCCGGTGTGCGGGTCGCGCTGCGTACCAGGGCGGTGTGGACGGCCGCGCTCGGCCAGGCTGCGTTCCAGTGGTGCTTCCTCGCGGCCGTTCCGCGGGTGGGAGTTGCAGTGGGCACGCTGGTGGCCATCGGGCTGACCCCGGTGGTCACCGGTGTCCTGTCACGTCATGTCGACCGCATCTGGGTGCTGGCCACCGGCATCGGGCTCGCCGGCCTGGTGCTCCTGGTCGGTTTCGGCCCGGTGCAGGACACCGCCGGGCTGGTCCTCGCTCTGGGCGCCTCGGTGATGTACGCGGTCTACCTCGTCTCCGGCTCCGGCCTGGCGCGGGCGCACCGCCAGCACGGCCTGGGCCTGGACACCGCCCTTGCCGTCGTCTTCACGATCGCGGCCATCGTGCTGATGGTTCCTGCTCTTGCCACCGGACCGTGGGCGTGGCTTCGCACGGACTCCGGTGCGGCCATGACGGTCTACCTCGCGGTGGTGCCCACGCTGCTGGCGTACCACCTGCTCGGTACCGGCCTGCGTTCGGTGACAGCCAGCACCGCGTCGACTCTCGGCCTCACCGAACCGGTGGTCGCCACCGCACTCGGGATCCTCGTGCTCGACGAGCGGCTGAGCCTGGTCTCGGCGCTGGGCGCGCTGCTGGTGCTCACGGCTGTCCTCGTCCTCGTCCGCTCATCGGCCTCACCTGCGCCATGATCGACCGGTGAGCGCCGACAACGAAGCACCCGAGTTCCGGTCAGGTTTCGCCTGCTTCGTCGGGCGACCCAATGTCGGCAAGTCCACCCTCACCAACGCCCTGGTCGGCGCCAAGGTGACGATCACCTCGTCTCGCCCGCAGACCACCCGGCACGTCGTACGCGGGCTGGTGCACCGTCCGGATGCCCAGCTGGTGCTGGTCGACACCCCCGGTCTGCACCGGCCACGCACCCTGCTCGGTGAGCGGCTCAACGACCTGGTGCGCACCACCTGGGCCGAGGTCGACGTGGTGGGGGTCTGCCTGCCGGCCGACCAGAAGGTCGGCCCGGGCGACCGCTACCTCCTCGGTGAGGTGGCCAAGCTGCGGCGGACACCGTCGATCGCCATCGCCACGAAGACCGACCTGGTGTCCTCGGACCAGCTGGCCGTGCACCTCTCCTCCATCGCCGAGATGGGTGAGCAGGTCGGCATCGACTTCGCCGAGATCGTGCCGGTGTCGGCCACCGCCGGCGACCGGATCGACCTGCTCGCCGACCTGCTGGTGGCCCGGCTGCCGTCCGGCCCGATGCTGTATCCCGAAGGCGAGCTGTCCGACGAGCCGGAGGAGACACTGGTCGCCGAGCTCATCCGCGAAGCCGCTCTGGAGGGTGTCCGTGACGAGCTGCCGCACTCCATCGCGGTGGTGGTGGAGGAGATGGGGCCCCGGGAGGGACGTCCGGCCGACCGTCCGCTGCTGGACATCTACGCCCACCTGTTCGTCGAGCGTGACAGCCAGAAGCCGATCGTGATCGGAGCCAAGGGTGCTCGGCTGAAGGAGATCGGCAGCACTGCGCGCACGCAGATCGAGACGATCCTGGGTACGCCGGTGTATCTCGACCTGCGGGTGAAGGTCGCGGCGGACTGGCAGCGTGACCCGCGCCAGCTTCGCCGGCTCGGCTTCTAGTCGTCCGGCACCCAGCAGTAGCCGTAGGTGCGACCGGCCTGCCACTGCTGCTTCGTCGGCCACTGCCAGCCGTACCGCCACTCGTCCGGGGCTCCCTGCACGGTGCGGGCCTGCGCCGAGCATCGGTCGACGCCTTGGTCGCGTACGGCGGCCGCCCCCGGCCAGCGGCCCTCGTCCAGTGGGATCACCGCGAAGGCCCGCCAGGTGTGCGGCTGGCTGCAGGCGACGTTGCGAGCACCCTCGGCCTGCGGAGCTCGGGTGCTGCACAGCCCCAGCTGGGGGGCGCTGTTGTCGTCCAGCGCACCCGCGAGGTCACGAGGCAGCGCCGCCAGCCGCTCGTCGGTCTCGTAAGCCACCACGTCGCAGCGCACCCACAGGGCTCCGGCGGCGATCGCCTGATCATCGGCGGTGAACCACACCGGCTGCAGGCGGCTGAGCCTGCGATCCTCGGCTTCGCCGCCGACGTACCGGGTGAAGGCGCGGTCGCACTCTGCGCCTGCCTGCTTCCCGACGACGCGGGCGTCCACGCCGGAGCCGGCCAGCACTCGAGCGTCGAGCGCGCCGACCGAGATCGTGCGTGCGGTGTGCGGGCCGCGGCAGGTTGTGCGGGCCGAGTCGTCGACGGCTCGAGTGAGGTCAGCGGGCGTGAGCCGCCGGCAGGCGCCCTCAGGCGGTGGAGCGGGCAGCATGTCGAGGCTGCTGTCGTCGCGCGTCGGTGAGGGCGACGGTGTCCTTGGCCGATCCAGCGGACCAGCGGCCTCGGCGCTTGCCTGGTCGTTCGACTCCTCGCCGTCTCGCAGCTGGCCGACGACGGCCGCCACGGCGATGGCGACCAGGATGACCGCGGCGAGAAGCCCCGCTACGACGTAGTGCCTGCGTACCGGGGACCTCACCGGTGCGCTGGGCATCGGGACATCCTAGGGACGGGCTGCGCTAGCCTGGCCATGTGACGTGCTTGCTCCTCCTTGGCCGCCGCGGCGAGGCCTCCCCGGCCTGACCCTCGTCGCGGTGCTCGACCTGCCCGGCCACCGCCCGCGCAGCACCCCGAGGAGTTCGTGCCATGAGTCAGCCAGTCCCGTCGTCGCTCCAGCAGCCAAGCGGTATGCCCTGGTCGCGCTACCGCCCCTTCCCGCCCGTCGAGCTGCCCGGTCGTACCTGGCCGGACCGCACCATCTCGCAGGCACCCCGCTGGTGTGCCGTCGACCTTCGCGACGGCAACCAGGCGTTGATCGACCCCATGACGCCCGCCCGCAAGCGCAAGATGTTCGAGCTGCTGGTAGCCATGGGCTACAAGGAGATCGAGGTCGGCTTCCCCAGCGCCAGCCAGATCGACTTCGACTTCGTCCGCATGCTCATCGACGAAGGCCTGATCCCCGACGACGTGGTCATCCAGGTGCTGACGCAGGCCCGCGAGCACCTGATCGAGCGGACGTATGAGTCCATCGCAGGCGCCAAGCAGGCGATCGTGCACCTGTACAACTCAACCTCGACGCTGCAGCGCCGGGTCGTGTTCGGGCTCGACATGGACGGCATCGCCGACATCGCTGTCACAGGCGCGCGGCTGTGCCGCAAGTACGAGGAGAGCATCCCCGAGACGACGGTGTTCTACGAGTACTCGCCGGAGTCCTACACCGGCACCGAGCTGGAGTTCGCGGCGCGGGTGTGCAACGACGTGCTCGAGGTCTTCCAGCCCACCGCCGACAAGCCGGTGATCATCAACCTGCCCGCCACGGTGGAGATGGCCACCCCCAACGTGTACGCCGACTCGATCGAGTGGATGAACCGGCACCTGAACTCCCGTGAGCACGTCGTGCTCTCCTTGCACCCGCACAACGACCGCGGTACGGCGGTGGCTGCCGCCGAGCTGGGCCATCAAGCCGGGGCCGACCGCATCGAGGGGTGCCTGTTCGGCAACGGCGAGCGCACCGGCAACGTCTGCCTGGTGACGCTGGGCATGAACCTGTTCAGCCAGGGTGTGGACCCCCAGATCGACTTCTCCGGCATTGACGAGATCCGGCGCACGGTCGAGTACTGCAACCAGCTGCCGGTGCACGAGCGCCACCCCTACGGCGGCGATCTGGTCTACACGGCCTTCTCCGGATCCCACCAGGACGCCATCAAGAAGGGTTTCGAGGCGATGGAGCGCGATGCCGCGGCGCGCGGTGTCTCCGTCGACGAGCTGCCCTGGGAGGTGCCGTACCTGCCGGTCGACCCCAAGGACCTCGGCCGCAGCTACGAAGCGGTCATCCGGGTCAACAGCCAGTCGGGCAAGGGCGGCGTCGCCTATGTCATGAAGTCCGAACACAAGCTCGACCTGCCACGGCGGCTGCAGATCGAGTTCAGCCGCGTCGTGCAGGAGCGCACCGACACGGCGGGTGGGGAGATGACGCCGGAGCAGATCTGGCAGGCGTTCTCGACGGAGTACCTCACCAGGACCGGTCCGCTCGCGCTCGATGCCGTACGCACCGAGACGGCGAGCGGCGGACATGACCTCATCTCGGTCGAGGTCACCCACGAGGCCGTACCACGCACTCTCCAGGGTGAGGGCAACGGTCCGCTCTCGGCCTTCGTCGACGCGATCAGCGTGCTCGGGTACGACGTGCGGGTGCTCGACTACGCCGAGCACGCCATGTCGTCCGGCGGCGACGCCACCGCGGCGGCGTACGTCGAGTGCGAGGTGGGCGACTCGATCGGGTGGGGGGTCGGACTCGATCCCAACATCGTGACCGCTTCGCTGCGCGCCGTGGTGTGCGCCGTCAACCGCGCCTCGACCTGAGGCTCAGCCCTCGGCCACACAGGCGGTGCCGACGCGTACGAAGCCGACGTGTTCGTAGACCCGGGCGACGGCGTCGGAGCCGGCCGAGAGAAAGATGGTTGTGGCTCCACCAGCCATCGCATCGTGGGTCAGAGCCGAGGTGATTGCCGCTCCGATGCCCCGACGCCGGGCGCGTGGCAGCGTTGCGATGCCGAGCAGCTCGGTGACGCCATCGCGCGGCGCGTGCGTGCCACCGCCGACGGCCTCGCCGCGCTCGAACGCGCCGACCATGACGAGAAGGCCTTCGCGGGCGCGGTCGCGGAACACCTCGGCGCCGGGTTCGAGTGCCTTGTCGTCGGTGCCGTTGAAACCAGCGGCGACGGCGGCCTGGGCGTCTCCCACGCGGGGGTCGTCGGGCTCCAGGATCTCGACGACCAGGCCGGGCGGCGCGGGGATCGGCATCGGCTGGTGCAGCACGAGCAAGGGGTTGTCGTGCACCGTCATCCCTGCCTGAGCGGCAGCCGGTCGCAGCGTCGGCACCAGCTCGTCGACCCATTCCAGCTGGTCGGGCACCGAGTGATCGCTCAGCTGCTGGCGGACCGCCCGTACCGCATCGGCGTCGTACCGAGCGCCCGGGTGCGGGCGGCCGTAGAAGCTCCACCCGGTGCGCGCCACGAACAGCGTGAAGCCGGGCACGGCCACGACATCGGCGGTCGCTCGTGGCGCGGCGTCGTAGTAGGTCTCCAGCCTTGTCAACAGCGCTTGGTCGGGCATGGGAGTGAGCATGCCGGACGGCTCGGCCGACGACAGTGCCGACCAGACCGGCGCGTTCGGGCATGAATCGTGGCCCGTCCCGGCTTGTAGCAGGACGTGGCCAGCACCTGGAGCGATCGACGACTGCCTCGGCGGCTGACGCAGCTCTACCTGGGCCTCCTGCTGTACGGGCTGTCCATGGCCCTCCTGGTGCGCTCATCGCTCGGTGTGATGCCGTGGGACGTGCTGCACCAGGGCCTGGCTCGTCAGGTCGGCGGCTCGCTGGGACAGGTCACGATCGTGGTGGGCGTGGTCGTGCTGCTGGGCTGGATCCCCCTCCGCGAGCGTCCGGGACTCGGCACGGTGAGCAACGTCGTGGTGATCGGCTTGGCGGTCGACGCAGCCCTGGCGGTCGTCTCGGCGCCGACAGCATGGCCGGCGAGGCTGGCCCTGGTCGTCCTCGGTGTCGCGCTCAACGCCGCGGCCACCGCTGCGTACATCGGCGTACGTCTTGGTGCCGGGCCGCGTGACGGGCTGATGACCGGGCTGGTGCGCCGCACCGGCGGTTCGGTGCGTCTGGTGCGCACCGGCATCGAGGTCGCGGTCGTGACGGTCGGCTGGCTGCTGGGCGGGACGCTGGGGGTGGCGACCGTGCTGTATGCCCTGGCCATCGGTCCGCTGGTGCACCTGCTGCTGCCCGTCTTCACGGTCGCGCTGCCCGAACGCGGCTGACCCAGTGCGGGGTGGGGCGGCCGGTTGCCGGGATTTCGCGGGACAATGAGCGGGTGAGCCTGTACCGCGACGAGGGCGTCGTGCTGCGCACCCAGAAGCTCGGCGAGGCCGACCGCATCGTCACGGTGCTCACGCGCTCGCACGGCAAGGTGCGTGCCGTCGCGAAAGGGGTACGCCGCACCAGCTCGCGGTTCGGGTCACGCCTCGAACCGTTCATGCACGTCGACCTGCAGCTGGCCCAGGGACGCTCACTCGACATCGTCACCCAGGCCGAGACGCTGGGCCCGTACGGCGCCGCGATCAGCGCCGACTACGCGGCGTACACCGCCGGCACCGCGATGCTCGAGACCGCCGAGCGGCTCGCCGGTGAGGAGCAGCATCCGACCGTGCAGCAGTACCTCCTGCTCGTGGCCGGCCTGCGCGCGCTAGCCGGACAGACCCGAGACGCGGGCCTGGTGCTCGACTCGTTCCTGCTCCGCTCTCTTGCGGTGGCCGGGTACGCGCCGTCCTTCGACGCGTGCGCGCGGTGCGGAGCGACCGGGCCGCACCGGCACTTCAACCCGGCCGCCGGCGGCATGCTGTGCGGTCGCTGCCGCGTGGCCGGGTCGGCCAGCCCTGCGCCGGAGACGGTCGCTCTGCTTGGAGCCCTGCTCGCCGGGAACTGGGCGGTGGCCGAGGCGAGCGAGCCGCGCAGCCGCCGCGAGGGCAACGGGCTGGTCGCCGCATACCTGTCCTGGCACCTCGAACGTGGCCTGCGGTCCTTGCCGCACGTCGACCGCACCCCCCGCGAGAGTGACGTTCTCACGTCGACACGCGGGCGTGTCGGTAGAAACGTCACGCTCGACCCGCTGGGTGGTGCCACCCGGTGACCTGGTGACCCGCGACCCGAGCCCGCACCCGAGCGGAGCCGTCCCGCCCGACCTGCCCCCCGGGGCGGTGCCGACGCACGTCGCGGTGGTGATGGACGGCAACGGCCGGTGGGCGCGCGCCCGAGGACTGCCGCGCACCGCCGGGCACGAGGCCGGTGAGTCGCCGCTGTTCGACGTGGTCGAGGGAGCCATCGAGGTCGGGGTCCGCTACGTGTCCGCGTACGCCTTCTCCACCGAGAACTGGAAGCGCTCGCCTGAAGAGGTCCGCTTCCTGATGGGCTTCAACCGCGACGTGATCCGCCGCCGGCGCGACGAGATGCACGAGCTCGGCGTGCGGGTCCGCTGGTCGGGCAGCCGGCCACGGCTATGGCGCAGCGTCATCCGGGAGCTGGAGACCGCAGAGGAGCTGACGGCCGGCAACGACGTGCTCACGCTCACCATGTGCGTCAACTACGGCGGCCGGGCCGAGATCGTCGACGCGGTGCGCCTGCTCGCCGACGACGTCGCGGCCGGTCGGGTACGCCCGGACCGGGTCGACGAGCGGTTGCTGACCCGCTACCTCGACGAGCCTGACCTGCCCGACGTGGACATGTTCTGGCGGACGTCGGGGGAGCAGCGCCTGAGCAACTTCCTGCTCTGGCAGTCGGCCTACGCCGAGCTGGTCTTCACCGACGTGGCGTGGCCCGACATCGACCGTCGTGACCTGTGGGCGGCGGTGGAGGAGTACGCCAGGCGGTCCCGAAGGTACGGCTCAGCCTGAGGCTCGCGCGCACTGGCGGCAGACGCCGAAGACCTCCAGGGTGTGCGACACATCGGAGAAGCCGTGCTCGGAAGCGACGCGGTCGGCCCACTGCTCGACGGCCGGGCCGGCCACCTCGACCGTACGGCCGCAGCTGCGGCACACCAGGTGGTGATGGTGGCCGGCGCTGCAGCGCCGGTAGAGCGCCTCACCGTCGTCCGAGCGCAGCACGTCGACCTCCGCCGCGTCGGCGAGCTGCTGAAGGGTGCGATAGACGGTGGACAGCCCGACCCGGTCGCGTCCCGGTCGCAGTCGCTCGAAGATGTCCTGCGCGCTGGCGAAGCCGTCGAGCTCCTCAAGCGCCTGGTGCACCGCCCGGCGCTGCCGCGTCGTACGAGCCGGCGCGTCACCTGCCTCCCTGGTGGGCAGCTCGCTCATGGCAGCGCCTTCGGTACTCACCATGGTGCTCCCCTCAGTGCTCGTGGTAGTGCCCGCCGTGCACCGCGTGCCGGTGCCCGTCGTGCAGGTAGTCGACATGGCTGCCGTGCTCGATGGCCGGATGGCCACATCCTGGTGCGTGCTCGTGATCGGCGTGATGCTCCACCCTGGGATGGCGGCGTCGGGCCAGCCAGCCCGACAGCGCTGTCCCCACCGCGACGGCACTGAAGAGCGCCACGGCCAGCACGACGATGGTGCTGCCCGATGGTGTGCCGGCGTAGTAGCTCGCGGTGATGCCGACGACGCTCACGCCGACTCCGATGCCGACGGCCGTGGCGAGGCTGGCACGAAAGCTCGAGCACAGCTGCTGGGCGACCGCGTTGGGCAGGATCATCAGTGCGCTGATCAGCAGCAGGCCCACCACCCGCATCGAGAGAACGACGGTGGTGGCGGTGAGCACGGCGAGCAGCAGGTTGAGCGGCAGCACGGGCAGGCCGACGGCGCGGGCGTACTCGGGGTCGTTGCTGATCGCGAAGAGGGTGCGCGACAGGGCAAGTGCGGTCACCACCACGACCGCCGCCAGCACGGCGAAGGTTGCCAGGTCGGTGCTGGTCGTGGTGGTGATGGAGCCGAAGAGGTACGCGTCCAGGTTCGTGGCGCTGCCCTCTGGCGCCAGGGACAGGAGCACGACGCCACCGGCGATACCGCCGTAGAACAGCACCGCCAGTGCGACGTCGCCGCTGGCGGCTCCGCGGGCGCGGACCAGCTCGATCAGCACGGCGCCGATGATGGCGGCGAGCAGCGCGGCCCACACCGGTGACTGCCCGGTCAGGACGCCCGCAGCGACGCCGGCGAGCGCCACGTGGCCCATTCCGTCGCCGATGAGAGCGAGGCGGCGCTGCACCAGGAAGATGCCGACCACCGGTGCGGTGAGGCCGACGAGCACCCCGGCCAGGAGCGCGTGCCGCATGAAGTCGTACTGCCAGAGCTCGAGGAGGTTCATCGGCCACCTCCGAGCAACGAGCCGAGCAGGCCGTGCTGGCCCCCGGTCGGGTCGGCGGGGTCGTGAATGTGATGGGAGTCGGCGTGACCGGCGGCGAGCTCAGGGGTGAGCGGGCCGTCGTAGGTGACGCGGCCGCCGTGCATCACCAGCGCGCGGTTGACCACGTCGGCCAGCGGACCCACCTCGTGGGTGACGACGAGCACCGTGACGCCACGGTCCCGCAGGCGTGCGACCGTGCGGGCGAGGGCCTCCTGGCTGGCTCGGTCGACTCCGGCTGTCGGCTCGTCCATGACCATGACGTCGGGCTGGGCAGCCAGTGCCCGGGCGATCAGCACCCGCCGCTGCTGTCCACCGGACAGCGTGTTGAGGTCGCTGCCGGCGTGATGGGCGAGATCGACCGCCTCGATGGCGTCATCGATGACCTGGTTGTCAAGCCGGCGCAGCGGTCGGATCAGCCCTCGGCGGGCGAGGCGCCCGGAGGCGACGACTTCACGGACGGTTGCAGGTACCGGCCCACCGACGGTGTGGCGTTGAGGCACGTAGCCGATGCGGGCCCGGTCGGCGCGAGATCCCGCACTCGACCCGAGCACGACCACCTCGCCGTGCAGCACTCGTGCCAGGCCGAGCAGCCCGCGTACCAGGGTCGTCTTGCCTGAGCCGTTGGCGCCGAGCACCGCCACCACGTCGCCGCGCTGCACCGTGAGGTCGACGTCCACGACCACCGGGTGCTCGTCGTACCCGACGCTCACCGAGCGGAGCTCCAGAGCGGCGGGCCCGGTCATCGGCAGTCCTGACCTTCGCGCAAGGTCTCCAGGTTGGCACGCATCACCGACACGTAGTCCGAGCCGGCCGACTCGTCGGTGAGGCCCTCCAGCGGGTCGAGCACCGCAGTCTGAGCGCCGGTCTCGTCGGCCACCGTCTGCGCCACCGCCGGGCTCACCAGCGTCTCGGTGTAGATGGTCCGGACGTCCTCGCGCTCGACCAGGTCGGCGACGGCAGCGACTTGCTGCGGGTCAGGCTCGGCGTCGGGACTGAGTCCGGCTATTCCCACCTGCGCCATGCCGTAGCGCTGCGCGAGATAGCCGAAGGACTCGTGACCCGTCACCAGCGATGTGACCGTGCAGTCGGCCAGCCCGGTGGCGTACTCCTCGTCGAGGCCCTTGAGGTCGCGCTGCAGCGCGGCCAGGTTCGCAGCGAGAGCATCGGCCTGGTCCGGGTCGGCCTGGGCCATCGCCTCCTCGACGGCAGCCGCTACCTCTGACAGCCGGCTGGTGTCGAGCCAGAAGTGCGGGTCCAAGCCGCCGTGCTCGTCTTCGGTGTGCTCGTCGTCGGTGTGCCCCGCCTCGCCGTGCTGCTCCTCGCTGTGCCCGCTGTCGGGGTGCTCGAGGTCGGCGCTGTCCGCTGCGTCCACCGTCACCACGTCCGGTGTCTGCGCGATCGCCTCGTCGACCGCCGGCTGGAATCCGGACAGGTGCACGACCAGATCTGACTCCTGCAGCGTGGCCAGGTCCTGTGGAGTCAGCTCCAGGTCGTGCGGCTCGCCGCCAGGTGGCGTCAGGGAGGTGACCTCGACGGCGTCGCCGCCGATGCGCTCCGCGACGTACTGCAAGGGGTAGAAGGCGGCGGTCACCTGCATGCGATTGCCGCCGGAGGCGCCGTCGGAGCCGGTGGCGTCGCTCGAGCATGCAGACACCAGCAGAGCAGCCGCGGCCAGGGCTGCGGCGCTCGTCCGAGTCAACATGACAATCATTCTCAACTAGACGGGCGCGGGAGTCAAAGCAGTCGGCTCTAGGGTGGTGCTGTGCTGGTGGTGACGAGGTACCGGGTCGACGCCGGCGAGCGACATGCGTTCGTCTCCCAAGCCGCTGCGGCGCTTGCCGCACTGGCCGAGCGACCCGGATTCCTTGCCGGTGACGTCGGCCGCAACGTCGACGACGACGGGCTGTTCACGCTGACGACCCGTTGGCGCGACACCGGTTCGTACCGGCGCGCGCTGGGCGGCTTCGA
This sequence comes from Nocardioidaceae bacterium, assembly GCA_035645475.1. Classification (GTDB taxonomy): domain Bacteria; phylum Actinomycetota; class Actinomycetes; order Propionibacteriales; family Nocardioidaceae; genus DASQMN01. The sequence goes on from DASQMN010000216.1 coordinate 14,087, forward strand.
CGTCAAGACGACGGCGGTTCCCCTGCTGTCGCTCGCACTGGACGAGCCGACGGCGTACGAGGTGCTCGTCGAGCAGTCGGCCCCGGCGAGTGGTGACGCCGAGTAGCCTCGGGTGCTTCGCCTCTCGTCGATCGCGGGAGGAACCACCGACACCCAGCCGGATGGAGATCTGCCGTGGCAGCCTCGCACCTCGACACCGTCGTCAGCCTGTGCAAGCGCCGGGGGTTCGTCTACCCCTGCGGTGAGATCTACGGCGGCACCCGGTCCGCGTGGGACTACGGCCCGCTCGGTGTGGAGCTCAAGGAGAACATCAAGCGCCAGTGGTGGCGCTCGATGGTCACCGGCCGCGACGACGTGGTCGGGCTGGACTCCTCGGTGATCCTGCCGACGCGTACGTGGGAGGCATCCGGGCACCTGGCGGCGTTCACCGATCCCCTCACCGAGTGCATGAGCTGCCACAAGCGCTTCCGAGCCGACCATCTGCGGGAGTCGTACGCCAGCAAGAAGGGTCTCGACGACCCCGACTCGGTGTCGATGGACGACGTGGCCTGTCCCAACTGCGGCACCCGTGGCGCCTGGACGCAGCCGCGGCCGTTCAACGGGATGCTCAAGACCTTCCTGGGAGTCGTGGAGGACGAGACAGGGCTGCACTACCTGCGGCCAGAGACGGCGCAGGGCATCTTCCTCAACTTCGTCAACGTCCTGAACACGTCGAGGAAGAAGCCTCCGTTCGGGATCGGGCAGCTCGGGAAGGCGTTCCGCAACGAGATCACGCCGGGCAACTTCATCTTCCGTACCCGTGAGTTCGAGATGATGGAGATGGAGTTCTTCGTCCAGCCGGGCACGGACGAGGAGTGGCACCAGACGTGGATCGACCTCCGCACCGAGTGGTACGTCGACCTCGGCATCGACCGCTCGAACCTGCGCCACTTCGAGCACCCGGCCGAGAAGCGGTCCCACTACTCGACCCGCACCGTTGACATCGAGTACCGGTTCGGGTTCTCCGGCTCGGAGTGGGGAGAGCTGGAGGGCATAGCCAACCGGACCGACTACGACCTCAGGCAGCACAGCGAGTTCTCCGGAGAGGATCTGTCCTACTTCGACCAGGCGAGCGGCGAGCGTTGGTTCCCCTATGTCATCGAGCCGGCGGCCGGAGCCACCCGCTCGCTGATGGCTTTCCTGGTCGACGCCTACACCGAGGACGAGGCGCCCAACGCCAAAGGCGGTATGGACAAGCGCACGGTGCTGAAGCTGGACCCGCGGCTGGCACCGGTGAAGGCGGCGGTGCTGCCGCTGTCTCGGCATGGCGACCTGTCGCCGAAGGCTCGTGACCTGGCCGCCGACCTGCGTCAAGCCTGGAACGTCGACTTCGACGATGCCGGTGCCATCGGTCGGCGGTACCGGCGCCAGGACGAGATCGGCACTCCGTTCTGCGTCACCGTCGACTTCGACACCCTGGACGACCAGGCGGTGACCGTTCGCGAGCGCGACAGCATGAGCCAGCAGCGGGTCGCTCTCGACCAGGTCAAGAGCTACCTCGGGGCCGCGCTGCCGGGTTGTTGAGCCTGGGACACTGAGGCGGTGACCGCTGCAGAGACGACGCCGGTGGCCGTGCCGCAGACGTTGCGGCTCGGTCGGCTCGCTGTCACCCCGCCGGTGGTGCTGGCGCCGATGGCGGGTGTCACCAACGCGCCCTTCCGCCGGCTCTGCGCCGAGCAGGGGGCCGGTCTCTATGTCTGCGAGATGATCACCTCTCGCGGCGTCGTCGAGGGTGACCGCACGAGCCTGCAGATGCTGCGCTTCCATCCGTCCGAGCAGGTGCGCTCGGTGCAGCTGTACGGAGTCGACCCGGTGTACGTCGGCAAGGCCGTGTCGATCCTGGCCGGGGAGCACGGGGTCGACCACGTCGACCTCAACTTCGGCTGTCCGGTGCCCAAGATCACCCGGAAGGGCGGGGGAGCAGCGCTGCCCTGGAAGCGCCGGCTGCTGGCCGACATCCTCACCGCCGCCGTGGAGGCTGCTCGCCCGTACGGCATCCCGGTCTCCATGAAGACGCGCAAAGGCATCGACGACGAGCACCTGACGTACCTGGAGGCCGGCCGCACAGCACAGGAGTGCGGTGCCGCTGCCATCGCACTGCACGGGCGCACCGCCGTCCAGCACTACTCCGGGCGGGCCGACTGGGACGCGATCGGCGCCCTGGTCGACACCGTGGACATCCCCGTGCTCGGCAACGGGGACATCTGGGAGGCCGCCGACGCTCTGGCGATGATGCGGTCCACGGGCTGCGCCGGGGTCGTCGTCGGGCGTGGCTGCCTGGGGCGGCCATGGCTGTTCGGGGACCTGGCCGCCGCCTTCGCGGGTTCGCCGGCTCGAGCGCTGCCCCGGCTCGGCGAGGTCGCGGCCATGATGCGGCGCCATGCCGAGCTGCTGAGCGAGTTCATGGGCGAGGAGCGCGGCTGCATCGAGCTGCGCAAGCACGTCGCCTGGTACCTCAAGGGATTCGGTGCGGGGAGCTCGGTCCGGTCGGCCCTCGGCGGTGTCTCCAGCCTGGCTGACGTGGACGCTCTGCTCGCACGGCTGGACCCGGACGAGCCGTTCCCGGTCGCCGAGCTGGGCACTCCGCGGGGCCGGCAGGGCACGCCCAAGCGCGTGGCGCTGCCGGACGGCTGGCTGCTCGATCGTGACGCGCGGGCTGTTCATGCCGGGGCTGAGCTGGCGATCTCCGGCGGCTGATCCCGGGCGTCGCCCTCGCCATCGGCCGGGTGAACGAGCGGCCACGAGCGGCCACGAGCGTCAGCCGGTGGCTCTGACCGTCTCCAGCTCTCGGGTACGGCCGACGGTGAGCATGGCCGCCAGCAGCGCCACCACGACGACGAGCAACCCTCGCCGGATACCGATGCTGTCGGCCAGCAATCCGATCAATGGAGGGCCCGCCAGGAAGGCCGTGTAGCCGATCGAGCTGACCACCGACACCCGGACGGCAGCCATCCGCGGGTCATCGGCGGCAGCGCTCATGCCAACAGGGAAGCCGAGGGCGGTGCCCAGCCCCCAGAGGGTCGAGCCGGCCATCACCCAGGCAAGCCCAGGGCCGAACACGACGAGCACCAGGCCGACGAGGCTGACCCCAGCGCACGTGCGCAGCACCGGCACCCGGCCGTACCGCTGCAGGGCCGAGCCACCGAACGTCCGCCCGACCGTCATCGCGGCGACGAAGACGCCGAACCCGAGCGCCCCCAGAGCGTCGCTCGCACCGAGGCCGTCGACGACGGCCAGGGCCATCCAGTCGTTGGCGCTGCCTTCCGAGAAGGCGAACGCCAGCACGAAGACCCCGATGAGCAGGGTGCGCGGTTCCCGCCACGCCGTCGCGACGAGCGACCCTGCTCCAGCCTCGCTCTTCGGCTGAACGACCAGGAAGCTGCGCACGGCGTACGCCACCGCACCCAGCGCGAGCGTCGCCGTCGCCACCAGCTGCCAGGCGACATCGAGCCCGATGGCGGCGGCCCCGGCGCCCAGCAGGGCACCGAGCACGGTGCCGACACTGAAGCCGGCATGGAAGCGCGGCATCAACGGCCGGCCCAGCTGGTTCTCCACGTCAGCGCCCTCGACGTTCATCGCGACGTCCCAGACGCTGATGCCGAGTCCGACGAGCAACAGTCCCAGTGCGGTGAGCACGACCATGGTCAGGCCCAGCCCCGTCGCCGCCAGGGAGAGGCCGGCGGCCACGGCCGTACCCCCGCCGAGGACGGTGCGGCCGGACCCGAACCGATGCACCAGCGCACCTGACAGCGGCAGCGCCACCAGCGAGCCCACGGCGCTGCAAAGGAGCAGGAGTCCCAGCTGCG
>DASQMN010000217.1:0-5106 GCA_035645475.1 Nocardioidaceae bacterium
AGCGGTTGCTCGGCCAGGACGGCGACGGCATACATGCGCGGGGCTCCCTTCGATTCGGGCCGGAACGAGGGTCGGCCACGAGCCTCGGGTGGCTCGACTCTAGTGCCGGACCGTTCCGAGCACGGTACGCAGGTCGTAGGAGACCGGTTCCTCGAGCTGCTCATAGGTGCAGGACTCGGGGTCACGGTCGGTGCGCCAACGCTTGAACTGGGCGGTGTGGCGGAATCGGGTGCCTTCCATGTGGTCGTATCCCACCTCCAGCACCAGGGCTGGCTGCAGCGGCACCCAGGACAGATCCTTGCCCGCGTTCCATCGGCTCTGGGCGCCTGGCCGCCGGTCCCCGGCCAGTCCCTCGGCGAGCTCGCCACCCCAAGGGTGGCCGGCCAGGTCGGCTGGGTCCAGCCGCAGCGGCTCCAGCTCGGCGACCATCGCCGCCCGGCGGGCAGCGCTGAACGCGGCGCTGACGCCGACGTGCTGCAGGTGGCCGTCCGCGTCGTACAGGCCCAGCAGCAGTGAGCCGAGCTTGGGCTCGTCCGGCGTGGACGACTTGTGCAGGCGGTACCCGGCCACCACGACGTCGGCGGTGCGCGTGTGCTTGACCTTCAGCATGGTGCGGGCGCCGGGAGCGTAGGGCGTCGCCTGGTCCTTGGCCACCACACCGTCGAGCCCCGCACCTTCGAACTGGTCGAACCACTTCTGCGCCTGGGTAAGGTCGGTCGTCAGCGGCGTCAGGTGGATGGGAGGGCTGACGTCGGCGAGGGCGGCTTCCAGGGCCGCCCGTCGCTGCGCGAACGGCTCGTCGACGTACGAGTCGTCTCCGAGCGCGAGCAGGTCGAAGGCGACGAACGCAGCCGGCGTGGTCTCCGCCAGCATCCGCACCCGGGAGTCGGCGGGATGGATGCGGTCCAGCAGGCGTTCGAACTCGAGGCGCTCGCCCTGCACCACGATCAGCTCGCCGTCCAGGACACAGCGTTGGGGCAACAGCTCGCGGACCGCGTCGACCACCTCGGGGAAGTAGCGCGTGAGCGGCTTGGTGTTGCGCGAGCCGAGCTCGACGTCGTCGCCGTCGCGGAAGACGATGCAGCGGAAGCCGTCCCACTTGGGCTCGTACGCATAGCCGGCCGGTGTCGCGTCGGCACGTGGGAGGGCGGCGGTGGACTTGGCCAGCATGGGTTCGACGGGCGGCGGGACTGGCAGGGGCACGGCTGACTCCTTGTGCGCGGTGGTTACCGATCCTGCCAGCGCCGGGTGACAGTGGCGCCAGTCGAGGGTCCCGGCCGGTTCTACTCTGTGTGGGTGCCGCTCGCCCTGGTCGACCGATTCCCGACCGTGGCACCGGAGCGGCTTCTCAGTGACCTGTCGCCGCCGCCCCGTTTCGCGGCCGAGTCCTTCGCGACCTACCGGCCGGACCCGGCCGAGCCGTCCCAGCGTGCAGCCGTCGAACGGCTGTCCGCCTTCGCCGGGACGGTGGCCGGCGGCTCGAGCCGTGGATGGTGGCGTCGGCGCGAGCCGGAGGGGCCGACGGGGGTCTATCTGGACGGTGGCTTCGGCGTCGGCAAGACCCACCTGTTGGCCGCGCTGTGGCGGGCAGTTCACGGCGCTGGTCCACCCGCGTTGTTCGCGACGTTCGTCGAGATCACTCACCTGGTGGGTGCCTTGGGCTTCGCCGAGACGGTGCAGCGCCTGTCCACGTACCGGCTCGTGTGCGTGGACGAGTTCGAGCTCGACGATCCAGGCGACACCGTTCTGGTCTCCACCCTGCTCGGGCGGCTTGCTGAGGCGGGCGTGCGCTTGGCTGCAACGTCCAACACGCTGCCCGGACGGCTCGGCCAGGGCCGCTTTGCGGCACAGGACTTCGTGCGCGAGATCCAGACGTTGTCCGAGCGCTTCGAGATTCTTCGTGTCGAGGGCGAGGACTACCGACATCGGGGGCTGCCGGAGGCGCCCACGCCGGTCGATGACCAAGCCCTGCGCGCCCGGGCTGATGCTCGGCCCGATGTCGCTCTGGACGACTTCGACGCGTTGTGCCGGCACCTCGCCGGCCTGCACCCGTCCCGGTACGGCGCGCTGCTGGACGGCGTGCACGCCGTCTGCTGGTCGCAGGTGCGGACCTTGTCCGACCAGTCGGTGGGGCTGCGTCTGGTGGTGCTGGCTGACCGGCTCTACGACCGGTCCGTGCCCCTGACCAGCAGCGGCGTGCCGCTGGACCAGCTCTTCGCGGGCGAGCTGCTCGCCGGTGGGTACCGCAAGAAGTACAGCCGAGCCGTCTCCCGTCTGGTGGCGCTGAGCCGCGAGGCAGACGGCCGCTGAAACAGGTGTCGTCCGCCGGGATGGGTGGCTCGCTACGGACCCGCCAGAACTGTCGTTCAGGCAGGCAGCGGCACCAGTTCAACGGCACCGACCGCATAGCGCGACAGCACCGTCCGCGCGATCTCCACATCCACACCCAGCGGCTCTGAGACCGCGACGGCGCCAGCCTCAAGAGCCAGCTCTGCGGCGCGGTCGGGGAGGAAACCGGGGGCCAGGAAGAACGAACCGACGGCAATGTGCCGACGGCCGTCCGCGCGGAACTGGCGTACCGCTTCGCCGGTCGACGGGGGAGAGGCCGAGGCGAACGCCGCGACCGCCGGCAGCCGGTGCCGCGCGCCCCAAGCCCGGGCGATCCGGGCGACGCCCGCGTTGGCGATGGGATCGCTGGTGCCGGCGCCGGCGAGTACGAGCGCGTCGAGCTCACGTACGCGAGCGTCTGACAGTGCCGCCCGCAGGCGCACGTCCAGGATGTCGAGGAAGGTCGGCTCGGTCCCCAGGTGCGGAGCCGCACCGATCCGCAGCCCCGGATGGCGTGCCTGCATCGCCTTGACGACGGACGGCACGTCGACCTTGGCGTGGTAGGCGCGCGAGAGCAGCAGCGGAACCACGACAACCTCCTCGTAGCCGTCGGCCACCAGGCCATCGACCACGGTAGGTACGAATGGCTCGGACAGCTCGAGGAACGCCGGCTCGATGCGCAGGTCGGGCCGCAGGCCTCGTACCTCGTCCGTGAGAGCGGTGATCGTCGCAGCCGACCGTGGATCACGGCTGCCGTGAGCCAGCGCAACGAGTGCAGGCGCGCTCATCGGTGAATCCCGCACTCGGTCTTGGAGGTGCCCGCCCAGCGGCCGCTGCGCGGGTCGTCACCGGGAGCCACCTGTCGGGTGCACGGCCAGCAGCCGATGGAGGGGTAGCCGTCGAACTGCAAGGGGTTGACCAGCACGTTGTTCTCCTGCACATATCGGTCGACGTCGGTGGCGGTCCACCGGGCCAGCGGCGACACCTTGACCCGCTGCTTGTCTTCGTCCCAGCCCACGACGGGCGCGATCACCCGGTCCCGGGTCTCGTCACGCCGCAGCCCGGTGGCCCAGGCGTCATACCCGTCCAGCGAGTCGCGCAGCGGCGCGACCTTGCGCATCGCGCAGCACAGGTCGGGATCGCGGGCGAAAAGGTCAGGTCCGTACTGCTCGTCCTGCTCGGCCACGCTCAGCTCCGGTCGGACGCTGACCACGGTCAGCGGCAAGGTGGCGGCGACGGCGTCACGGGTGCCGATCGTCTCGGCGAAGTGATACCCGGTGTCCAGGAACACGACGTCGATCCCCGGCGCAACAGTCGACGCGAGGTGGGCGAGCACGGCATCGGCCATCGACGAGGTGATGCAGAAGCGCTCGCCGAAGGTCTCGACGGCCCACTCGAGGATCTGCTCGGCCTTGGCCAGCTCGAGCTCGGGTCCGGTGATCTGAGCGAGCTCTCGCAACTCCTGTGCAGTACGGAGGACGACGTCGGAACGGGTCGCCGTCATGACGGGCCCTGCGCAGGTCGCGGCGGCGCAGCGAGCAGCCCGAGGAACTTCAACGAGAAGGCCCGCAGGCACGAGCGGCACTCCCACTCACCGTGGCGTTCACCGTGGGGCCGCAGGTCCTCGTCGCCGCAGAAGGGGCAGTGGAAGGGCACGGCGCGGCCGGTCATCGCAGGACCGCCTCGTCCGCCCGACCGACCCATGCCGCAAAGGACTCACCCTCGCCTCGGTCGGCCAGATAGTGGCGTACCACCCGCTCGACATAGTCGGTCAGCTCGTCGCCGGTCACCTTGTGCGCCCGCAGCTTGCGACCGAAGCCGGGGTCCAGGCCGAGGGCACCGCCTAGGTGCACCTGGAAGCCCTCAACCTGCGCGCTGTCGGCCGTGACGATCTGGCCCTTCAGACCGATGTCGGCGACCTGCACCCGGGCGCAGGAATTGGGGCAGCCGTTCACGTTGACGGTGATGGGCACGTCGAGCTCGGGCACGCGCCGCTCGAGCTCGTCGACGAGGTCGGCCGCGCGCTGCTTGGTCTCGACGATCGCCAGCTTGCAGAACTCGATGCCGGTGCACGCCATCGTGTTGCGCCGCCACGCCGAGGGCCGTGCGTTGAGCCCCACGGCGGCCAGCGCCGTCACCAGGCTCTCGACCTGGTCTTCCTCGACGTCGAGCACGACCAGCTTCTGCTGTGCGGTCGTACGAACGCGCGTCGAGCCATGCGCCTCCACGATGTCGGCCACCTTGGCCAGCGTGGCGCCGTTGACCCGCCCCACGGTCGGTGCGACCCCGACGTAGAAGCGGCCGTCGCGTTGGCGGTGTACGCCGACGTGGTCGCCCGGTCCGTCCGGCGGTGGGGGAGCGGGACCGTCCAGCAGCGAACGGTGCAGATACTCCTCCTCCATGACCCGGCGAAACTCCTCGGCGCCCCAGTCGGCCACCAGGAACTTCAGCCGGGCCCGCGACCGCAGCCGGCGGTAGCCGTAGTCGCGGAAGGTTGACACCACGGCTGCCCACACGTCAGGGACCTCGTGCAGGGGCACCCATGCACCCAGCCGCTGGGCGAGCATCGGGTTGGTGGACAACCCTCCGCCGACCCACACGTCGAAGCCGGCGCCGTACTCGGGGTGGTCCACCCCTACGAAGCTGACGTCGTTGATCTCCGGGGCGGTGTCGTGGCTCGGGTGCCCGGAGATAGCCGTCTTGAACTTGCGAGGCAGGTTCGAGAAGGCCGGGTCGCCGATGTAGCGGCGCTGGATCTCCTCGATCGCGGCTGTGCCG
>DASQMN010000218.1:0-13044 GCA_035645475.1 Nocardioidaceae bacterium
GCCCCGAGGACGTGGCTGGAGACCTCGAGGCAGCGGCACAGAAGTGAGCCCGCGCGTTCGGGAGCTGAGATGACGGCCGTCCCGGCGCCTGCGCCGGCACCACGCCGCGAGCGGCGGTGGGGCACCGTCCGCTCGGACGTACCTGCCGTCACCCGGAAAGCACAGGGCCGGCTGGGCATGATGCTGGTCGCGCCACTGCTGCTCCTGGTGATCGTCTTCCTGCTCGTGCCGATGGTGAACGCGGTCTACTACGTGTTCGTCGACTTCAACGGCATCGACCCGAACCCGCCCTGGGTCGGCCTGGCGAACTTCACCGAGCTCGCCAGCGACCCGGCTGTCAGATCCGCCTTCTGGAACAACGTCATCTGGATCATCATCGGCACGATCGCGCCGCTGCTGATCGGGCTCGCCCTCGCCCTGCTGGTGTGGGGGGTACAGCGCTGGACGGTGTTCTACCGGGTCGCGTTCTTCATGCCCTATGTGCTGCCGCAGGTTGCGATCGGCGTGGTCTGGGGCTGGATCTATGAGCCGTCGCGCGGCTGGCTCAACAAGGTCCTCGGAGCCGTCGGGCTCGACTCGTTCGAGCGCGGCTGGTTGGGAGACCCCGACACCGCGTTGTACGCCGTCCTCGCCACAGCGATCTGGGCGACGGCCGGATTCGTGTTCGTCATCTTCTTGTCCGCGCTGCGAAACGTCGACGTCGACATCTTGAACGCGGCACGCCTGGATGGCGCCAACTACCTGCAGCAGCTGAGGTACGTCATCCTCCCGCAGATCATGCCGGTGTTCCTCATGGTCACCACCATCACCCTGATCGGCGGTTTCGCGGTCTTCGACATCGTGTTCGTCATGACCGGCGGCGGACCTGCCGGCGCGACCGAGGTACTCGGTACCTACGCCTACACCAGCGCCTTCCAGCTGAACCGGATCAGCTACGGGACGACGCTGGCCATGGTCATCACCGTGATGGCGGTGCCGTTCGCCATCTGGCTCAACCGGCTGCAACGCAAGCTCTCACTGCAGGGGACGGGCGCATGAGCACATCGGCAGTGAAGGCCCCGCAAGCCGCACAGGACCCCCACCCGGCGCAACGCACGCCGCCCTCACGGGGGATGGACGCCCGGCGCCGGTCGTCGACCGGCAGGCACGCCCTGCTGATCGTCCTGTCGCTGCTGATGCTCTTCCCGCTGGTGCTGACGATCTCGACGGCGCTCAAGACCTCCCAGGACGTGAAGGTCAACCCCTTCGGGCTGTTCTCGTCCTTCTCGACGGAGAACATCCGCACGGCGTGGACGGTCGGTGGGTTCGGCGACTACGTGCTCAACAGCTTCCTGCTCACCGTGCCCAGCACTCTCCTCGTCGTCGTTCTCTCGACGATGGGCGGCTATGCGTTCGCCAGACTGCCGTTCTTCGGCCGCACCATCCTGTTCTACCTGGTGGTTCTCGGCCTGCTGGTGCCGTTCTTCACCTACATGATCCCGCTGTACTTCCAGCTCCGGTCGATGCAGCTGCTGGACAGTCTCCTGGGAGTCAACCTGGTGCTCGCCAGCACCGGTGTGTCCTTCGGCGTCTTCTTCATGCGCGCATTCTTCTCCGACCTACCGGTGGAGATCGAGCAGGCCGCACGGGTCGACGGCGCCTCGGAATGGCAGATCTTCCTCCGGGTGATGCTGCCGCTGGTCACGTCCGGAATGGGCGCGCTGGCGGTCTTCACCTTCCTGCAGAACTGGAACAACTTCCTGGTACCGCTGCTGTACATGCCAGGTGGTGAGTACCAGCCGCTCACCACGGGTCTGTACCTGTTCCTGGGCGGTCGATCGGTCGACATCGGCCCGCTGGCTGCCGGAACCCTCATCACGATCTTGCCGGTCGTCGTGCTCTTCGTGGCCCTGCAGAGGCAGGTCACTCAGGGCTTCCTGGCCGGAGCCGTCAAGGGCTGAGCCGTCCACCCGTTCCGACTGGATCGTAGGAAACCGTGCACGACGTACTCGACATCCGGGACCTGGTTCCCGACGAGGCCGAGCAGCTACGGCAGAGCGGCTACCTCGTCGGCACCCTCGAGGACGAGGCTCGCGATGCCGCTCGAGCGGGGGACCTCGCGTGGCTGGCCGCCATCGGCGACCAGCTGAAGGCGCTCGAGCGCACCCCCGACTGGTTCTACAGCGAGCCGTACGACGCGGACACGCTGGCGGCTCTTGCGGCGAACGCGCCGCTCCTGGCGGTCGACCAGACCCAGCTGCCTGACCGCATCCGGGGCGCGTGGCTCGGCCGAGCTGTCGGCAACACGCTCGGCAAGCCCGTGGAGGGCCTGAGCCGGGTGCAGCTGGAGATCTACCTTCGTGCCGTCGGACAGTGGCCGCAGGCCAGCTACCTGCCGCTGCTGGACCCGCTGCCCGAAGGGGTGCCCGAGCTTCATGAGTCGGCCCCGTACGCCACGGCCGGACACTTCGTCGACGTACCCCGTGACGACGACATCGACTGGACCATCCTGGGCCTGCACCTCCTGGAGGCGTGCGGTCGCGACGTGACCACCGAGCAGATCGCCGAGGAATGGCTCGACCGACTGCCCTTCCTGCAGACCTTCACCGCGGAGCGGGCGGCCTACCGCAACCTGATCGCCGGCCTCAGCGCTCCGCAGACGGCGTCGAGCGACAACCCCTACCGGGAGTGGATCGGCGCGCTCATCCGCGCCGATGTCTTCGGCTACGTCAGCCCGGGCAACCCTCGTGAAGCGGCCCGCCTCGCGCTCGTGGACGCTCGCCTGAGCCACACCGCCAACGGCATCTACGGCGAGATCTGGGCGGCCGGACTCGTCGCTGCGGCCATGGCGACAAAGGTGGCGGACGAGGCGCTTCGGGTGGCCCAGCGGCTGGTGCCGTCGCGCTCACGACTCGCCGCAGCGCTGCGTGGTGTGCTCGACCTGTACGACACCGGCGCCACTCACACCGACGCGCTCGACTGGGTCGACGCTGAGCTCGGGCACTATCCATGGGTCCACACCGTCAACAACGCGGCACTCATCGCGACCGGCCTGCTGTGGGGCGAGCGCTTCATCGACGCGGTCGGCATCACCATCTCCGGTGGCCGCGACACGGACTCCAACGCCGCGACTGTCGGCAGCGTCTACGGTGCCCTGCACGGTGTGGCGGGCATTCCCGGCGACCTCGTCGGCACCACGCACGTGCACGTACGCAGTGCGGTGCGCGAGTTCGACCGCATCACGATCGATGAGCTGTCGGCTCGCACGCTCACGCTGGCACAGCATTTCGTGACTGAGGACGGCCTGGGCTCATAACGACCGAGCAGCACCCAGCAAGCGAAGCCCGAGCGAGTCGACCCGAGGCCGGACCAACATGTCGAAGGCAACGTCAGCGCCACCGCAGGTGTTCGGCCGGCCCGCCACCTTGATCGGGCACCGCGGCCTGGGTGAGGGTGTGGTGCAGTCCCAGGTGGAGAACACTCTGGGCTCGTTCCTCGGCGCACTCGGCTGCGGCATCGACTGGGTCGAGGCCGACGTGCGGAGATCGTGCGACGACGAGCTCTTCGTGACTCACGACGCGGCCTTCCCGGACGGCTCCTTCCTCGCCGGGATCACCGGTGCGCAGGCCAGCGGGCACGGCGCGCTGCGAATATCCGAGCTGTTGGAGGCGCTGCCGCCGAACGCGGGCGTGATGTTCGACCTGAAGTCGTCGCTGGAGGACGCCGGCCGCGCCAGCAGGTCCACCACCGCGGCCCTCTTCGCCCGCGTCGGTCGTCGGCATCTGGATGAGCGGCCGATGTTCGCAGCGTCGTTCGACCCGGCGGCGCTGTCGCACATGCGGGCGGAGTCGCCGAGCATGCCGTTGGGGCTGACCACCTGGTTGCGCTTCCCGATCGGGCTCGCGGTCGCGGCAGCCGCGCATCTGGACGTGCAGGTGCTGGCCGTGCACGCAGGCTCACTGTGGCCCAGCACGGCCACGGCTTCGGTGGACGTTCCGGCGCTGCACGAGGTGGTCGAGGCGGTGCATGGCTCGCACCGGCAGCTCCTGGTGTGGGGACCGACGGTTGACCAGTCCCGCGACCTGGCGGCGGTGGGTGTCGACGCCATGGTGGTCGACGACGTACCCGGCCATGCCGCGGCGTTGGCCGCCCACCCACGGCGGGACCTCGTCTGACCGGGGCCGACCGAACTGAGGTCCTCGGCCCTGGTGGCACGGACGGCAGAAGGTGCGCTTGACTTGCGCCATGGTGCGCAGCGATCTCTTCGGTGAGAACCTCGAACAGGCAGGACAGGGCAGGTTCACCCTGCAGAACCGGCGCATGCTGAAGGTGCGTCTGCACGGTGAGGAGGTGATGGCCCGCCAGGGGGCGATGGTGGCCTACCAGGGCGCCGTCGACTTCGCGTACCAGAGCTCCGGTGTCGGCAAGTTCCTCAAGAAGGCGCTCACCGGAGAGGGCCTGCCGCTGATGCGGGTGACCGGCCAGGGCGACGTCTTCATGGCCGACGATGCCGCCGAGATCCACGTCATCGATCTCGAGGGTGACGGGCTGACCGTCAACGGGCGCAACGTGCTGGCTTTCGACCCCACGCTCGAGTGGGATGTCAAGCGGGTGGAGGGCGCCTCCATGCTCTCCGGTGGCTTGTTCAACACCGTCTTCACCGGCACCGGCCAGATCGCCATCACCTCCCACGGCACGCCGGTCGTGCTGGCCGTGGATGCTCCGACGTACGCGGACGTGCAGTCGTTGGTGGCGTGGTCGAGCGCGCTGCGCTCGTCCCTCAAACGCACCGCCACCGCGGGCGCGCTGATCGGGCGCGGCTCAGGTGAGGCGTACCAGATGGCCTTCGAGGGCCAGGGCTTCGTGGTGGTCCAGGCATCGGAGGGTGTGAAAGTGCCGCCGCACTCTCACGGTTCCTCGGGCATCGGCTGAGCACGCACATGGCACAGACAGTCCGTGGAGTCATCGCCCGCTCGAAGGGCGCACCGGTCACCGTTGAAGACATCGTCGTACCGGACCCGGGCCCCGGTGAGGCAGTGGTGCAGGTGCAAGCCTGCGGTGTCTGCCACACCGACCTGCACTACCGCGAGGGCGGTATCAACGACGAGTTCCCCTTCCTGCTGGGCCACGAGGCGGCCGGCATCGTGGAGTCGGTCGGCGAGGGCGTCGTCGACGTCGCCCCCGGTGACTTCGTCGTCCTCAACTGGCGCGCCGTCTGTGGCCGGTGCCGGGCCTGCTCGCGCGGACGGCCCTGGTACTGCTTCGACACGGCCAACGCCTCGCAGAAGATGACGCTCAGCGACGGCACCGAGCTCTCACCGGCCTTGGGCATCGGCGCCTTCGCCGACAAGACCCTGGTGGCAGCCGGTCAGTGCACCAAGGTCGACCCTGCTGCCTCCCCGGCCGCCGCCGGGCTGCTGGGGTGCGGCGTGATGGCCGGGCTCGGTGCCGCTCTGAACACCGGCTCGGTGACCCGCGGAGACTCCGTCGCCGTCATCGGCTGCGGCGGTGTGGGCAACGCTGCGGTCGCCGGCGCCCGGCTCGCGGGAGCAGCGACGATCATCGCCATCGACATCGACAGCACGAAGCTCGAGTGGGCCACCGGGCTCGGAGCCACTCACACCGTGGATGCCCGCGCGGTCGACGACGTGCCGGAGGCCGTACGCGCGCTGACCGGTGGGTTCGGCGCGGACGTGGTCATCGACGCGGTCGGCCGTCCGGAGACCTGGCTGCAGGCCTTCTACGCCCGTGACCTCGCTGGCACTGTCGTCCTCGTCGGCGTGCCGACTCCTGACATGCAGTTGACCGTGCCGCTGATCGACGTGTTCGGCAGGGGTGGGTCGTTGAAGTCGAGCTGGTACGGCGACTGCCTGCCCAGCCGGGACTTCCCGGTGCTGATCGACCTCTACTCCCAGGGCCGACTCGACCTCGACGCCTTCGTGACCGAGACCATCGCCCTCGAGGGGGTCGAGGCCGCCTTCGACAAGATGCACGGCGGCGAGGTCCTGCGCTCGGTGGTGGTGATGTGAGCGCCCGCATCGAGCGGGTCGAGACCTCGGGGACTTTCAGCCTCGACGGCGGCACCTGGGACGTGGACAACAACGTGTGGCTCGTCGGTGACGACGAGGAGGTGCTGGTCGTGGACGCCGCCCACGACGCCGACGCCATCCTGACTGCCATCGCGGGTCGCCGGGTCACGGCCATCGTCTGCACCCACGGTCACGACGACCATGTCAACGAGGCACCCACGCTGCGTGCCCGGACCGGCGCCCCGGTGTGGTTCCCCTCGCCCGACGCGATGCTGTGGCGCAGCGAGCACCCCGACAGCGAGCCCGACACCGACCTTGTCGACGGGGCCACGCTCGAGGTCGCCGGTGTCACCCTCACCGCCGTGCGCACGCCGGGTCACTCGCCAGGCAGCACCTGTCTGCATGCGCCAGACCTCGGCGCGCTGTTCAGCGGCGACACGCTGTTCGCCGGAGGACCCGGCGCCACGGGCCGGTCGTACTCCGACTTCCCCACCATCATCGACTCGATCCGCGACCGCCTGCTGGTGCTGCCGGCAGAGACGGTCGTGCACACCGGCCACGGCGACGTGACAACAATCGGGGCCGAGGCGCCGCACCTGCAGGAGTGGATCGACCGGGGCTCCTGATCTACGCGCGAGGACGGCGAGCAGTACGCTGAGTCCGCCGTGTGCTCCCGAGGGAAGGTCGCCGCCGGGAAGCGGCGCACCGATCGACCGCGGGTCGTCCGCCTGGGGTCGGGGCACCACGACGACACCGGTGCCCGGGCGCTGTCCGCGCGCCGGGCGCCCGAGTTCCAGGAGGCACCCCACATGAACCAGGCTCACAGCCAGTCCGCGCACATGGCCGCGATCGGAGTCGCAGACCCCGACGTCGCGGCGGCCATCGACGCCGAGCTGCGACGCCAGCAGGAGACGCTGGAGATGATCGCGTCGGAGAACTTCACCCCGGCCGCGGTGCTGCAGGCGCAAGGGTCGGTCCTCACCAACAAGTACGCCGAGGGCTACCCGGGTCGCCGCTACTACGGTGGCTGCGAGCACGTCGACACCATCGAGACTCTGGCGATCGAACGTGCGAAGGAGCTCTTCGGGGCCGGCTTCGCCAACGTGCAGCCACACTCGGGCGCGCAGGCCAACGCAGCGGCCATGTCGGCGCTGATCGAGCCCGGCGACACCATCCTCGGCCTGGACCTCGCCCACGGTGGGCACCTCACCCATGGCATGCGGATCAACTTCTCCGGCCGCCTCTACCAGGCCGTCGCGTACCACGTCGACGCGGAGCGCTCGCTGGTCGACATGGACGAGCTGCACAGCTTGGCGAAGGAGCACCAGCCGCGGCTGATCATCGCCGGCTGGTCCGCCTACCCTCGCCAGCTCGACTTCGCGGCCTTCCGCGAGATCGCCGACGAGGTCGGCGCCTCGCTGCTGGTGGACATGGCTCACTTCGCCGGGCTGGTCGCTGCCGGGCTGCACCCCAGCCCCGTCCCGTACGCCGACGTCACCACCACGACGACGCACAAGACCCTTGCCGGGCCGCGCGGCGGGCTCATCCTCACCAACCGCGCCGACCTGGCAAAAAAGGTGAACTCCGCGGTCTTTCCCGGCCAGCAGGGTGGCCCGCTGGAACACGTCATCGCCGGCAAGGCAGTCGCCTTGAAGCTGGCCGCGACACCTGAGTTCGCCGAGCGTCAGCAGCGCACCATCGACGGTGCCCGCACCCTGGCCGAGCGGTTGAGTGCGCCCGACGCGCGGGCCGCCGGCGTCTCGGTGCTCAGTGGAGGCACCGACGTGCACCTGGTGCTGGTCGACCTGCGCGAGTCGCAGCTGGACGGCAAGCAGGCCGAGGACCGGCTCGACCGCATCGGCATCACCGTCAACCGCAACGCCGTGCCGTTCGACCCCCGTCCGCCCATGGTGACGTCCGGGCTGCGCATCGGGACTCCGGCGCTGGCAACGCGGGGATTCGGACCGGCGGAGTTCGGCGAGGTCGCTGACGTGATCGCCGAGGCGCTCAAGCCGGACCTCTCCGACTCGGCGATGGCGGCCCTGCGCGACCGGGCCAGGGCACTGGCCGACGCCTTCCCGCTCTATGCGGACCTGCCTGCGCTGTCGGGCTGACGCGCGGGCGTGACACCGATTCCGCGCAGCACGCCCACGTGGCGGGTGCTGCTGCGCGGGGAGCTGCTCCTTCTGCATCTGGTCGCCGTCGTCGCGGTGAGCGCGATGTCGTACGCGGGGTACTGGCAGCTCGACGCTTGGCGGCAGTCCCAGGCCGACGACCGGGCAGAGAAGGCCCAACGCGACCCGGTGGTGCTCTCGAGCCTGCTGGGACCCGACGACCCCATCACCGCCGAGGCCGACGGCGCGGCCGTGCTGATCGAAGGACGCTGGGCACCGGTCGAGGACCAGTTCCTGGTGACCGGCCGGGTGCCGGGGCGCTCCTGGGTGGTCTCCCCCTTGCTCGTCGACGGCACCCAGTCGGCGGTACTGGTGGTTCGGGGCTCCAGCGACGCGAGTGACCTCCCGCCGCTGACCACCGGGACAGTTCGGGTGACGGGCGTGGTCGCGGCCAGCGAGCCGTTCAGCACGGCCGTCACCGGGGAGCGGCAAATCGAAGCGCTCAACGTCTCCGTGCTCGTCGGGTCCGTGCCGTACGACCTCTACAGCGTGTACGTCGTGCGCACCGCGCAGTCGCCGCCCGACCCGGCACGGCTGGAACCCGTCGCCGTGTCGTTGCCGGAGGCCAGCTGGACGGCCGGTGCTCGCAACCTCGCCTACGGCATCCAGTGGTGGGTCTTCGCTGCCTTCACCGCGTTCATGTGGTGGCGGGTCGCACGCGACCGGGTACTCGATCACCGGGCGATGGACGCCGCGTCGGCCTCGGACCAGGCAGCGGCGAGAGAGCCCCCGCGTACCCCGGTAGCCTGACGCGGTGACCTCCGGCCGCCCGTCCTCCGCTCCGGTGGCGGCCGACGTACGACCGGCTCTGCGCCGATACCAGGTGCTCGCCTACGTGGTCGGCGTCCTGCTCATCGTCGTGTGCTCGGGACCGCTTCTGCGCTGGCTGGCCGAGGACGGGTCGGCGCTGTGGCAGGTGGGTGACTTCATCCAGAACCGCGTCTCACCGGTACACGGCTTCTTGTACATGGTCTTCCTGGTGTGTGCCGCGATCCTGTCGAGGCAGGC
Source organism: Nocardioidaceae bacterium (assembly GCA_035645475.1). Classification (GTDB taxonomy): domain Bacteria; phylum Actinomycetota; class Actinomycetes; order Propionibacteriales; family Nocardioidaceae; genus DASQMN01. Next base: position 9,191 of record DASQMN010000218.1, read on the forward strand.
CGCATGGCCGTTGTCGTTCACCGTGGTGACCATGCTGCTGGGGACGGTGCCCCTCCTCAGCTTCGTGGCCGAGCGCCGCGCCACCGCCCGCACCCTGCATACCGCTGGCGCAGCCGGCTCGGGCTGACCACCGGCCAGTCCACCGGAACGGGCCGCCCCACATGGCGTGACAGCCATGTGAAGCGGCCCGGAGTGCACCGGCGATCCGTCAGTGGTCAGGTCAGACCGGGTCGTCGCCGGGACGACGGTTGTCGGTGGGCTGGTCGTCGGAGTAGCCGACCTCGGGGTAGACGACGTCAGCACCCAGCTCCTCCAGCGTGGGTCCGTCGCCAGGGACCGTGGCGGGAGCCGGGTCCACACCAACGCTGACGTCGGAGGAGGGCGGCGCGGCCGGGACGGGGTCCGGGACCGCCGTCGGACGCGCGGGGGCAGGTGCCGGGGGTGGCGTGTCGACAGGCTTGTCGCTGCGCAGCTGCGAGAACGCGTAAGCCCCGCCGCCGCCGACGCCCAGCGCGAGGACGGCGTTGCGCACCTTGTGAGTCTTCTTGACCGGCGCGGGCGGCTCGGGGCGCAGGGTCTTGGCCAGTGCGGCAGCCACGAGTGGGGACGCGGCGGCGGCCTTGGCACGGGGGATCACGTCCTCGCGGACGCGCTGACCGACCTCTTCACGTACGCGAGGCACGTACTCGTCACGCACCTTGGGCACGTACTCGTCGCGCACGCGGGTGCGTGCCTCCTCGTAAACGATGATGGCGGCGTCGCGGGCGTCCTCGATGCGTGGGGCGATGGCGACGACAGCCTGCCCGCCCAGCAAGGAGACGCGTTCGGCAAGCTCCGCAACCTGCTCCATCAGTAGCTCGGTGGTGGTCTTGGGGCGGCGGCGACGCAGTTGCATGGTTGTCCTCTCGGTGCCGCCCGCCGCAGCGGGCGACGGCATCAGAATCGGTCGGGGCTTCGGGCGAGTTGCTCCGAGTCGCTCCACCGTACCCAGCGAGGCAGATGCGACGCATCCGCGTCTGCGGTCCTCAGGGATGCCGTGGCAGGATCGACTCACCCGCCGTCCGCGCGGAGCAGCCAGATGTCGTACGTACGAAGGAGACCCTGTGGCCGACGAGCTCTTCGCGACCCTCAGCACCAACCGAGGCGACATCGTGGTGTCGCTGTTCGAGCACCACGCGCCCGTCACCGTCGAGAACTTCGTCGGCCTCGCCGAGGGGACGAAGGAATACGCCGACCCCAAGAGCGGCCGTACCACCACCGGCCGCTTCTACGACGGGACAATCTTCCACCGCGTCATCGCCGGCTTCATGATCCAGGGCGGGGACCCCCTCGGCACGGGTACCGGTGGGCCGGGCTATGAGTTCAAGGACGAGATCCACCCCGAACTCTCCTTCGACCGGCCCTACCTGCTCGCGATGGCCAACGCGGGACCCGGCACCAACGGGTCGCAGTTCTTCGTGACCGTCGGCAAGACGCCTCACTTGAACCGCAAGCACACCATCTTCGGCGAGGTGGCCGACCAGGCGAGCCGCGATGTGGTCGACAGCATCGCCAGTACCAAGACCGCACGTGGTGACAAGCCGGTCGAGCCGGTCGTCATCGAGTCGGTCACGATCGAGCGGCGCCCTGCCTGAGCGCGGCGCCTCCTCCCCTCCATGAGCTTCCCCGCACCGGGCCCTGACTCGAGCCCGGGTCAAGGTGCTGCACCACAGTGCTACCGCCACCCCGGTGTCGAGACCTGGATCTCCTGCTCGCGCTGCCGACGGCCGATCTGCCCGCAGTGCATGCGCCCGGCAGCCGTCGGCTTCCACTGTCCGGACGACGCGGCCGAGGCCTCCCAGGGAGTACGCCAGCCACGCACCGCGGCCGGCGGCGCACTGCCGGAACGGCCGGGCCTGGTCACCCTGGTGCTGATCGGCCTGAACCTGCTCGCGTTCCTGCCGTACCTGGCCGGCGGTCCGGTGCGGGAGCAGGCGGTCGCCTGGGGCGCCATGCTGGGGTCGGAGGCGTTCTTCAGGGACGCAGGTGCCGTGCCGGGTGTCGCCCAGGGCGCCTACTGGCGTCTGCTGACATCGGCTTTCCTGCACGGGAGCGTCCTGCACATCGCGTTCAACATGTACGCGCTGTACCTGTTCGGTCCGACGCTGGAGCGGATACTCGGGTCGTTGCGCTTCCTGGCGCTGTACCTCGTCTGCGCGGTGAGCGGCTCGGTGATGGCGTACTGGTTCACTGGGCCGCTGACTTCCACTCTGGGTGCATCCGGCGCGGTCTTCGGCCTGTTCGGCGCCGCCTTGATCCTGCTGTACCAGCGGGGCCAGGACGTGTCGTTCCTGCTGATCCTGCTCGTTCTCAACGTCGCCCTGTCCTTCCGTCCCGGAGTCAGCTGGCAGGGACACTTCGGCGGCCTGCTGGCCGGCCTGCTGATCGGTGCCGTGGTCGCGTACACGCCGAGGGCACATCGCAACGCGGCTCAGATCGGGCTCTATGCCGTGCTGATCGGCGGTCTGGCGGCTGCGGTACTCGCTCGTACGCTGGTGCTCACCTGAGTGGTTGTCCACACTGGGGATAACCGCTGTGGAGTAATGACAGCGGTGGGATTACGAACGCGTGACTCGGTACCACGCTGACGACGAGGGCCTCACTCCCACTGCGTGGCGAAGACGAAGCCCAGGCCGACCAGAGCCATTCCGCCGACCAGGTTCCAGCCGCCGAGGTCCTGAATCACCGGGATGCGGTCGCCTGCGACGTAGTAGACGACCACCCACAGCAGACCGAGCAGCCAGCAGGTGAGCATCGCCGGAGCGACCCAGCGCCTGCCCACCCTTGATGCCGCGGGCCGGTCTGCCGAGGTCTTGCGGGGGCTGAGATCACTCACCGGGGCTCCTCGAGATGGCCGCTCCAGCGACCGGGATGGGGACTGCCGGGCTAGCGTATCCGCGTGTCCTCGCGCTACCGCAGTATCGGCTGGAGGCTTGCCGTCCCGCTGGTGTCGGCGGCCGGCGGGCTGCTGTGCGTGAGCAGCGCCATGTCGGCCGACGGCATCGACCTGCGCGCGGGCACCACCGACCTAACCCAGGTGGTCGTGGACCGGTCCCGGCAGGTCGCGCAGCTGCGGGCCGAGCAGCGCGAGGTACGAGACGACATCCGGCAACTGTCCGCCGGCCTCGACGACGTGGACGTGAACGCGGCCGCCAAGGAGGTCGCCAAGCTCAGCCCGGCCGCCGGCCTCACAGCCGTGCGCGGCGAGGGACTGGTGGTGGTGCTGACCGACACCCCGCGCGATGCCGAGGTGCCCGAGGGCATCGACCCCAACCTGCTCGTCGTCCACCAGCAAGACATCCAAGGCTTCGTCAACGCCCTGTGGGCCGGCGGCGCCGAGGCCATCAGCCTGCAAGGTCAACGCCTCACCACGACGACCGGCATCAAGTGTGTCGGCAATTCCGTGGTGCTCCAGGGGGTTCCGTACGCCCCGCCCTACCGGATCGTCGCCGTCGGCGACGTCGCCTCGCTGCAGTCGGCGCTCGACACGTCCGAGGCGGTCCGCCGCTATCGCGAGTACGTGGAGTACACCGATCTCGGGCTGCGGGTCGCGGCATCGGATCGGCTGACCGTTCCCGGGTACGCCGGCTCCACCGATCTGGCGGTGGCTGAACCGCTGGATTGACCGGTGAGCGCTCTGGCTCAGCGGGCCGGATCGTTCCTGGAATCCGGCGGCCCGTCGGTGGGTTCCCGCGTCGGTTCGCGCGTGGGTTCCTCGGTCGGCTCTTCGGTGGGTTCCTCGGTCGGATCTTCGGTGGGCTCTTCGGTGGGTTCTTCGGTCGGATCTTCGGTGGGTTCTTCGGTCGTGGGTTCGT
>DASQMN010000219.1:0-13863 GCA_035645475.1 Nocardioidaceae bacterium
GAACGCCAAGACCATCGAGACCGCTCATTGGCTCTGTGCCACCTCGTTGATCCCGGTGTCGCCGCGGCAGCCCACGGACTCGAATCAGTGAACGCGGGCGCACCCACGCGGTGGCGCCGCTACCGTGGCGCGATGAGCGAGTTGAGCCGCCGCGTCGACGAAACGGCAGCTCGGACAGATTTCGCGGGGGTCGTCCAGCTCGAGCGGACTGGCGTTGTCGCCCTCGACGCGGCGTACGGGCTGGCCGACCGAAGCCACGGCATCGCGATGACCACCGACGACCAGCTGGGCATGGCGAGCGGCTCGAAGACATTCACCGCCTTGGTGGTGCTACGCCTCGTGGAGGAGAGGCTGCTTACGCTCTCGACCACCGCACGCCAGATCCTGGGCACCGATCTCCCGCTCATCGCCGACGACGTAACGATCGAGCACTTGCTTTCCCACCGGTCCGGCATCGGTGACTACCTCGACGAAGACGAGTTCGACGGCGAGGACTACGAGTTGCCGGTTTCAGCGCACCGGCTGGTGACAACGGAGGACTTCCTCCCGATTCTCGACGGCTACCCGACGAAGTTCCGGGCCGGTGACCGGTTCTCCTACTGCAACGGCGGCTTCGTCGTGCTCGCCCTGATCGCTGAGCGCGTCTCTGGCCGCTTCTACCACGACCTGGTGCGCGAGCTGGTCTGCTCTCCCGCAGGCATGGCCGACACCAAGTTCCTGCGCTCCGACGCTCTTCCCGGCAGGGCGGCACTGGGCTATATCGAGGCCGAGGGCCAATGGCGAACCAACGTCTTCTACCTGCCGGTGATCGCCACCGGAGATGGCGGGATGTACACGACCACCGCCGACATGGCGCGGTTCTGGACGGCACTGATGTCGGGGCGGATCGTTCGCGTGGAGACCCTCGCCGACATGCGTACGGCGCGCGGCGAGCCCGACTCGGGCGAGTCCCGCTGCTACGGTCTCGGCCTCTGGCTGAAGGCCGACTCACCCCAGATCACCATGTCGGGTGCCGACGCAGGTGTCTCGTTCTGGTCGAGCCACCACCCCGAGCGTGGCACGACCGCCACAGTCATCTCGACGACGATCGGCGGCGCCTGGCCCGTGGTCGAGATCGTCGAGTCCCAGTCCTGATCCCATCGCTCGCGCGCTGGAGCAAGCCACGCGAACAGCCGGCTCACTGGGTAGGTGCGTCTTACACCGCTAGTGGCGGCTCGGGCGTGCCGTTGTTGTCCCGCTTGTAACTTCGCGACCCGCCCCGACATCCTCACCGCCGCCCTTCACCGGATGGGACAAGCGCTTACCGCCGCGGGCACGGGACGACACCTTCGATAGCCGCACCGCGGACCAGGCCGTTTCATGCGGTAACAACGTCCTAGAGCTCGGGACGGGACGCTACGTGCTCGTTGACCAGAGACGCATCGATCGCCTCGATGGCGGTCGTCCGGTCGACGTTGAGGAGCCGAACCGTCTTGGCGAACACTGAGGCTGCCCGGTGCAGCTCGCTGCGCTGGGTGGCCGGGTCGAGGGCGCGGCGGTCGGTGATGAGGGTGCCTCGTCGTCGGTGCGTGGACGTGACGCCTGCCTTCTCCAGAAGCGCGTAGGCCTTCGCGACGGTGCCGGGTGCGAGCCCGAGGTCCGCAGCCAGCTGGCGGATGGGCGGCAGTCGAGTTCCCGCCGGCAGTGCGCCGGTGTCCGCCATGGCTTCGACCTGAGCACGAATCTGTTCGTAGGCGGGCACCGGAGACGACGTGTCCACCGAAACCCTCATGGGGACGCCGGCACGGTGACACGCAGCAGCTCTTGATCGACGCGCGGGAGCCGGCTGAACCAGAAGAGCAGGATTGCGGCGAGCACCATCAGCGCGCCGATGCTTTCGAAGAGGTTGTGTCGGTCATGCCAGGCATAGGCATAGCCGCAGTCCGCCACCGTGGTGCAGACCCGCGACATCAAGGCTCGCGCGCTGAGGTAGGCGAGCCCCCCCAACAGCGAGAGCCCGAGCGCGGCGGCCGTCCCCGACACGGCGCGGGCGGACAACGCGCGAGTCAGCAACTCGACCCGAGCCTGGTCGGTGCGGTCGAGCGGAAGGGCTCGCACGGCTAGCGCATGCATCGTCACCCGCCACACCACAAGACCCGCGAGGGCGAACATTGCCGTGCCTATCAGCACACTCGGCGAGAACCACGCAGCCGTGGCCAGGACGCTTCCTCTTCTGTCTTGCAACCGCGTAATCCCCACGGGGTGTTCACCCACGAACAACACAGGGGCCGCCAGGCACGGCACGAGGCAAAGCCACGGGAGTGTTCGAGCCCACCAGGGCAGGAACGACCCGGCGGCTCGCGTCGTCAGCGACGCAACATGCGTCGGACCGCTTCGTTGCATAGCCGGCGCGGCGAACTCAGCGATGCCCGATCCGACCAGGTAGCCGGCGAAGAGCCGAGCGAGGTACCAGCCTGCAGCATCTTGCGAGGGGCCTAACCACCCCACACCCGCAGCGACCAGCACCCCGACCACACCCCACCACCTCGCGCGTCGGACCCGAACTGCGTACCGCGTGAGCACCGCCAGGTTCGCTTCGGTTGGTGGCACCCCGTAGCGACGCAGAAGCAGGGATTGAGCGCGCTGCGACCCGTGCAAGGACGCCTCGAAAGCCTCGATACGGCTCACCATGAGAACCCCCACTCGTTGTATCAAGAGAGTGACACAAAAAGCGCTTGTACCGCAACTCTGCTACAAATCCTCAAGACGGTGTCGGTCGCAAGCGCGAAACCAATGCGGCTTCGGTGGTGAAGGGAGGAGGCCCGGCTGCCGAGGTCAGAGAACTGGAATCGTTCCCGCCACGACTACGTCGCGAAGCGTGCGGTGATCCGTCAGGTGCGCTCGTCGGTGGAGTACCTCTCGCCGATGCCGGTGGCCACCTCGTTGATCCGGCCGGCCGCAGAGTCACCTGCCAGCGGCGGGGTCTTGCCTCCGGCGTGGTCGACGATGCCATCGAGGGCCTCTCGCATCGCGTCTACTGAGCTCACCGTCGGTTCCCATCCGAGCTCGTCGCGGATCCGGGTGGTGTCGAGCAGGGGAAGGCCGAGCACAAGGTCGAGCAGCGCGGGCTCGGCCGGCACGGCGTGCAGGCGCCACAGTCCGGCGAGTGCGGCGTGCGCCACCATTCCAGGCACGGACATCGGCTTGGCGCCGAGCAGCCCGGCCATGGCCTCGGCGTCGATGACCGGCTCGGCGGCGAGATTGTAGGCGCCTCGGGCCTTCGGATTCGTAACCGCAAGTCGGTAAGCCTCGCCGGCGTCACGCGCGTGCAGCGCCTGGAAGCTCAACCCCTTCGGCCACGGCAGTACCGGCAGCCGGCCCCGCCGAAGCATGGAGTTCGGCAGGAAGGGGCCCACGAAGATACGACGCTGCTCAGTGGCGGCAGCGTGCTGGAAGATGAACGCCGGCCGGAGACGGACCACGCGGATACCGCGATGGTGGGCCTCGAAAGCGTCGAGCACCCGCTCGACGTAGGCCTTCTCCCGCCCGTACCCGGCGGTGGGCAGGCTGTGAGTCGGCCACGACTCGTCGACGCGTCCCTGACCCGGGGAGTAGGCCCCGACCGAGGAGGCGTAAACGATCGCACCCACGCCGGCCGCGGCGGCGGCCTCGAACAGCCGAGCGCTGCCAACCGCGTTGGCCTGCCAGGTGACCTGCGGCTGATGCGTGGGCTGGAACATCCAGGCGAGGTGGACCAGGGCGTCGACTCCCCGCAGGTGCGGGACGAGGTCGTCCTCAGCGACGTCTCCCTCGACGTACCTCGTCTTGGCAGGACGGACCTCGGGGACCCTCCGCGCGATTCCGATGACCTCCGAGACCGCGGGATCAGCGGCCAACGCAGCCACCACGGCTGTGCCGACGTTGCCGGTCGCTCCGGTCACCACCACGCGCATCTGGTCCGCCTTCCTCCGGCTACCTCGCCACTCAACCTGCATACCCCCTCCGACGTCCACCACGGCATGCCAGCGCCGCTCCGGAGGCAGGCGCCCCGCTCTCGCCATGGCCTACCGCGGCCACATGGGCGCTGCGGGGCAAGGCCAAGACGTGCTCTGCAATCGCGTTGCATCAAGGACGCCTGGCTGCGGCTGGTTCGAGCCGGTGCTGAGCTGGCGAGACCGCTTCAAGTCGCCAACTGTTGCACCAGCACCGCAACGTCCTCGGCACAGCCCCAACCGATGGTGATCCCCGAGCCGCCGTGGCCATAGTCGTGTACGACTGGAATCGGCAGCAGATCGTGGTCCAGCTCGACTCTGACCTTGGGGCGCCCCGGACGCAGCCCGACGACGCTCTCAAGGACACGAGCCGCCGCGAGCGGCGGTGTGATGTCAATGCAACGCTGAACTATCGCGGTGGTCTCCGCGGGGTCTGGCACGGTGTCCCAAGTCCCCAGTTCGAGCGTTCCGCCGAGGATGCAGTCCTCCGATCGTGGGTGAACATAGGCCCGGCCACCCGGGTGCTCCTCGTCTCGTACCGACAGTCGCAGACCCGGATTCGATACGCGCACGATCTGGCCGCGCACCGGAAACACACTGTCGTCTCCCACCAGGGCGCCAGCCGCCATGCCAGCTGCGTTCACGATGACGTCGGGAGCGAGGTCAAGCACCTCGTCGAGGCTGTCCAGACGACGAAGCACCTGCCCCACACCTGCCGCCAAGACTGCTTGGTGCAGATGCGGCAGGTACAAGGGCATCTCAACCAAGGGCACCACGAAGCGCAGACCGCGGGGGTAGCCCGGCGGAAGCTCGTCGCAACGTGCAGGGCGCACGTCGCCGACCGCGTCCGCCCACGCCGGGAGCGGCGGTTGCCCCACCGGATCGTCGCGGTACAGCACCAGCGTCTCCCGCATCACCACCCCGGGCACACCTCTCGCTGCCTCCGCAGCGAGGACCTGATACGTACTGGCGCCCCAACGCTCCACCGCATCCGGCGGTCCCGCAGCCGTCGGGAACCACACCGCCGCAGCCAAGTGCGAGGTCGTGAGGCGTAACTGGTCCGCACTGACCAACGTGACCTCGTGGCCGGCGTCGACCAGCAGCCGGGCACAAGCCAGTCCGCTCATCCCGGCCCCCACCACCACCACCCGCATGAGGTCCATCATCGCCCGGCGAGTCGATCGGCCTGATGTGCTCGCGCCCGGGTCTACTCGAGGCACGGTGGCGTCAGTGCTCCGCCAGAACCAACGCAGTCGTCAGAAGTCGCCGGAAATCGCTCGCCGTCGGGGCGGCAGCGAGTCATTCCGCTGCCTGCGCTGCGTGAGTGGTCGTCGAACGACCCGAACGCATGCGCAAAGGGCCCCGACCGCAAGGCGGTCGGGGCCCTTCGTCGTAAGAATTAGGAGACGCGGACGTTCTCGGCCTGCGCACCCTTGGGGCCCTGAGCGAGGTCGAACTCGACCTTCTGGTTCTCATCGAGCGACTTGTAGCCGCTGGACTGGATGGCGGAGAAGTGGACGAACACGTCCTCACCGCCACCGTCCTGGGAGATGAAGCCGAAACCCTTGTCGGCGTTGAACCACTTGACGGTTCCCGAAGCCATGATCTGTTTCCCTTGTTCGATGCCGGGGGCACTGTGCCCCAGGCCGCTGAAGACATCCACCTGTACTGGTGTCCAGCGAACCGAAACCAGAAGTACTAGATACGAGCCGCGACTACACGCGCGGCCAGGACGGCCTGCGCGGCCATCCCTTCAACACCACCAGCGTAGAGCATCGGTCGCGGTACCAGGGCAACGGCGACACTCAGCAGGGCCTGCCGCTCGATTCCGCGCTGCGCCACGTGCGTCATATCCACGGCGTTTCAGCTCACTTCGCGGCGTTGACCGACCGACACATCGAGAGGATGCGATGACTCCTGTGCGTTCCACCGGTCGATACGAGGCACCCGCTTACGGACTGGCAGAGCGGCTGTCGAACCGCTCGGGCAGCAGCTCATCGCCGCTCGGGACCGACGCTGACCTCGCGCCAGAGGTCCGGCCCGAGTGATCCATGAACGCGACCCAACGTACGGAGCGGTAGCCGTTGTGCGTCTATCCGCCGCCTGGCGCACGCTTCCGAACGGACTCGCACGAGGGGTCAGATCAACCATGTACGGTCCCGATCATGACCTCGGACGAGTTCGTTCCATCCGACTTCGATCCACCGACGTCACTGACCACCGACCAGTTCCACCTCGAACCGCTGGGGCCGCAGCACAATTCCGCCGACCATGCCGCCTGGATGTCGAGCATCGAGCACATTCGATCCACTCCCGGCTACCCCGACGACGACTGGCCACCACTCAGCGGCAAGACGCTCGAGGGGAACCTCGCCGATCTTCGCAGCCACGCCGATGACTTCAAGCGGGGCGCCGGCTACACCTTCACCGTCCTCGACCCGAGCGACAACGACATCATCGGCTGCGTCTATCTGTACCCGTCGCCCGCCGAGGAGTACGACGTCACGGTCCAGTCCTGGGTGCGCGCCGACAGAGCGAGCCTCGACGTACCACTCGCCGACGCCGTGGCACGCTGGCTCGCCACCGACTGGCCTTGGGAGCGCGTGGACCGCTGCGGTCGCTGAGCCGTATCGGCTGTCATGCCGCTGTCAGGCGTCTCAGATCCCTGTGTGCAGATCCTCGTGGCCACCGCAAAGACTCTGGGTACCGTCGCGACGTGACTTCCTCGCCGACGATGCACCGCATCTCCACCCGATTGAGCTCCGGCTCCTGGTGGTTTCGCTCGTCGGACGGACGTCTGATTCTGTGGCAGTTCCCTAACCCCGCGCTGTGCGTCTGGATGGTCGCGCTAGGGCTGGGCTGGTTCGAGGTGTCGGCCACCCATGCCACCGCAGTCGACGGCGTCCGCCGCGGAGCGTTGCTCGTGTGGGCGCTCGACGAGGTCGTACGTGGCGCGAGTCCGTTCCGGCGCTTGCTCGGTTCGGTGGTTCTCGCCGCTCAGCTGTCCTCACTCGTCATCGGCTGACCTCGCGCCTCTTGTCGCCGCTCGTGGCCGAAATGTCTTGAGCAGTTCATGGCGTTCGGTCGATACTGTCCAGCGCTTGCGCTGCATGGCGGTGCTTGGCCGTAGTTCTGGGAGGGCTACATCGTGCACAGAGACTTCGCGAAAGTTGTCAGCGGCCGCCGGATGAAGTGGGTCGTTGTGGCGTTCTGGGTCGTCGCGACCTTTGTCCTGGGCGCCTTCGGCGCCAAGCTGGCCGATGTCGAGAACAACGAGACGGTCAGTTGGCTGCCCGGTAGCGCGGAGTCGACCCAGGCGCTGGAGAAGGTCAGCGCGTTTCGCTCCGACACCACACTCGACGCGGTACTGGTCTACGAGCGCGACGGCGGGATCACCGCCGCAGACGTGACAGCGGCGCAGGCGGACATCGCCGAGCTTCAAGAGATGGACGGACGCACCGTCGGCGACATCGTCGGCGACGAGGGCGTCGCCGAAGCCGAGACCGAGGTCGTCCTGGACGGCGAGGTCCAGTTCGTTCCGCCGGAGGCCTCGACTGACGGCGAGGCCATGCAGGTGGTCGTGCCGATCGACGCCGGCGCGGACGGCTGGCTCATCATGCCGGACCTCGCCGATCACATGCGCGACGTCATCGAGGCCGACGGTAACGGGATGACCACTTTCCTCACCGGTTACGCCGGCTTCGCCGCCGACCAGGCCGAGGCGTTCGAGAGCATCGACGGCGTCCTCTTGCTGGCCGCCCTCGGCGTCGTCATCGTCATCTTGCTGTTCACCTATCGCAGCCCGGTCCTGTGGATCTTCCCGGTTGTCTGCGTGCTCTTCGCCCTTTTCAGCGCACAGGGCGTCATCTATCTACTCGTGAAGTACGCCGACCTCACGGTGAACACGCAGACCCGAAGCATTCTCAGCGTGCTCGTGCTCGGCGCTGGAACCGACTACGCCCTGCTGCTGGTCGCGCGCTACCGAGAAGAGCTGCGCCGCCATGACGACCGCCACGAGGCGATGGCGGAGGCACTGCATCGCGCTGGCCCGGCGATCATCGCCAGCGGCTCGACCGTCGTCATCGGCATGCTCTGCTTGCTGGTCGCCGAGATGAACTCGACCCAAGGCATGGGACCGGTGCTTGCCGTTGGGGTCGCGGTCGTCCTGCTGGCCATGGTCACGTTGCTGCCGGCGTTGCTGGTGATCATGGGCCGCTGGATCTTCTGGCCGGTGAAGCCAACAGAAGGCAGCCTCGAGCCCACCTCGACGGGCTTCTGGGCCAAGATGGGCTGGGCCATCAGCCGCCGGCCGCGATTCGTCTGGGTGGGTACGTCCCTCGTCCTCGCCGCGATGGCTTTCGGCAACCTCACGCTCGATGCCAACGGCCTCAGCGACGACGAGCAGTTCATCGGCACGCCCGACAGCGTCAAGGGGCAGGACGTCATCGAGGACCACTTCGCCTCCGGCGGCGACAACATGTTGCAGATCGTCGCCAACGCCGACGCAGCCGACGACGTGGTGGGGGCAGTCAGCGGAGTCGAGGGCGTCAACGCCGACGCGGTCAACGTGGCCGCCGAGCAGGACGGCACCGCGTTGATCCTGGCCGGGATTGCAGATTCGGCCTTCAGTGAAGAGGCTTTCGCAACCGTCGGACTCGTCCGTGACGCGGTTCAAGACGTTCCGGGGGCGGACGCTTTGGTCGGCGGCAATGCCGCGATCAACTCCGACGTCCAGGAAGCGGCTCAACGCGATAACCAGGTTGTGATCCCGCTGGTCATTGTGATGGTGCTCCTCATCCTCATCGCGTTGCTGCGAGCCCTCGTGGCGCCTGTGCTGCTGATCGGCACGGTGGTGTTGTCGTTCGGCGCGGCGCTCGGCTTCAGTGCCTTGGTGTTCGAGTACGGCTTCGATATCAGCGGAGCAGACGGCGGACTGCCCTTGTTCGCGTTCGTGTTCCTGGTGGCGCTCGGGATCGACTACAACATCTTTCTGATGACGCGCGTGCGGGAAGAGGCCGAGCGTGAGGGAAGCCGGCGCGGTGCCCTCATCGGGCTAGCGGCAACGGGTGGGGTCATCACCTCAGCCGGCCTGGTGTTGGCCGGCACCTTCGGCACCTTGGCGACTCTGCCGTTGACGTTCACGTTGCAGATCGGGTTCGTCGTCGCCTTCGGCGTGCTGCTCGACACGATCATCGTTCGCTCGATCCTGGTGGTCGGGCTCAGCCTCGATCTGGGTCGACACATGTGGTGGCCGGCCCAGATCAGCCGCCGCGAGCACGAGGAACGGGTCGCGACAACAGAAGAGGTGCGCGAGCTGGAGACTGTCCACGCCCACTGACGGGCACCGGCTGACCAGTTCTGCATCCACCGGTGCATGGTCGAGCAAGTACCTCGGCCGTAATTGCACGCGCGTGCCGCCGTGGCATGAGCGTGCTGTATCGGATGGACGCATCCTTCGGCGGCTGCCTACGCTGACGCGTGGCGATCCGATCTCCGGCCCCTCACCGCGGCAGATGCAGCCGCGCATTGACGGAGTCGACCCGGCGGATGTCAGCATCTCGTACGCGGTGCATCCAGAGGCCGTGCCAGGGCGACGTGCGCTGAGTAGTGCTCGGTGACCCGGAGGGCAACCACGCCTTGCCGGCGGTGCGAAGACTGATAGAACGGGGCATGCCCAACGGCGTCTTCGAACCCCACCCGCTCGTGCGTCTGCTCGAGAAATCGGCAGCTGACTTCACGTGCAGCGACCTCGTCCGAGCCGTGGAGCAGCTGGAGCTGCGCCAGGTGAACCTGCGCTACGTCGGAGGCGACGGTCGTCTCAAAACGCTCGCTTTTCCGATCAACTCGCGTGAGCACCTCGTCGGGGTACTCACTCGAGGTGAGCGGGTGGACGGCTCCAGCATCTTTCCGGACACCGAGACCGCCGCCAGCGACGTCTACATCGTGCCGCGCTATCGCACGGCCTTCTTGAACCCGCTCGGGGAGCGGCCTTCTCTCGACTTGTTGTGCTCCTTCTACGGCGAGGACGGCAAGCCCCTGCCGTACGCGCGTGACCAGATCGTTCGCCGCGCTTCGGAGGTGCTCCTCCAGGAGACGGGGATGGTCCTTGAGGCCTTCGGGGAGCTCGAGTACTACCTCGTCGCCGACCCCGAACGGATCTTCCCGGTCGAGGAGGAACACGGCTATCAGGAGTCGGCTCCCTTCTCCAAGGGCCAACAAGTGCGCGAGCAGGTCCTGGGTCATCTCTCCGCGATGGGCATCAAGCTGAAGTACGCCCACGGCGAAGTCGGCAACATCCTCGAGGACGAGCGCCAATTGGTGCAGCACGAGATCGAGTTCTGGCCCGTACCGGTGGAGCAGGCCGCGGACGCGCTCGTCGTGGCCAAGTGGGTAGTGCGCGAAGTCGCCTACGCACATGGCCTGGAGGTGACCTTCGCTCCCTCGGTCAGCAGCGACGGAGCGGGCAGTGGGTTGCACGTCCACAGCAGGCTGGTGCGCGACGGCGCCAACGCGATCATGGGCGAGGAAGGGGTTAACGACACGGGACGACGGTTGATCGCCGGCTACTTGTCGGCAGCCAAGGCCCTGACCGCCTTCGGCAACACCGTGCCGACGTCCTACTTGCGCTTCACCGACGGTGACGAGTCGCCAGAGGGCATCTGCTGGGGCGAGACCGACCGCACCGGCCTGGTCCGAGTGCCCCTCGCCTGGGGTGGAAACGTGCTGCCCGGCATGGTCGCCCACGCCAACCCCGACAGCTCCGAGCCGGTCCCTGAGCCCGCCATCCACCCGCAAACGGTCGAGCTCAGGCTCGCCGACGGTTCAGCCGACGTCCATCTACTCCTGGCTGGCATGGCCGTCGCGGCCAGACGCGGACTGAGCGATCCCGACAGTCTGGAGCTGGCCGCACGCCTCAGCACAGGCGACCACGACGACTTCGAACAAGTGCCGTCCTCGTGCGCCGAGTCGGCCGAAGCACTCGAGAGCGAACGGGCGTCGTTCGAGGCTGACGGCGTCTTCCCGAGCGAGCTGATCGACAGCCTGCTCGATCGCCTACGCGCGTACGACGACGCGGCGCTGATGAAGGAGCTGGCCAAGGACGACGACGCACGCGCCGAGCTCGTTCGCCGCCACTGGCACGTCGGCTGACTTTCGTAGCAGCCAGTACCAATCGTCGTCGCACGTCAGCTCGTCACCGATTCGCTTGAGAGCGTGGGAACCGCTACTGCCACGCCGTTCCAGCGGAACGCCGTTTGACTCGCTGATCAACGGCGCCGCTCTGGTCAGTGATCGTGCGGCTGCTCCTCCGCGGGGTTCGCCAGGACCACGTCAAGATCCGAGTCAGTGATCAGTCGACGGATCACCGCTTCGTCCGCTCCGGTACCAGCCCAGTGGGGATCGACATCCAGCGCTACACACCAGGCGTGATCGGCGGGCCAGACGAAAGCTGGCAGTGCCCCGTGGAGCCGAGGTACGGGCCCGACCCGGCCGGATTCCCAGCCGCAGCCCGGACCGTGACTGCTGCGCTCGCCGCACAGAAGTGAGCGCGCGTCAGCCGCCGGGACTACTCGCCGCCGTAGGTGCCGAAGCTCCAGGCGACGCCCTCGGGGTCACGCACGGCGCACTCGCGGGAGCCGTACGGCTGTTCGGTCATCGGCTGCAGGATCTCGGCACCGGCCGCGACAGCGCGCGCGTGCACGGCGTCCGGGTCCGCCGTCTGCACGTAGACGAGCCCGGTGCCTGGCGGTACGTCAGGCCCCTTGGAGCGCGGGCTGCCGAGCATGACGCCACCGCCCTCGGGCCAGCGGAGCTCAGCATGGGCGATCTCGCGCCCGTCGCCGGCGTGGGCGGCGCGCTCCTCGAAACCGAGGACGTCGACCAGGAAGCGGATGGCGGCAGGGGCGTCGGCATAGGTCAGGCACGGCCAGGTGCCGGGAGAGTTCGTCATGCGGTCAGCGTGCCTGCTCGCGACCCGGCTCGTCTTGAACGAACAAGAGGTCTTCGCCGGCGCGCCAGCCGGTCGGCGAGGCACCTGCGAACTCGCGCCACTCCCGCGCGAGGTGCGCCTGGTCGGCGTAGCCGCACGCGGTTGCGACGGCTGCCAGCGTCGGCGGGTCGGCCACCTGCAGGAGGCCGTGGCTGCGGTCGAACCGCGCCAGCCTGGCCGCCGTCTTGGGCCGCAAGCCGTACTCACGCGAGAATCGCTCGGCCAGGTGCCGGGTGCTGTAGCCGACCTCCGCAGCCACCGTGTCCACCCGCACCGGAGCGCCGGTCAGGCGGGACCAGGCCCGCTCCACTGCGGAGTTCACCGGACGTAGCCGATCGCGGGAGCGCAGCAGCACATCGTCGAGGACCGCGAACCTGGCCGGCCACGAGCCGGCCTCAAGCAGCCGCTCCAGGAGGGCACGCCCTGGCGGGCCGAGGAGCTCGTCGAGGGGCAGCACCCGTCCGCCGATCTCACTGACGGGCATGCCCAGCAACGAGCGGCAACCAGCCGGCGTCAGGTCGATCCCGATGCCCCGACCTCTGCCCGGCTCGTGCACGTGCGCCGGGCGGGTGTGCAGCCCGCAGACCAGGGCCTCCAGCGCGACGGCGTGCTGAGCCGGCTCGGGCGGCCGCAACGTGTGGACGAGGCCGTCCAGACTGACGATGGCCGTGAGTGTCGCGGACGGCAGGCCGACGTGCATGCCTGGTCTGGCCCCGGCGTAGCAGTACCCCCGGTACGCCGTGACCAGGTCCGCGAGGCCCCGCGCCGGGCGAGCCGTGGCCAGCTTGGAGTGCACGACTCGACGCTACGGCAGGGACGTGCGTCGATGAGGCGATGTTGAGGTGATCCGGCGCGCGCAGACTCAATCCCGTTGCTGCACCAGCGGCTAGCGCCCTAGCGTTGCCTCCTTTGGGGCTCGAGTAGGTGCCCTGTCGGCGGATTGAGTCGCGGATCGGAGGCGGAAGCGAGATGTCGTGCCAGCTCGTCGCGCTGTGCGTCGATGCCGACGACCCGCTCCGGCTGGCGCGCTTCTGGGCCGGAGTGCTGGGCTGGGAGATGGCCGAGGACCC
Source organism: Nocardioidaceae bacterium (assembly GCA_035645475.1). Lineage (GTDB taxonomy): Bacteria > Actinomycetota > Actinomycetes > Propionibacteriales > Nocardioidaceae > DASQMN01. Next base: position 13,029 of record DASQMN010000219.1, read on the forward strand.
GCCTGACGGCATCACGCTCCTGCCGGGTGATGACACCGGGTTCCAGCTTGACTTCTTCCCTACGAACGATCCGAAGTCCGGCCCGAACCAGATGCACTTCGACCTCACCAGCACGTCGCTGGAGCACCAGCATCGGACGGTGGCTCGGGCGCTCGGACTCGGCGCCCGGCACATCGACATCGGTCAGGGTCCGGATGATGACCACGTGGTGCTCGCCGACCCCGAGGGCAACGAGTTCTGCGTCATCGAGCCGGGCAACGACTTCCTCGCCGACTGCGGCTTCATCGGAGCGCTTGCCTCCGACGGCTCGCAGGAGGTCGGGTACTTCTGGAGGGACGCGCTGGGATGGCCGTTGGTATGGGATCAGGACCAGGAGACGGCGATCCGCTCGCCGCACGGCGGTCCGAAGATCACCTGGGGCGGTCCCCCGGTGAGGCCGAAGGAAGGGAAGAACCGGCTGCACTTCGACATCGCCCCCACCCGTGACGGGGACCAGCAAGCGGAAGTCGACCGGCTCCTCTCCCTGGGGGCGACTCGCATCGACATCGGCCAGGGCGAGGTCAGCTGGGTGGTCATGGCCGATCCCGACGGCAACGAGTTCTGCGTGCTGACCCCTCGTTGACGCGACGTGATGGTTCTCGTCATCGACGGCGCCAACGTCGTCGGCACTCGACCCGACGGCTGGTGGCGTGACCGGCCCGGCGCGGCGCGGCGCTTGGCCGAGAAGCTCGAGGCAGCCCAGCTGCCGTACGACCGGGTCGTCCTCGTGCTCGAGGGCGCGGCACGCCATGGTCGACCCGAGGGAGACACGCATGGTCTCCGAGTGGCGCATGCC
>DASQMN010000220.1:0-6818 GCA_035645475.1 Nocardioidaceae bacterium
ACGTGCTGTGCTCTGACCGGGCGCGTGCGGCCTAGGCTCGGCGGGTGGCTGCCTCTCCCTCGGTCGTCGGGTCCGGTCCGGCAGATGAAGGACATGTCTCGGACCCGGGCGGGCTGGCGTACGTAGCAGCGCGGGTGCAGCACGAGCTCGAGGACTTCGTGGTGGTTCAGCGCTCCCGGCTGGCTCCGATCGGCTCCGACCTGGTGCCGTTCCTCGATGCCGTGCAGGCGTACGTCAGCGGGGGCAAGCGGCTGCGTCCGGCTTTCTGCTGGTGGGGCTGGCGCGCGGCCGGCGGTGACCCCGCCGACGAGCGGGTGCTGCATGCCGCAGCCGCATTGGAGTGGCTGCAGGGATGCGCGCTCGCTCACGACGACGTGGTGGACGACTCCGACACCAGGCGCGGTGCGCCTGCCCTGCATCGAGCACTGACCTCGATGCACCGACAGCACCAGTGGCGAGGAGACCCGAACTCCTTCGGGGTGGGTACGGCGATCATGCTCGGCGACCTGATGCTGTCGTGGGCCGACGAGATGTTCCGTGGCAGTGGGCTTCCGCTCGATGCCGTCACCGCCGCGGCTCCGTACCTGGACGCGTTGAAGAGCGAGGTCGTCGCCGGGCAGCTGCTGGACCTGCTCGAACAGGCTCGGGCCGATGGGACGGTCGTGGGTGCCATGCGAGTGGTGCGCTACAAGGCTGCGAAGTACACCGTGGAACGCCCGCTGCACCTCGGTGCGGCGCTGGCGGGCGCCGGATCAGAGCTAATGGTGGCCTTGAGCGCCTTCGGGCTCCCGGTGGGCGAGGCTTTCCAGCTCCGCGACGACGTGCTGGGAGTGTTCGGGGAGCCGACGGTGACCGGCAAGCCCGCCGGTGACGACCTGCGCGAGGGCAAGCGCACCGTGCTGCTCGCCCGGGCTCTGGAGAAGGCCGATGACCGCGGACGCAGCCTGCTCGAGCGTCTGGTCGGCGACCCAGCACTGCAGGAGGACGACGTGGAACGCCTGCGCGCCGTCATCACGGAGTCCGGGGCGCTGGACAGCGTGGAGCAGCAGATCACCGACCTGTCGGACGAGGCGCAGTCCGCACTCGCCGCGGCTCCGCTGCATGACCAGGTGGCGCGCGCAGCACTGAGCGACCTGGCGGCCCGGTCCATCGAGCGGCGCCGTTGAGCCGGTCAGACCAGGGCTTGCGCCCGCCGTCGTACCTCGGTGCCGGCGTTGGACTGCAGGGCATCGATGGGTCGGCCGGGTAGCGAGGGATCGTCGGTGAACAGCCAGGTGAGCGCCTCGCGGTCGTCGTAGCGCGCGTCACGGAGCAGCGTGATGGTTCCGGACAGCCCTTTGACCGGTCGGTCGGACCCCAGCAGGAGTGCGGGGATGCGCGGCTCTCGTGCCCCCGCCGTCCGTACCGCCAGCAGCTCACCGTCGCGCAGCAGGCGCTTGACCCGGCCGCCGTTCGTACCCAGCCGGTCTGCGGTTTGCTGCACCGTGCACCAGTCGTCGATGAGGACCTCCAGCGCGTCGCTGTGCGGAGTCTCCGGCGGTGGGTTCTGCGTGGTCGCCTCGGTCACGGTGCCAGGGTGGCATGCGTGCCAGTCGACTCGGCAACCGGCGTGGCAACGGCAGCGGGAACCTGACTCACGTACCGTGCGTCACTTCCGTCACACAGGGGGACGCATGCCTGCGCACAGCCGAGCCGTGTCGGCGCTCGTGCCGCTGCTGACCGCATCGGCGCTGCTGGTGGGCGGCACATCGCCGCCTGCAACAGCGTCGGAAGGCGTACCGACGACTGCCTCGGCAGGCTCGGCGCTCACGATCGCTGCCGCGACCGTCGAGGTGCAGGTCGCCCAAGGGCCCCGTCGCAACCGGCTGCGCCATCACTACTACTACAACCCGGGACGCACCGCCGTGCGGCAGATGGTCGTCCGGGTGGCCCGCCGATGGGGCGTCAGCCCGCACCTCGCGCTGGCCATCGCGTGGCAGGAGTCGGGCTGGCAGCAGGACGTGCGTTCGTCGTCCGGTGCCATCGGCATCATGCAGGTGATGCCCGCCACCGGCCGCTGGGTCGACGGCTACCTGGTCGATCGCGACCTGGACATCCGGCGGTCCACCGACAACGTCGTCGCCGGGGTGGCCTTCCTCAACTGGCTGCTGGACACCGCCCGCCTGTACCGCCGGGCCATCGCGGGCTACTACCAGGGGCTGGCGTCAGTACGCCGCCACAACATGTTCGACAGCACCCGCGCCTACGTACGGTCGGTGAAGGCGTTGCGGTACCGCTCGCGGCACGGCGGCATCCTCGGCTGACTCCGGCCGGTCAGCCGCGGACCAGCGGCGCGAGGACATCGGCGGCCTTGCGAGCGTCGGCATCGGTCACGTCGAGATGGGTGACCATCCGCAGGGTGCGTGGGCCGACCGCGCTGGTGAGCACCCCGGCCGCGCGGGCGCGTACCACGACCGACGGCGCGTCCGCGCACGGCACGACGACGATGTTGGTGGCGACCCGCGCCGGGTCCACACCGCACGCCTGCGCCAGCAGCGCGGCGTTGGCGTGGTCCTCGGCGATCCGCTCGATGTGGTGGTCGAGGGCGTACATGCCCGCAGCGGCCAGCACGCCGGCCTGCCGCCAACCGCCGCCGAGGCGCTTGCGCCACACCCGTGCGTCGGCGATCAGGTCGGTCGGTCCGGCCAGCAGCGACCCGATCGGGGCACCCAGCCCCTTGGACAGGCTGACGGTCACCACGTCGGCGAGAGCGCCGTACTGCTCCAACGGGGTGCCGGTGGCCACGGACGCGTTCCACAGGCGTGCACCGTCCATGTGCACCCGCAGTCCGCGTGCGTCGGCGAGGGCTCGAATGGCCTGCAGAGCCCCCAGGGGCTGCACGGTCCCGCCGCCGAAGTTGTGGGTGTTCTCCACCGACAGGGCCGAGGTGGCGACGATGAACGGTCCCAGGTCGGGGGCGATCATCTCCTCCACGACGGACGGCTCGACGAGCCCGTCGGTGCTGGTCCACGTACGGGTGGTGGTGCCCAGCACCGCCGCGTGGGCGCCGAGCTCAGCGCGCACGATGTGGGCTTGCGCGTCGCAGAGCACCTCGGTGCCGACCGGTACCAGCGCGCGTACGGCCAGCAGGTTGGACAGGGAGCCGGTGACCGTGAACAGCGCGGCCTCCTGGCCGAGCATCCGGGCGACCCGCTCCTGCAGCGCGTGGACGACGCGGTCCTCGTCATACACGTCGTCGCCGGTGTCGGCCGGCTCGACCCGCGCCATCGCGGCCAGCATCGCCGGAGTGGGGCGGGTGACGGTGTCGCTGCGCAGGTCGATCACGGCGCCGAGCGTACGGGGGTGCCAGCGAGCGGCTGACGGCGTCCGTCAGCTCAGGCGGTGCGCAGCATCTGCGCGACGAGGAACGCCAGCTCCAGCGACTGCGCCCGGTTGAGCCGCGGGTCGCACGAGGTCTCGTACCGGCTGGACAGGTCGGCGGCAGCCAGCTGCGAGCCGCCACCCAGGCATTCCGTCACGTCGTCGCCGGTCAGCTCGATGTGCACCCCACCCGGCCACGTGCCCAGCGCGCGATGCACCTCGAAGAACCCGCGCACCTCGTCGATGACCGCGTCGAACTCCCGCGTCTTGTACCCGTCGGGGCTCTCGAAGGTGTTGCCATGCATCGGGTCGCACACCCAGCCGACCGCGACGCCTGCTGCCGTGACCTTCTCGACCAGCTCGGGCAGGAGCTCGCGGACTCGCGACGCTCCCATGCGGGTGATGAAGGTCAGCCGGCCCGGCTCACGCTCGGGGTCGAGCCGCTCGGCCAGCGCGATGGCGTCGTCGGGCGTGGACGTCGGCCCGAGCTTGACCGCGATGGGGTTGCGCACCCGTGACAGCAGCTCGACGTGGGCGCCGTCGAGCTGGCGGGTGCGCTCACCGATCCACACCAGGTGTCCCGACACGTCGTAGGGCAGCTGCGTACGGGAGTCGATGCGGGTCAGCGCGTGCTCGTACTCCAGCAGGAGCGCCTCGTGGGAGGAGAAGAAGTCGACCGACGAGAACTCGTCGGGATCGATGCCACACGCACTCATGAAGGCCAGGGCCCGGTCGATCTCGCCGGCCACCATCTCGTAGCGCTTACCCGCGGGGCTGGTGCGCACGAAGTCGGTGTTCCAGGCGTGCACCTGCCGCAGGTCGGCGTACCCGCCGGTGACGAACGCCCGCGTCAGGTTCAACGTGGCAGCCGACGCGTGGTAGACGTCGAGCAGCCGGCGGGGGTCGGGACGCCGGGACTCCTCGGTGAACTCGAACCCGTTGACCGCGTCACCGCGGTACGCGGGCAGCGTCACACCGTCGCGGGTCTCGAGGTCGGCAGAGCGCGGCTTGGCGTACTGCCCGGCGATGCGGCCTACCTTGACCACCGGCACCGCCGCCGCGTACGTCAGCACCACCGCCATGCTGAGCAGAACCTGCAGCTTGTTGCGCACGTTGTCGGCGGTGACGCTGTCGAAGGTCTCCGCGCAGTCGCCGCCCTGCAGCAGGAAGGCCTCGCCGCGAGCAACCGCTGCCAGCTGGGCACGCAGGTTGTCGCATTCACCGGCGAACACCAGTGGCGGCATGGTGCGCAGCCGGGCGACGACGGCGTCGACCTCGCCGCGGTCGGGCCAGGTGGGCTGCTGTCTCGCCCCGCGTGCGTGCAGGTCGTCCAGGCTGGGGATCACGTCGGCCAGCGTACGCGGGCGGCACGCCGTGCCGCGGTGCATACCGGCGGCTGAAACCCTTCAGTCGCTGAGCCGAGCAGCCTCGGAGTCCTGCGGCACGATCACTCGCAGGGCGTTGGCGTGCACCTCGAACAGCTCGGTGTCTTGGTCCTCGGGCTCGAGCAGCTCGCCGTCGATGCTCAACGCCTCCGGCCGGTCGGGGGTGATTCGGACGCGCTGGGTGCGGGTGTGGAAGACGTGCTTGCTCTCCACGAAGCGCCCGGAACGGAAGTACCGCACGAGGTGCCATCGCTGCCAGAAGCTCCCGCGCGGGATGGCGTAGACGTCGAGCTTGCGGTCATCGATGGACGCGTAGGGCGAGACCGCGTTCCCGCCGCCGTAGTAGACGCCGCTGCCTACCGCGACCTGGAGCATGTCGTGCAGCTCGATGTCGTCGGCGTCGCCGTCGGGGAACTCCAGCCGCACGCTGAAGGGCCGATGCTGAGCCGTAGCCCGCAGCACGGTGATCGGATACGCCAGCGGACCGAGGACCTTCTTCAACCGGTGGTCCATCAGCCGGGTCACGCCGACCGCGAGCCCGAGCTGGGTGACGTTGACGAACCGATGCTCGCCGACCGCGCCGAGGTCGACGTCGACCAGCTGCCCGTTGACGATGGTGTCGCAGGCTTCCGCGAGGTCGAAGGGCACACCCAGCGTGCGGGCGAAGTCGTTGGCCGTGCCCAGCGGCAGCAGCCCGAGCGTCACTCCGCAGGTCTCCAGCTCGCCGGCCACGCAGCTGACGGTGCCGTCGCCTCCACCGAGCACCACGAGATCGGCGCCGGCCTGCACCGCCGACCGGACGACCTCGACCATCTTCCCGGGGGCCTCCACAGCGTGTTTCTCACTGATGCGCAGGCCGGCGTCCTCGAGGCGGCGGCATGCCTCCTCGTACGCCTCTCGGCCGGTACGGCTGCCGGTGTTGACCACGATCGCGACGCGCTCCGCCTCACGCGCGCCGCTGGGTGTGGTCATCCGAAGAGCACCTCCGCCTCCTCGTACAGCTCCGGGCGAACGGTCTTGAGCTCACCGGTGCCCTCGGCGAGAGGGACGCGCACGATGTCGGTGCCTCGGAGCGCCACCATCATGCCGAAGTCACCGTCCTGCACCGCCGTCACGGCGTGCAGGCCGAACCGCGTCGCCAGCCAGCGGTCGAACGCCGTGGGCGTCCCGCCGCGCTGCACGTGCCCGAGGACGACGGCGCGCGCCTCCTTGCCGGTGCGCTCCTCGATGCTGGTGGCGAGGCGGTCGCCGACTCCACCCAGCCGTACGTGACCGAAGGCGTCGGTCTCGGCGGCGGTCAGGGCGAGCCCACCGTCAGCGGGTGTGGCCCCCTCGGCCACGACGATGATCGGCGAGTAGTGGGTGGCGAACCGGCTCTCGACCTGTGCGCAGACCCGCTCGACGTCGAAGGGCCGCTCGGGGATCAGGATGACGTTGGCGCCCGCGGCGAGACCGCAGTGCAGGGCGATCCAGCCGGCGTGCCGGCCCATCACCTCGACCACGAGCACCCGATGGTGCGACTCGGCCGTGGTGTGCAGCCGGTCGATGGCCTCCATGGCGATGTTGACCGCGGTGTCGAAGCCGAACGTGAAGTCGGTGCCGGACAGGTCGTTGTCGATGGTCTTGGGCACGCCGACGACCGAGACACCCTGCTCGGAGAGCTTGGTCGCGACTCCGAGCGTGTCCTCACCACCGATGGCGATGAGCGCCTCGACCCCGTGCTCGCGCAGGTTGGCGGTGATGTGGTCGACACCGTCGTCGACCGAGAACGGGTTGGTCCGCGACGAGCCGAGGATGGTGCCCCCGCGCGGCAGGATGCCCCGTACCTGCGGCACGCCGAGGTCCATGGTCAGGCCCTCGAGGGGACCCTTCCAGCCGTCGCGGTACCCGACGAAGTCCATGCCGTACTCGCTCACGCCCTTGCGTACGACAGCACGGATCACGGCGTTCAGCCCGGGGCAGTCGCCTCCTCCGGTGAGCACTCCGACGCGCATGACGGCCTCCTCAGGTGTCTTCGAAATTAGCGCAGACCCGCTCAGGTCCGGGGTCGATCCAACCAAGCAGTCGGTGCTG
>DASQMN010000221.1:0-5294 GCA_035645475.1 Nocardioidaceae bacterium
CATAGCCGAGAGGGCCAACGCCGTTCCCGGGCCACTCCCACCGCACTGATCCTCCAGAACCGGTCAGGACGGCCGGGCGTCGAGCAGGCGCTCGAGACGGAAGCCGGTCACTGGACCAGCCTCCCTTGCCCTCCGTCCGGCGTCCACCTGGCTCGCACCGACCGAGCGCGGAAGCGCCCGGGAAAGGCCTCGGTCTACCCTCGACAGTGTGAGCGTCGCACCAGCACCCGTCACCCTTGACGACCGCTTCGGCCGTGAGCTGGCCGAGATGGCGTTCCCCTGGCAGGCCGAGCAGGTTCCCGACCCGCAGCTGCTGGTACTCAACGAGTCCCTGGCCGTCGAGCTCGGGCTTGATCCCGCCCTGCTGACCAGCGAGGACGGGCTGCGTCTCCTGGTCGGCAACCTCGTGCCGAACGGCGCCACTCCGGTGGCCCAGGCCTACTCCGGGCACCAGTTCGGTGGGTTCGCGCCACGCCTGGGTGACGGGCGGGCCCTCCTGCTCGGCGAGCTCATGGACGCCGACGGCCGTGTTCGCGACCTTCACCTCAAGGGCTCCGGACGCACACCGTTCGCACGCGGAGGGGACGGCCTGGCGGCGATCGGCCCGATGCTGCGCGAGTACGTCGTCAGCGAGGCCATGCACGCCCTCGGCATCCCCACGACGCGGTCCCTTGCCGTGGTGGCGACGGGGCGATCGGTGCGGCGGGAGACCCTGCTGCCAGGGGCCGTGCTGGCCCGGGTAGCCAGCAGCCACCTGCGCGTGGGCAGCTTCCAGTACGCCGCTGCCACCGGGAACCTCGACCTGCTGCGGCGCCTCGCCGACCACGCGATCGGCCGCCATCACCCCGGCGCCGCGGAGTCCGACAGTCCTTACCTCGCCCTGTTCGAGGCCGTGATCGCCGCTCAGGCAGCGCTCGTCGCGCGGTGGATGCTCGTCGGGTTCATCCACGGGGTGATGAACACCGACAACATGACCATCTCGGGCGAGACGATCGACTACGGGCCGTGCGCCTTCATGGAGGCCTTCGACCCCGCCACGGTGTACAGCTCGATCGACGACCGGGGACGCTACGCGTACGGCAACCAGCCGGTGGTCGCGGAGTGGAACCTCGCCAGACTGGCGGAGGCTCTGCTTCCACTGCTCTCCGACGACCAGGAGCAGGCGATCGCCCTCGCGGTGGAGGCGCTCGGAGGGTTCCGTCGGCAGTACAGCGAAGCCTGGTCCGCCGGCATGCGCACCAAGCTCGGCCTGCCCGCGGGCCTCGACGATGCGGTGCTGACACCGCTGGTCGACGAGCTGATGACCCTGCTCCACTCCAACCACGTCGACCACACCTCGTTCTTCCGCCACCTCGGCGCGGGTGCCCGGGGCGACACCGAGCCAACGCGCGGATCATTCCTCGATCTGGCCGCATTCGACGCGTGGGCGGAGCGCTGGCGCGCCCATGGTCCGGACGCGGAAGCCATGGACCGGGTCAACCCCGTTTACATCCCCCGCAACCACCTCGTCGAGGAAGCGCTGGCCGCAGCGACAGCGGGCGACCTTGCTCCGTTCGAACGGCTCGTAGAGGTCGTGATCGCCCCCTTCGAGGAGCGCCCGGGGCTCGAGCGCTACGCCGCCGGCGCCCCGGAGGACTTCGGGGCCACGTACCGGACCTTCTGCGGCACCTGAGTCGCGGCGATCAACGGTCGCGCGTCAGGCCCGCCGCCCGCACGAACCGATCTATCGACATTCGCGCGGTCCGAGCCACCCGAATGTCGATACATATACCCGCGACGGGGTTGCACGATGGCACGAAGGACCCCAGCGACGACGTCCTGCGGTCGCACCGCGATGCGAGTCAGGCGACGACGGTCAGCCGCACGGTCACCCTGTCGCCTTCTTCCAGCTTCTCGGCTCTGCGCACGGCTGCCTTCAACGGAACGAGGTAGCGGTCGTCCTTGGGGAACAGCGAGGTCGTCCATTCGGTGGCACCGATCCGGACGGTCACCGGGATCATTCCCCAGCCATAGCTCACCGACGTCGACGTCTCGTGCAGGTCGAGGCTCTCCTGCTCCGGCACCGTGACGAAGTACCAGGGTGCAGGGCCCTTCCAGGGCCAGATCTCCCCGCTGAACTCGTAGTCCATCTACGGCTCGAGTGAGCTCGGGTCGACCGGGACATCGATGGCGTTCTGCTGAAGCGCCGCCAGCGGCACGACTCTCAGCACCGCCTCGTTGGTGGAGGCGAGCACGACCGGGGCGGCCACGCCGTCGTTGAAGGCCCGCGCCCAGTTCATCGCCGTGACGCACCAGCGGTCGCCCGGTACGAGCCCTGGGAAGCGGTACTGAGGCATCGGCGTCGACAGGTCGTTGCCGATGCTGCGCTGGTGGTCCAAGAACTCGGCCGTGACGACGGCACAGATGGTGTGGCTGCCGAGATCCTGCGGACCGGTACTGCAGCAGCCGTCCCGGTAGAAGCCGGTCAGTGGGTCGGTGCCACAGGGTTCCAGTTCGTCGCCGAGGACGTTGCGCTCCGTCATTTCAGCAAGCATTGCGCACCGTGGGCAGTGGGACGGCAGCGGCTGGGCGCTTGCGTGACTGTCAACGCTGTCACGGGCACAGTGGGCCGCATGGTCGACTTCCACCTGCAAAGGTTCTTGGACGCCCAGGACGCCGCTGGGACGTACGACTCGGCGCTCGTCGAGCTGAGGAAGGGTCGTAAGCGCGGCCACTGGATGTGGTTCGTCTTTCCCCAGCTGACCGGCCTCGGCCGCAGCGCGATGGCCCAGCGCTACGCCATCTCCGGTCCAGTCGAAGCACAGGCGTACCTCGACCATCCGGTGCTCGGTTCTCGGCTCGTTGCCTGCGCGCGCGCTCTCATCGAGTCGCAGGCGACCGATCCGGTCGAGGTACTCGGCGCGGTGGATGCGCAGAAGCTGAAGTCGTCCATGACTCTGTTCGCCTCGGTCGAGCACAGCGACAGCGTCTTCACCGCCGTGCTGGACCGGTTCTACGCGAGCAGCCTCGACGAGGCCACCACGAGCCGGCTGCGGGTCAACTGACCGGTGATGCAGCCTCGGACCTCGGTCAGCCGGAAGGCTGCGCGCATGACACCGTGGAGCCATCATCGTCTTCGTTGGAGGCAGGACATGCGCGTCGTCGTCGCCGGAGGCCACGGCCAGATCGCTCGACAGCTGGAGATGCTGCTGGCTGCGCGTGGGGACGAGCCGGTCGGCATCGTCCGCAACCCCGACCATACGGCTGACCTGGAGAGCATCGGGGCCGAAGCGGTGGTCCTCGACCTGGAGCGAGCATCCGTCTCTGACGTCCAACGCGTCGTCGCAGGTGCCGACGCCGTGGTGTTCGCGGCCGGCGGTGGACCCGGTAGCGGCAAGGAGCGCAAGCTCACGGTTGATCGCGACGCGGCGATCCTCCTCGCCGACGCGGCCGTCGCCGCAGGTGTCCGTCGATACGTGATGGTGTCGTCCATGGGCGCGGGTACAGGGTCGCCGGACTCTGACGACGTCTTCGAGGTCTACAGCTGGGCCAAGGGCCAGGCCGACGAGGCGGTGACGGCGCGCGACCTCGATGTGACGATCGTCCGGCCGGGCCAGCTCACCGACGACAGCTCCACCGGGCAGGTCACGGCCGGCAAGAGCGTCGAGCGGGGAAGCATCGCTCGGGCCGACGTCGCGCTCGTGCTCCTGGCGGTGCTGGACCGCGACGGGCTCGCCGGCAAGACGTTCGAGGTCGTGGCCGGCAGCGACGAGATCGACTACGCCCTGACTGGCGTGGCGTGAGCCGGCCGGCCTGACCGCTCGACCCATGAAGCGCATCCTGCTGACGGGCATGTCCGGCACCGGCAAGTCGAGCGTCGTACGCGAGCTCGTCGCGCGTGGGTACAAGGCTGTCGACACCGACGACGGGTGGGTCGAGCCTCTCCCCGATGGCCGACAGCAGTGGCGGCCAGACGCCATCCAGAAGCTCCTGGACACCGAGGACACCGACGCCCTGTTCATCGCCGGGTGCGAGGAGAACCAGGCACAGTTCCACTCCCGCTTCGACCACATCGTGCTGCTGAGTGCGCCCTTCGACATCATGCTGCAGCGCCTGGCGACCCGAGCGGACAACCCGTACGGCAAGGCGCCGTCGGAGCTCGCTCGCTTCCTTGACGACGTCGAGATCATCGAGCCCCTGCTACGCCGGGTGGCCAGCCATGAGGTTCGCACCACCGCGCCGCTGGACGACGTGGTGACCGAGGTGCTGCGGCTCGTCGGAGGCTGATCGACGACCGACTCAGCTGTGGCGGCGCCCGGCCGTCAGCGCCGCACGTTGGCAAGCAGCCACTTGGCATAGCGCTGCCGGCCGGCCTCGGCTGTCAGGTGCGTCTGGTCCGCGTAGAGCCATGACGCATGACTGGACACCTTGTCGTGCCAGTCGAGCAGCGTCACGTTCGGGTACTTCTCGGCGGCGCGGGCGAACAGGTTGTTGTTGTAGGTCTCCCAGGTTCGCGGCACCTGCAAGGTCACGAGATGAACCTGATGGTCGACCAGGGTGTCCAGCGCCTCGACGAGTGCCTCCTTCTCGACCGGGCCGTTGTTGCCGGCGTGCACGACCACCGTCTCCCCGAGCGTGCCGCTCGCCTCAGCCGCTGCGATCTCCGCCAGCACCTCAGCAAAGGTGCGGGCTTCGGCCGCGGACACCGTCGCGCCCGCAGCCTTGAGCTGGTAGCTCGCGCCGTACACCACGGAGTCACCGAAGACCGAGATCGTGCTCGGGTCGGCATCCTGACCCCGCAGCGCCTCCTCGGACGGGGACCTCCCCTGCTGGGTCACCGGGCCGGGTGCCGGCTGTACGAAGGCCGCGTCGCCACTGGGTGACCCACTCGACGCTGCCGAGGTCACCAGCACCACACCGATCGTGGTGAGCGCCAAGGTCGCACCGACCGCCCCCTCCACCGCTTTGGCTTTGAGCATCGCCGGGTACGACCGGGGCGATCGGAGCCATCGCGTCAGCTCGCTGAAGTCGCCGGTGCGGATCGGCCGCTCCACATAGCGGTAGGAGAGCTCGGCAGCGGCCAGGATGAGCGCCAGCCGCAGCGCTACGGAGGCCCACCCGTCGATGGGAAGCTCCACGCCCGGGCGGGTGAGCAACGCGAGCGGCCAGTGCCACAGGTAGATCCCGTACGAGCGCTCCCCCAGGTAGCGCAGTGGCTGGCTGCCCAGAGCGCGTCCGAGCAGCCCTGCCGGATGGGCCACCGCGGCGACCAGCAGGGCAGTGCATGCCGCGACGGCGAAGAAGCCGCCTCGGTA
>DASQMN010000222.1:0-6525 GCA_035645475.1 Nocardioidaceae bacterium
GATGTCCAGCTGGTGCTCCAGGATCCGAGCGGCGCGCTGAACCCCCGCCACACGGTGTACGAAGCCGTTGCCGAAGGCCCGCGGGTGCATCGCATGGACGACGAGCCGGGCCGCGTGGCCCGTGCCCTGAGCCACGCCGGGCTGCGCCCTCCGGAGCGCTTCCTGCTGCGCTATCCGCACGAGCTGTCCGGTGGGCAGCTGCAGCGAGTGGTCATCGCCGGCGCGCTGGCGCTGGAGCCGCGGGTGATCGTCGCCGACGAGCCGGTCAGCAGCCTGGACGCCTCGGTGCGGGGCGAGATCCTGGCGCTGCTCCTGCATCTGCGCGACAAGCTCGAGCTGTCCTTGCTGGTGGTGACCCACGACCTCGGGCTGGCCTGGAACATCGCCGACCGCATCGTGGTCATGTACCTGGGTCGCGTGGTCGAGGCCGGGAGCACCGAGGAGGTGCTCAACGCGCCCAAGCATCCTTACACCCGAGCGTTGCTGTCGGTCGTCCCCGAGATGCGCCAGCTGGCGGCGGTCGTCCTCACCGGCGAGACACCCGACCCCACGGCCATCCCGTCCGGCTGCCGGTTCCATCCCCGCTGTCCCGCTTACTCCGACGGCACCGCCGATGCCGCCGGCATCGCCGAGGCCTGTCGAGCGGTGCCGCTCGAGGTGCTCCCCAGCCATGGCCCGCACGCCGCCGCGTGCCACCTCTATCCGCCGGCGGGAGCCCGCGGCTCCTGAGCACCGCGTCTTCCATTCGCCTGCGTGGCCGTGAGAGGCTGGTGAACTGACTCACCAGTCAGTAACGCGGGGGTCCGCACCAGCAAGCGGGAGGCACGATGGCCGCAGAACCGGACCACGCGGTGGCCGCGTCACGAACGGCGCGCGGCTTGCAGCCCGCCCTTCCCAAGGAGATGTACGTCGGCGTCGAGCACTGGCTTCGTGAGCGGGAGACGGTGCTCCGCAGGAGCTGGTTCTGCGCCGGGCGCGTCGACGAGCTGGGCCTGGCCGGACCCTTCAGGCTGGCGGTCGTCGAGGTGCTGGGTGAGTCCCTCCTGCTCACCCGTGCCGGCGACGGTCGGCTGCACGGCGCCTACAACGTCTGCCGGCACCGGGGCTCCCAGCTGGTGCCCGTGACGCCTGGCTCGCCTCCCCCAGCACCGTGTGCAGCACGGTCGCTGCGATGCCCGTACCACTCGTGGACCTACGGCCTGGATGGTCGGCTGGTCAAGGCGCCGCACACCGAGGACGTCGAGGGATTCATGCTCGACGCGTTCTCGCTCGCTCCGGTCGGAGTCGACAGCTGGGGCGGGTTCGTCTTCGTGCACCTGACTCCCGAGGAGGCCTCTCCGCTCGCCGACTCGACCGGCGACATCGCCGGGCGGCTGTCCAGGTACCCGTTGGCATCGCTGGTGCGGGGCCGTCGCTTCAGCTACGACGTCGCCGCTAACTGGAAGGTCGTGGCCGAGAACTACAACGAGTGCTACCACTGCGGACCGGTGCATCCCGAGCTCAGCCGCTTGGTCCCCTCCTTCCGAGGTGGGGGCGGCGACGTCGACTGGGACGCAGGGGTGCCGCACCGCGAGGGCGCCTGGACCTTCACGATGACCGGCACCAGCACCCGCGTCCCGTTTCCCGATCTGGACCCCGACGAACGAGTTCGCCACAAGGGCGAGCTGCTCTACCCCAATCTGCTTCTGTCCTGCGCCGCCGACCATGTCGCGGCCTTCACGCTGTGGCCCCTGGAAGCGGGTTCTACCAGGGTCGAGTGCGACCTGCTCTTCGACGCCGACGAGGTGGCCGGCCCCGGCTTCGATGCCGACGACGCCGGCGAGCTGTGGGACCTCGTCAACCGGCAGGACTGGGCGGTGTGCGAGTCGGTGCAGCGTGGCATGTCCTCGCGCGCCTACACCCAGGGCTGGTTCGCGCCGATGGAGGACTGGAGCCTGGACATCCGCCGCTGGCTGCTGCCCCGGCTCGGTGAGCATGGCTGAGCAATGGGAGTACGTCGTGGTCGGCCTCGGCGCGCTGGGCAGCGCCACCGCCTACCAGTTGGCACGCCGCGGTGAGCGGGTGCTCGGGCTCGAGCGCTTCAGGTTGGGGCACACCCAGGGGGCGTCGCACGACAGCAGCCGCATCCTGCGGCACAGCTACCACACGCCCGGCTACGTCGCGATGACCTTCGCTGCCTACGACGACTGGGCGGATCTGGAGGAGGACAGCGGCGAAGAGCTGGTGACTCCCACCGGCGGCCTGGACCTCTTCCCTCCCGACGGCGCGATACCGATGGCCGACTACACGTCGTCGATGGCTGGCTGTGGTGTGCCGTTCGACGAGCTGACCCGACAGGACGTCCACGAGCGCTGGCCCCAGCTGTCCCTGCCCGAGGGAACGGTGGCCGTCCACCAGGAGCGCTCAGCCATCGTGCCCGCAGCCAGGGGAGTGCGCGTCCTGCAGTCCCGTGCCCGCGAGCACGGCGCGCTGCTGCGCGACCGGTCACCGGTCGAGTCCGTCGAGGACCGCGGGACTCAGGGCATCGAGGTCGTGGCCGGCGGCCGGGCCTACCGGTGCCGTCGTCTGGTGGTGTGCGCGGACGCCTGGACCAACGAAGTGCTCGCCGGGCTCGGGCTCCAGCTGCCGCTCACCACGACTCTCGAGCAGGTGACGTACTTCCAGCCGACGAACCCCGAGCCGTTCGCCGTGGGATGCCTGCCGCTGTGGATCTGGATGGACGACCCCTGCTTCTACGGCTTTCCCTGCTACGGCGACGCGACCGTCAAGGCCGCACAGGACTGCGGCGGCCCGGTCATCGACCCCGCGGCCCGCGCCCGTGGCCTCGGCACGGAACCGGACGCCGAGATGCAGGAACGCCTGAGCGCGCACATGGCAGCGACGCTGCCGGGCTCCGGCCCAGCGCAGCGCTCGGTCCGCTGCCTCTACACCCTGACACCGGACCGCGACTTCGTCCTGGGGCCGGTCCCAGGTCATGAGTCCGTAACGGTCGGCCTCGGGGCGGCACATGGGTTCAAGTTCGCCCCGACCTTCGGACGCGTGCTCGCCGACGTGGCGATGCGGGGCAACAGCAACGTCGACCTGACCCCGTTCCGACTGGACCGCCCCGGCCTGACCCAACCCGGCTACGTCCCCAGCTGGCTGGTGTGACAAGCCGCGCCGGGATCAACGCAGGACGCCTGGATCGAGTCCCAGCTCGCGCGCCATCGCCTCCCGCACCCAGGTACGCAGCTGTGTGCGCGTGATGTTGCGGTACGACAGCGACGCCACCGCGAGCCCGTCCAGCAGGGCACTGACCCGGCTCACCGACGCAACGGGGTCCTCGCAGGTGAAGACACCGTCGTTGACGCCGGACTCGACGACATCCACCAGCGTCAGCCGCCAGCGGTCGTCGAGGCGGCGCAGTGTCGTACGGATCGCGGCGTTGCGCAGTGCCAGCGCCCAAGCATCGATCCACAAGCGCCAGCCGAAGGCAGCTCCGGTAGGCCCGTACACCGCGAGTACCCGGCGCAGCCGGTCGGTCGCGTCCGTGCCGCGGCGAACGGCGACCTCAAGCAGCGCCAGGTCCTGGTTGACCGCACGCTCGAAGGCGGCGACCAGCAGAGCGTCCTTCGTGGCGAAGTGGTAGAAGATCAACCCGGGACTGATCCCGAGCGCTGAGGCAACGTCCGACACGCGCGTCTGAGCCAGCCCCCGGGACTCGAGCTCGCTGATGGTTGCGGCCAGAATCTCGTCTCGACGCACCTCGACCCGCCGCCTTGCCATCCTCACCTCGTCGCTTCGAGCAGCCGTCGCTGCACACGGCTGGATCGGCCGGCGACAGCCGTCATCGCGGCAGCCGACGGCTCCACCGTCGCTCGCCGAGCACCTGGTCGCCGTCCTTGGCCTGCAGCCAGATCTCCACGGCATAGCTGTCGGGGCCGACCGTCAGGTCGAGTGTCGATCGGGTGGACACGGAGATGCCCGGCCAGGCCAGCTCGTAGCTGACGTCGGCGTGGGCGCTCTGCTCGAACGTGCGCGTGTCGACCTCGACCCTCCCGGCGTAGTGCTCGGTGGCCCGTCCGTCGTACGGCACGGCGTAGCTCGTGCCGTGGTCGATGACACATGCGGTGGTGCGTGCCAGGACGTCGCGCTCGACCCGCCAGTGCGCCGAGCCCGGGTCCTCTCCGGAGCGTTCCGATCCCGAGGTCAGTACTGGAGGCTCGTACGGGGTGTCGCCCGACCACACCGGGAGCTCGAGGTCTCCACCATGGACGGTCAAGGTGACCGGGCGAGGAGGGGCGACGGTGTTCGGCCAGTCCGCGCCGGCCACGCTGAGCCGCAGTCGCTGCCCCGCGGCGAACGCATAGGCGCAGGCGTCCAGCGTTACGTCGACCGTGCGCTCCACGCCGGGGTCATCCGCCTCGAGAGCGAGCGTGCCGCGAGTCACCAGCGCTGACGTGCCGTCCGGGAACACGTCGCACAGCTTGACCGAGACCGATGCAGCGGGCACGTCGGCCGACAACCGCAGACGTACGGCCGGGTGTCCGAGCAGCTGCACACCCTCCGCGTCCCAGGTCCAGGTCAGTGCCGCCGCGTCGTCGAGCCGCTGGTCATCGGACAGCCCCCACGGCAGGTGTCCGGCACAGTCGATCCACGCCGCCGTACCGACGTCGGCGCGCACGGGGTACGGCAGCCGACCGTCGAGCTCGCGGCCCTGCGTCGCGACTCGCGGACTCGGCCACTGTTCGCGCACCCACGCACCGGCGTGCATCTCCAGGTCAGGCTGCGGCCGGGTCGATGACCGAACGAAGATCGTGCACACATCGGTGTCGACGCCGTTGTCGCGTCCACGCAGCCACCGGTCCCACCACGCGACCATCTCGGGGACCAGGTCGATGCGCGGCCCCGGGATCGCCGTCTCGGGCGAGGCATGCGCCCAGGGGCCGGCCAGCAGCCGATGCGGCACTCCGGCGTCGCGGAGGGCCGCGACGGTCCGGAAGGTGTTGTTGCGGTAGCCGTCGGCCCATCCGGCGACCAGCATCGTCGGACAGCTGATGCGCTCGTATCCCGGCTCTCCCGGCGGCTGGCGCACCGAGCCCTGTCGCCAGTAGGTGCCGTCGGTGCGCTCCCCCAGCCAGGTCAGCAACCAGGGCTCGTAGGTGTCGACGCGCCGTCGCCACTCCTCACGCCAGTCCTCGCCCCAAACGGCGGGCACCGGCGGCAGAGCGTTCATCGGCGTCATGTAGTGGCAGTAGTCCACGGTGTCCACCAACCGCAGGGCGCCGCCTCGCCAGTGCACGTCATCGGTCCAGCGGTCGTCGCTCGCGTAGATCGCGCAGATGGCTTTGAGCGCCGGTGGCCGCTCGCAGGCGACCTGCAGCGAGTTGAACCCCGAGTAGGAGGTGCCCCACATGCCGATGCTGCCGTCGCACCAGTCCTGGTCGGCCAGCCAGGCGATAACGGCCGACAGGTCGTCCCGCTCGGTGGGTGGGTACTCGTCGGTCGCGTTACCGGTCGAGGAGCCGGTGCCACGCAGATCCAGCCGACAGACGGCGTACCCGAACTCATCGCGTAGCCGGACGTACGTCTCGGCGGACGAGGTCAGGTCGTCCTTCCGGTAC
Organism: Nocardioidaceae bacterium; assembly: GCA_035645475.1. Taxonomy (GTDB): domain Bacteria; phylum Actinomycetota; class Actinomycetes; order Propionibacteriales; family Nocardioidaceae; genus DASQMN01. The sequence continues at coordinate 5,604 of DASQMN010000222.1, forward strand.
GGCAGTGCCTCCAGCAGGCAGGGCTGTCGTCCGTGCGCCGGCAGCCACAAGGTGGCCGCGAGCCGGGCGCCGTCCGGCATCTGGATGCTGACCTCACGCCGCAAGCCGGTGTGGCCCGACGACGCGGCTGCGTCGCTAGAGCCGGCCATGCGCGCGCAGGAGTGCGACGACGGCGTCGGGGTCGAGGCCCTGACTGGTGTGACCGTCCCTGCCGACCACCGTCGGCGCCGCCAGCATGGAGTTGAGGACCGCCTCCTCCGTCGCGTCCACGACCGCTTCGAACAGCGGGTCCAGGGCACGTCCACTGACCGGGGACGCACCGTCGTGCCGGCCGTCCCGGTTCACCCGCATGGCTGTGCTCGTGGCGAGGAAGATCTCGCCACTGCCGTGCTGTGCCACCGACCCGGTCCGCGCCAGACCCAGTCCGACCCGCCGCGCGAGCCGGGCGCAGCCCGCACCGTCGGTCGGTGCGTCGGTCACCACGACACCGATGCACGATCCGGCGGGGGGCCGGTCACTGTCGGGGGCGTCGGCCGGCCCGAGCAGGCGGCCGACGGGCACACCGTCCACCGTCAGTCGTGAGCGCTGCCCGAAGTTGGTCATCAGCAGCACGGCGACCGTGTGGCCCTGCGGCGTGACTCTCGACGCGCTACCGATGCCGCCCTTGAACCCGAGGCAGGACATTCCCGTGCCGGATCCGACGGCCCCCTCCGCCGGTGGGCTCCCCGTGCTGCGCGAGCGCAGTGCGGCCTCCCAGGCGGCGTCGACGTCATGGCGCTCGACCTGCATTCGCCGGGCGTCGTTGAGGAAGGAGTCGTCGCACTCGGCGACCACCGGGATGATGAAGTCCTCGGCCACCCGGGGGTGCCGATCGAGCATCGACTCGCAGGCCGCGTCGTAGACCCGCCCGAGCTGCAACGTC
>DASQMN010000223.1:0-8188 GCA_035645475.1 Nocardioidaceae bacterium
GTTTGCGGTCGAAGGGCGACGTGGCCGTCGCCTGCCCCCACGGCGCGGAGCGCTGGCCTATGGGCTCATCGTGCGCGAGTGTCGTCTTCAATGGCGCGCCGTCGCAGGTGCTCCTCAATGCCGGCAAGACGTGCGTCCAACCCGTCCAGTTCAGCCGAGGCTGACCTCGACCGCAGCGAGGAAACGGTCCATAACGTCAAGGGCCTGTTCGGAGCGGCCGATCATTCGGCTGAGACGGAGGTCTGCCCAGGTCTCACGGTCGTTGTGGTGACCTACTTCGGCTCGTGCCGGTCGCCGAAACGGTCGATCACATTCCCAGCGTCATCCTTCACCAGCCACTCACCCCGCATCTCGGGGTCGAAGTCGTCGGCAGGCAACTCCCGTGCCGCGGATGGTTCCCAGTCGCAGATCCTGTCGTAGACCAAGTACGGAACTCCTTCCGGCACGGACAACACCTTCTCTTTGATCGTCGTCACTGCGGGGTCACCGTCTCCGTACAGGGTGCTGATGAACCCGTCCCAGTCCTGTGGGCTCACCACCACTTCGACCGTTCGCGTGCGACCCGGCGGTTTCCCGACGGTGACCTCTATGCCACCGGGCACCTCGCGGGCGCCACCCAAGTCATCGAGGTACTCGATGAGGCGCTCCCAGACGCGCTCGTAGCCCATGCTTGCCAGCATGCTGCACTAGCCCGAGGACCGGCTAGCGCGACCAGGGACGGGCCATCCGCCGTAACGGGCGGCCGTTCGAGTTGAGTGGGGCAGCGAGCGCCTAAACGACCGCGTACGAGCCCACTCCGGATTAGCCTCGGCCCGGCGGGCGTACCGTCCGCGTCGAATCTCGCCTGCTGATTGTCACGGGGGTTCCGTGGACCTCGGAACAGCTCATGTCGTTGCTGCGAGCATTGCTCTTGCTCTCGGCCTTGTCGTGCTCGCGCGCCGTAAGGGCGATTCCTGGCACGTCGGGCTCGGGCGTCTGTACGTGGCCGTGATGCTCGCCGTCGCCGTCCCCGCGCTGTTCATCTACGACATCACGGGCCGCCCGGGTCCTTTCCACGTACTCGCCCTCGTCAGCCTTGTGACGACGACGCTCGGTTGGCTGTCGGTCCGTCGTCGGGGACAGTCCCGCCCCAGCGTCGCGGCACACGGGACGTTCATGGCCTGGTCTTGGGTCGGAGTCATCACTGCAGGGCTGGCTCAGCTAGCGAACCATGAGTGGCCGCAGCAGTCGCCGTGGCCCGTGCTGGTGGTAGTGGGCGTGGCGACACTGACCGGGGCGGTCGCGATACCGCGTTTTGTCTCGCGAGCGCTTCTCGTCCATGGGAGAGCGGCGCGGTAGGCGCTGGACGCCGCCGAGAGGAGCCGTCAGCCGATGCGATGCGTGTCGCGATATCTGCTCCGCCATCGCCGACCTCTGTCGGTGGAGTGCACTACGTTCCGGCGGTGGCGACTCGACGGCACTGGGTGATCGTGGCTTCGCGCGACCATGCGAGGCGCGGCGTGCATGGCGGCTTCATCATGGCCAACCACGGCAAGCGGTCGCCCCTGGCCCGGATGTCGCCGGGTGACCGCGTCCTCATCTACTCACCGACGACCACCTACCCTGACGGTGCTCCGCTGCGAGCCGTGACCATCGTCGGAGAAGTCACCGGAGACGAGCCCGAGCCAAGTGATCTGATCGCCGACGGATTCCGTCTCGCGGCAGACCTCCGCGAGATCGAGCCACTTCCACTCGAGGAGATCCGCGAGCACCTGCCCGTCTCGCGCATTCGTTTCGGCTTCTTCGAGCTCGATGAGGCGAACGCCGAAGCAATTTGGACCCTCGTGTCGCATCTGAGCCCCTGAGCCAGTCCGGCAGCGGACGCCGAAGTGGGGACCTACTCCGCGGGAGGAACGGCCGGGGGGTCTTGGCGCAACACCAAGCGAACATCGTCGATCTGAGGCGTCCGGCGCTTGCTTGGGCCCCCCGTCCTTCGCAGAGTGTGGGCCCTATCCCAACCACCTCTGCACGGAGTGCTCTTGATGCTGCCTCGCCTCGCCACGGTCGTTGCCGTGCTCGCAGTTTCCGTACCCATGCCCGCCGCGGTATCGGTGGCCGCTGCCACGCCCGCCCTGTCGGGTGTCGGTGCGCCGCCGGTGACTGGGAACGGTCGTGACCTGGCGCTCGACTTTCGCGGCGAGGCGGTGATCCAGAAGGGCACCTCGTACGCCGACACCCTCGTCGGTGGGCTGTCCGGCCTCACCTACGACGAACATCGCGGGGTGTTCTACGCCATATCCGATGACCGCAGCGGATTCGCCCCGGCGCGGTTCTACACCTTGAGGCTAGACGTCGCCGACGGTCGCCTCTCGACAGATGACGTCACGGTCATCGACGTCACGTTCCTGCGGCGCCCGGACGGCTCAACGTTCCCGGCAGGAACCATCGACCCCGAGGACATAGCGCTCACTCGTGAACGGCGCCTGCTCATCACCTCCGAGGGCGACGCCGGCACGCTCATCGACCCCTTCGTCCGCGAGTTCACGCTGACCGGGCGGCAGGTCGACAACTTCCCTGTGCCCACGCCGTTCCTGCCCACCGCCGACGCCAGCAGCGGTATCCGCAACAACCTCGCGTTCGAGAGCGCCGGCATCACCCCCAATGGGCGCACCCTGTTCACCGGCACCGAGAATGCGCTGATTCAGGACGGGCCACTCGCCACCTTGGACGCGGGCAGCCCGTCGCGTCTGCTGCAGTACGACATCAAGCACACCCGACTGAAGAGCCAGTACGTCTACCGCACCGACCCGGTCGTCGCGGCGCCGCAGCCCGCGAGCGGCTTCGCCACCAACGGCCTGGTCGACCTCCTGCCGGTCGGCAACCGCTCGCTGCTGGCGTTGGAGCGGTCCTTCTCCGAAGGGGTCGGCAACAGCATCCGGATCTATCGAGTCGATCTCGCCGGGGCGCAGGACGTGTCCAGGTACGACAGCCTCACCGGTCGGACGGTGCGGGAGGCCGACAAGACACTCGTCCTCGACCTCGCCACGCTCGGTATCACACTGGACAACGTCGAGGGTCTGGAGTTCGGACCCGTGCTGCCGGACGGGCGGCGATCGCTAGTGCTCATCAGCGACGACAACTTCAGTGACAGCCAGAAGACCCAGGTGCTGTTCTTCGCAATCGACCGCTGATCTGCCCGGAGTGCGGTCAGTGAGGCCGGGTGAAACAGACCTGTCCTGAATCTGCATGTGAGCCGACAGAGTCGCCTTTGGACGCAGTGGATTCCCTACGCCGGTGACCGCTACGCAACGGTGGTCCGCATGCTGTTCAGCGAGCGCGACCAGGCTGCAATCTCGTCGAGGACTGCTTCGGCTTGGCGGTCCGGTCCGGTCGGGTTCTTGAGGGTGCCGTCGCTGTCGAATGCCTGATAGACGTTCGGGATGGTGACCTGGTGACGCAGCGGGATCATCTCGAGCTCAATGACGACTTGTCGCAGCTGCTCGACGGCGCGGATACCGGCGCCGGGTCCGCCGTATCCGACGAAGCCGACGGGCTTGTGGCGCCACGGGCGCACGGCGTGGTCCAGCGCATTCTTGAGAACTGCGGGGTAGCCGTGGTTGTACTCCGGCGTCACGAGGACGTAGGCGTCGCCGTCACTGATCTTGTCCGCCCAGGCGATGGCCTGGGGGTCTTGAGGTTCTTGCATCGCGGGCGGCACCGGAGAGTCGAAGAACGGCAGCGGCCAGTCGGCCAGGTCGACCAGCTCAACGTCGAGGTCGGGATGCGCGGCGGCGTGTTGCATGAACCAGCCGGCGACCTTGTCCCCGAAGCGGCCCTGCCGCGTCGAGCCGAGTATCACCTGGATGTGTGTCATGTCGTGCTCCTTCGTTGGTAAGGGGGTTGAGGTGAGGGCGGGCGCTGCGGTGGCGCTGGGACCGCGCCTTGCGGGCTGAACGCTCGCAGCCGTCGGCCCTGCTTGTCCTTTCAACGAATGCATGCGCACGCATATTCCTTGAGGGGGATAATCTGTCGCACATGTCTGGGCCGGCGGGAGGTGGCGAGGCGATACCTGACGCCATGCGCGCCTGGGGAGCGTTTCTGCGCGCGCACGCCGACCTCGTGGGACAGATGGACACCACGCTGCGCGCCCAGACTGGTATACCGCTGCAGTGGTATGACGTGCTCGCTCATGTCTCGTCCGCCGGCGGGCCCACCACGATGCGTCAGCTCGAGCAGCGTGTGCTGTTGAGCCAGAGCGCGCTGTCACGGCTCGTCGCCCGTCTTGTGGACGCGGGCTTGGTGTCACGCGCCGCGTCTGATCGTGACAAGCGCGCCGTCGACCTCACGCTGACACAGCTCGGCCGGACGCGTCTGCGTGCGGCCCGCGCCGTGCAGTCGCGACAGGTGCGCGAGCTGTGGGCTGACCGGATGGACGATCGCGAGGCGGCGGTGATGCTCGACGTGCTGCGCCGGTGCCGGCGCGACCCTACGGAGGCCTGACACCGCACGACATGCACAGCGGTCCGGTGCGGTCAGCGCCGGTCGACGCCGTCATCGATGCGTGCAGCTGGCGCAGCAGCCACCGCACCCCAACTCCCGTGGAATAATGCATGCGCATACAACATTGCATGACCCGAGAGGGGGAGGACAGTGACGACAATCTCGTTCTGGATTGATCCCGGGTGCCCGTGGACATGGCGCACATCGCGGTGGCTGCGTTCAGTCGCCGCCGTGCGGGGCCTCGACATCGACTGGCATGTCATGAGCCTGGTTGTGCTCAACGAGCACCGTGAGATTCCGGCGGCCTTCCGCGAGCGATTGGCTGAGTCGTGGCGTCTGGTCCGGCTTCTCGCCGCGGCTCGAGCCGAAGGCGGCTCGTTCGCCGTGGGGCGGCTGTACGACGCGGTCGGCACCACGATCCACGAGCAGGGCCACCAGCTCGATGACAACGACGTGGAGGCGGCGCTGGACGCCGCAGGTCTGCCCCGAGAGCTCGCCGCAGCGCGCGACGACAGGGCTTACGACGCGGTGGTCCGTGACAGCCACGCCAAGGGTCAGCAACGAGTCGGCACCGAGTCCGGCAGTCCGGTGATCGCGATAGGCGATGGCCCCGGCTACTTCGGCCCCGTCGTCACCGCGCCACCGGACGCTCGCGACGCCGAGCGCCTGCTCGACGCCCTGATCCTCGTGTCAGCCGTTCCGACCTTCAGCGAGCTCAAGCGTGCTCGCTGATCACCTCACGAAGGAGACCGACATGACAGTGCCTTACACACAGACCTCGACCGCCGCGACCGATAACCACGACGTACCAGTAGCCCGAGCGACCGCGGAGACCGCAGTGGTCGCGCTCGTCGTCAATGTCGTGGTTGCCGCCACCGGCGTTGCCGTGCTCGACATCGCCGACGGCTACGACCCGTTGACGCTGACGTCGGTCACCGTGACCACCGTTCTGGCAGTCACCGCCAGCGGCGTGTTGCTCGCGGTGCTCAGGCGCCGCACCAGAAGGCCCCAGACGGTGTTCAGGGTGCTTGTCACCGTCGGTGCCTTGGCCTCGCTCGGTGGCCCGCTGTCGCTGCTGGGCAGCGACCAGTACCCGCAAGCGACCGGTCAAGTAGTCGCCTGGACCGCCGCGCTGCACCTCACTACCGCAGCCGCAGTCCTAGCCATCCTGGCGACGCGTGCCGGCGGCCGGAGATGAGATCACCTAGCCAGCCGCGCCTTCACCCGCCCCCAGGGCGCCGACGTCACACAGCTACCAGGACAAGGTGCCCCTGATCGTCCGCGCCGCCGTCCCAGCCTCGTCCAGCGACACCCGCGACCGCGCCCCTCTCACGTAACGATGCTGCAGCATGGTCCATTGACCGCAGATCTGTTCCACGCGGCTGCCCAACCCCCGTTTTCCCAACACGGACGAGCGTGCCCATGGCAGGAGGCCGGGTGCACCGCCTCGCGCCGAACCAACGAGGAGCTGACAGACGCGATGCCCGACATGACCCTCGCGGCTGGCACGGAGATCCCCGCCTATCTGGGTCCCACCGCGGTGTTGGTGGTGGCCGCCGCCGCGGTCGGCTACCTGTGCGTGCGGCTTCGCGTGGTCCCCATCGTCGGATTCCTCCTCGCCGGCGTCCTGATCGGCCCCGCACAGCTCGGATTGGTGGCATCAACGTCCTCGGTCGAGGCGGCCGCTGAGGTCGGCGTCATTCTGCTGCTGTTCACCATCGGCATCGAGTTCTCACTCGAGCGGCTTGCCGCAGTCTGGCGCTGGATAGTGGCCGGAGGCGGGGCGCAGGTGGCCTTGACGACAGGGGCCGTGCTCGGCATCGCGGTGGCCACGGGGTCAGGATGGCGCGCCGGCTTGTTCACGGGGTTCCTGATCGCTCTCTCCTCGACCGCCATCGTGGTCAAGGTCCTCTCCGACGCCCACGCCTCGGCCACGGTCCGGGGCCGACTCGCGCTCGCCGTGCTGATCATGCAGGACCTCGCTGTGGTGGCGATGGTGCTGGTGATCCCTCTTCTCGCAGAGTCCGGCGCTACGGATCCCACGAGCATCGTGAGGGCGCTGGGTCTGGCGGTGCTCGTGGTTGTCGCGGTGCTCCTGGTTGCCCGCCGCCTGATGCCGCGGATCCTGGAATGGGTGGCGGCCACGTGTAGCCCGGAGGTCTTCCTCCTCGCTGTCATAGCAATCTGTTTCGGTACGGCCTATCTCACCGCAATGACCGGCATCAGCGTCTCCCTCGGCGCTTTCCTCGCGGGACTGGTGGTGAGCGAGAGTCGGCACAGCACCCATGCACTCTCCGAGGTGCTGCCCCTACAGGTCGTCTTCTCCGCCGTGTTCTTCGTTTCTGTGGGCATGCTGCTCGACCTGGAGGTCCTCTGGACGAACCTCCCCACGGTTCTTGCCGCGGCGGTTGTGGTGGTGGCGCTGAAGGTGGCGAGCACGACTCTGGCTCTGCTGCCACTGCGGGTGGGGTGGCGCCGGGCAGTCGCAACCGGCCTCCTCCTGGGGCAGGTGGGCGAGTTCTCCTTCGTGCTGTTGACGGTCGGGCAGGATGCCGGACTCGGCCCCGCGGGGTTCGGTCCGGACGGCGAGCAGGTATTTCTCTCAACCACCGTTCTTCTCATGGTGCTCACCCCGGCACTGGCCTGGACGGCTGACCGGATCGCCACGTCCCGACAGTCCACGGGAGGGGCAGGCGGCGATACCGCGTCGCAGAATGGCGCGCCGGCGCCCACCGGTGGGCCGAACAGCCGCGGCCATGTCGTGATCCTCGGATGGGGCGAGGACTCACTCGCCCTGGCCGACGAGCTGCTCACCGCGGGACACGGCGTCGTGATGACGACCCTCAACCCGAGTGGGGCTCAGGCGGCAGAACGCGCCGGCGTAGACGTGGTGCGCGGCGACTCGACACGGTCCCACGTGCTCAGTGAGGCCGGCATTGCGGACGCTCGCCTCGTGGTCATCGCGGAGGACGATCCGGAACAGACCAACCGAATCGCCGAAAGCGTGCGCGCCGTGTCGACGGCCCCAGTGCTGGTTCGCCCCCGCGGCGAGCCGGACCTCGAGCGTCTCGGCGATGCCGGCGTGGCGCACGTCGTGGACCCGAGCCAGATGGCTCGCCAACACCTGGCGTCCACGGTCCTCCACACCCTGGGCGATAGGGCACCGGATCCGGCGGCCGTTTCGACGACTGTGGACACAACGCGACTGACGGCTTTCCGCTGGCCCGCTGAGTCGGGCTGCACTCACGGGGAGGACTCCCATGCGGTCCTGCCGCAGACGGCGGGATGCGCCGAGTGCCTACGGACGGGATCGTCATGGGTGCATCTGCGCCTGTGCCTGGGCTGCGGTCATGTTGGCTGCTGCGACTCCTCGCCCGGCCGGCACGCTCGCGCCCATCACCGCTCGCTGGGCCACCCGCTCGTCGCGTCAGCGGAAGCCGGCGACTCCTGGGCCTACTGCTTCCTTGACGACACGACCGTGGCAGCCCCGGTGGGCCGCACCACCTACCAGAACTGAGGCTCGGCGCGCATCCGCTCTCCGAGGCTGACGTGGGCACCTGACCGCCATCGCGCCGCTGCTCCGTCCGCGACCGGCGCGCCGCCCGAAGGCCGTCCCGGGGTTGTCACTACGGCACGGACGGGTCGTCGGGCTGGTCGCCGGAGTGCTCTCAAACGAGCGGTGGTTTCTCAACCGGGCGGACTCCGTACC
>DASQMN010000224.1:0-2599 GCA_035645475.1 Nocardioidaceae bacterium
GCAGTATCTGACCTCCCGCCTGCGCGGGTGGGGCGGCAACCTCTCCCGCCAGGCCGGTGGACGCGTCGGTGTGCAAGGTGGCGGCATTGGTGGCCGTGGGCCTGGTGAGACCAAGCTCGAGACGGACCGGCGGCGCATCACCACCAAGATGGCCAAGCTGCGCCGCGAGCTTGAGTCGATGTCGACCGCGCGCGAGACCAAGAAGTCCGGTCGCCGCCGCAACGCGGTGCCGTCGGTGTCCATCGCCGGCTACACCAACGCCGGCAAGTCGTCGTTGCTCAACCGGCTGACCGACGCTGGCGTGCTCGTCGAAGACGCGCTGTTCGCCACCCTCGACCCGACCACGCGCCGCACCACCACGGCCGACGGGCGCGTCTACACCCTCAGTGACACGGTCGGCTTCGTCCGCCACCTGCCGCACCAATTGGTCGAGGCTTTCCGCTCCACGCTCGAGGAGGTCGCGGAGTCTGACCTGATCCTGCACGTGGTGGACGGCTCACACCTCGACCCGGAGGGCCAGCTGGCGGCCGTGCGCGAGGTGCTCGCCGAGATCGGTGCCGACTCGGTGCCCGAGCTCGTCGTCATCAACAAGACCGACGCCGCCGACCCGATGGTGGTGTCCCGGCTGCTCGCTCGTGAGCCGCACGCTGTCGTCTGCTCCGCGCGTACCGGCGCCGGTATCGACGACGTGCTCGCCGCCCTGGAGGCCGACCTGCCGCACCCCGACGTCGAGGTGTCGGTGCTGGTGCCGTACGAGCGCGGCGACCTCATCAGCAAGCTGCATGAGCGTGGCGAGGTCCTGGAGTCCGAGCACATCGGCGAGGGCACCCGTGTGGTGGCTCGGGTCAACGCCGACTTGGCCGCGGCCCTGGCTCCGTACGCGACGACCCCGGCCTGACCCGCACTCGCCGCGGTGAGAGCACTGGGCACGCCGCGCCTGGCTGTGCACAACGTCGGCTGGATAGCGCCTCCCGCTCGGTAGCGTGTGGGCGTGCCCGACGTCGCCAGCCTGCCGACCGTCGAGTCAGTGCTGCGTGCCGCGGTGGCTGCCATCGACGGCGTCGAACGCCCGGGCCAGGTCGAGATGGCGGAAGCCGTCGCACTCGCGCTGCAGGGCCATCAGCACCTGCTCGTGCAGGCCGGCACCGGCACTGGCAAGTCACTCGGCTACCTCGTGCCGAGCCTGCTGCATCCCCGCCGGGTCGTGGTGGCCACCGCGACCCTGGCGCTGCAGCACCAGCTGGTGGAGCGCGACCTCCCTGCACTCGTGAAAGGCGTACGAGCCGAGCTCGGCCAGGAGCCGACGTACGCGGTGCTCAAGGGGCGGTCGAACTACGCCTGCCTGCACCGGGTACGCGAGGGTGCCCCCGACGACCAGGGGACGCTCGTCGAAGTGCCCGCCGGCTCGCTCGGCGAGGAGGTGCTCGCGCTGCGCCGATGGGCCGAAGCCGAGTCCGAGGCACAACGCGCCGGTGACCGCGATTCCGCGCCGACCCACGTCGACCGCGCATGGGCCCAGGTCTCCGTCAGTGCACGGGAGTGCCTCGGGGCACAGCGGTGCCCGTTCGCCGTCGAGTGCTTCGCCGAACGCGCCCGCGACGAGGCGATGAACGCCTCCCTCGTCGTCACCAACCACGCCCTGCTCGCGATCGACGCCATCGACGGCGTGCCGATGCTGCCCGAGTACGACGCCGTGGTCGTCGACGAGGCACACGAGCTCACCGCCCGGGTCACGCAGGCCTCGACCGACGAGCTGTCGCCGGCGGCGGTCGAACGTGCCGCACGCCGGTGCCGCTCGGTGCTGCAAGACCCGGCTCTCGCCGATGATCTCGTCGACGCCTCCGACGCGCTGCGCGACGCCATCCGCGACGTGCCACCCGGCCGCATGGATGTCGTACCCCAGGACCTCGAAGCGGCGTTGCTGCTGGTACGCGAGCAGGCGCGCCGGTGCTTCTCGTCCGTCGCGCGGGAGCAGGCGGGTACGCCCGGCGACGGGGATGCGGTGAAGCAGCAGGCCAAGGGGATGCTGGACGAGGTGCGGCAGGTGGCCGAGCGACTGTCCTCGGGCTCCGAGCACGACGTGCGCTGGGTCGCCGAACGCGAGGCCTCCCGCGGCGGCAACGAGCTGCGCGTCGCGCCGCTGGACGTGGCGCCCACGTTGCGCGACCGGTTGTTCGCCCGCAAGACGGTGGTGCTGACCAGCGCCACGCTCAAGCTCGGCGGCGGCTTCGACCCGGTGGCGGTCTCGCTGGGGCTGCGACCGGGGGAGCGGCTCGAGGGGCCACCGGGCAGCCGGGACGACACCGGTGACACCGGTGACACCGGTGACACCGGTGAGGGTGGCACCGGCGCTGGCGACACCGGCAGCCCACCGGACACCGACGTCATCAGCTGGCGGGCGCTCGACGTCGGCTCGCCGTTTGACTACGCCCGCCAGGCGATCCTCTACGTCGCCAGGCACCTCCCGCCGCCTGGACGCGATGGGGCTGCCGAGGCCACGCTGAAGGAGCTCACCGATCTGGTCGCCGCGGCCGGCGGTCGCTCGCTCGGCCTGTTCAGTTCCCGCCGGGCCGCCGAAGCAGCCACGTTGGCGCTCCGC
>DASQMN010000225.1:0-7716 GCA_035645475.1 Nocardioidaceae bacterium
GATCGCGCCGTACGCAGTCGCGCCCAGGTCGCGCGCTGCCTCCTCGTACTGGGCGCCGATGGTCAGCAGGCGTGCCCGCACGATGACCACCGGGTACGACAGCTGGTACGTCACCAGGCCGATGACCTGGCCCGTCGTTCCCAGCCCGAAGGGGGTCGTCAGCTGGGTGATCATGAACAGCAGGCCCACCGCGAGGATGATCTCCGGTATCACGAACGACATCAGCATGGTGATGTTGGCCGCCCGCGGCAGCCGCCCGTGCCAGCGGTCAAGCCCGAGGGCGAAGGCGACTCCCAGCGGCACGACGATCACCGTCACAAGCACAGCGAGCAGGACCGTGTGGGTGAGCGTCGAGCGCAGGGCGGCGTCGTGCCACACCGACAGATCCGGGTCGCCGGTGTACCAGCGCAGCGAGAAGCCCTGCCACGAGCTTCGGGAGCGTCCGCTGTTGAAGGAGAACAGCATCGCCATCAGCACCGGCAACAGCGACCACAGGAGGTAGAGCCCGGTGACGACAGCGAGCACGTACGGCGGCCGCCACGGCCCGCGCCGTGCCGGGCGGACCGCTGACGGCGGCGGGTCCTCGCTGCGAGTGGATGTCATGACCGCACGTCAGCGCCGCGGGTGGTGCTACGCACGTACAACACCATCGGGACCAGCAAGATGACCACCAGCAGCACCACCAGTGCCGCCGCCTGGCCCGCCTGTCCGGGAGCAATGATGGCCTGGTTCAGCAGGTTGCCGACCATGGACGTGCGAGGCGATGCCGAGAGCAGGTCGTTGGTGAAGTAGTCGCCGGTCATGGGAAGCCCCACGAGCACGAGTCCCGCTGCAACCCCCGGCACGCTCATCGGCACGATGACTCGACGGAAGACGTCGAACTTGCCGGCGCCGAGGTCGCGTGCGGCCTCGAGCAGGTTGGTGTCGATGCGGTCCAGGGCCGCGTACAGCGGAAGAATCATGTACGGCACATAGCCGTAGATGAGCCCGAGAACGACCGTGGACGGGCGCCCGGCCAGCCACGCCACCTCTACGTCGAAGACGCCGCCGAAGCTCAGCACGCGATTCACCAGCCCGTCGCGCTCGAGCAGGTTGACCCACGCCAGCATCCGCATCATGTAGCTGATCCAGAACGGCGCCAGCAGCAGCGCCAGCAGCAGTCCGCGCCGGCGGCCTGCGTGCCGGGCCACGAAGTAGGCCACCGGGAAGGCGATGACGAGGCAGCCCACCATGGCGAGGCCGACGTAGACGACGGTGCGCAGCAGCGGGGGGCCGAAGTAGCCGTCCGCGCCGGTGATCCGGCTGAACACGAACTGGAACTGCTCGAACCGCCAGTCGACCGGGCTCCACGCCGGGATGGGGGAGCGGAAGAGCGGGTCGATCGTGCCGAAGGCGATGGCCAGCACGACGTAGGCGGGGATCAGGAAGAAGAACGCCAACCACAAGGTCCCCGGCAGCGCCAGGACCATGCCGAAGAGCCGCTCCCCGAGCTGGGTCACGCGCCCGGAGGGCAGCCCCCCTCGCGACACCTCAGCCGCCGGCCTTGAACTGCTGCCACACCTGCTGCCACTGGGAGTCGACCTCTGGCGGGAGCTCGAGGAGGCGGTAGCCGGTACGGAAGTTCTCCGGCCGGACGATGGCGGTGGTGAGCGCCTCGGGCACAAATCCTCCGTCGACCATCTTCTCCGGTGTCAGCCCGACCTGCGGCGGCTGGTAGCCGACCCAGGCGAAGTTGTCGAGCGCGACGTCGGCGGTGAGCACGTGGTCGAGGAACAGGTGTGCCAGGACCGGGTTCTTTCCGCCGCTCGCCACCGTCATCAGGTCGTTGTTGACCACGCCACGGCCGTCCTCGGGGTACCAGTAACGCAGCACCGACGCGCTCTCGCCCGAAGGCAGGTAGAACGGCCCGGTGATGACGTCACCGTTCCAGGCGTGCACCAGGTCCAGGCGGCCCTCGGGGAGGTCGGTGTACTGGGTGATCGTCACCTTGGGCTTGGTCGCTTCGCTGAGCTCGGTGAGGTCTTGGCTGACCTGCTGCAGGATCTCCGGGTCACCGGTGTTGATGTCGGTGTGACCGGCCCGCAGCATCGCCATGCTGATCGTCTCGCGGTAGTCATCGATGACCGACAGCCGGCTGGCGTACTGCTTGTCCCAGAAGACGTCCCAGGGGTTCTCGCGTGCGGCGATGTCCTCCTTCACCCGGTCGGTACGCCAGCCGATACCGGTCGTGTAGACGTTGTACGGCACGGTGTAGCGCCATTCGCCGTCGTAGAAGGGGTCCTGGAACTCGGGCCAGACGTCCTTGATGTGCGGGAGGTAGTCATGGTTGAGCGGTCGGATCAGCCCGGCCGTGACGAGCTTGGCGATGGCGTCGTAGCTCGGTAGGAAGACGTCGTACGGAGCCGTCCCGGACCGGATCTTGGCCAGCGCCTCCTGGTAGTCGTTGAACGTCGTGACCTCGACCTTGACGCCGTAGCGGGCGTACTTCTCCTCGAAGCTGTTGATCACCCGCGGTGCGAGGTAGTCGGGGTAGTTGTAGACGATGAGCTTGGCGTTGCGTTCGGGTTCGAGTCCGGACTCGATCATGGGGTTGTCGTCGCTGATCGGCCACGTGACGGGATTGTCCGGGCTGGCGATCTGCAGTGCTTTGGTGCTGGCGCCGTCTCCGCCGTTGCTGGTGGCGGAGTCGCGGGCACAGGCGGACAACAGGGGTGAGCCGGCGGCCATGCCGAGAGCCGCGCTGGACAGGAAGGTTCGTCGGCTCAGGCGCGGCAGGGGACGGCGTGGCTCCATCGGCTCTCCTTCGTCCGTCCTGCCGCAGGCACGGGATGTCCTCCGGGCGACGGGTCGCTTTAGACTGAACGGTCAGTCAGCCCTTTGGCAAGAGCCGCGGCGTCACAGTGGAGGTACACATTGGCAACGGGCGTGCTGCGGCTGGAAGGTCTGGCCAAGGATTACGACGGCCACGCCGCTGTGCGTGGCATCGACCTCGACATCGAGGCCGGTGAGTTCTTCTCGCTGCTGGGTCCGTCGGGCTGCGGCAAGACCACGACGCTGCGCATGATCGCGGGCTTCGAGCGCCCCAGCAGCGGACACGTGGTGCTGGACGGCTCCGTGCTGGACGACGTCGCGCCGCACCGCCGTCCGGTGAACACGGTCTTCCAGGACTATGCGCTGTTCCCGTTCGCCTCCGTACGCGAGAACGTCGGGTTCGGGCTCCGATACACCAAGGCGTCCCGACCCGAGATCAAGCGACGCGTCGACGAGGCGCTCGGGCTGGTGCAGATGGAGGCGTACGCCGACCGCCGCCCGCGCCAGCTCTCCGGTGGACAGCGCCAACGTGTGGCGCTGGCGCGCGCCCTCGTGCTCGGACCCCGCGTGCTGCTGCTCGACGAACCACTGGGAGCCCTGGACGCGCGGTTGCGCAAGCAGCTGCAGGTCGAGCTCAAGTCACTGCAGGAACGAATCGGCATCACCTTCGTGTACGTGACGCACGACCAAGAAGAAGCGCTGACCATGTCGGACCGTCTGGCGGTCATGGCCGCCGGCCGCGTCGAGCAGGTGGGCACCCCGCACGAGGTGTACTCGCGGCCGAGCAGCGCGTACGTCGCCGACTTCCTGGGGGCGGCCAACGTGGTCGACGTCGAGGTGCTGCCGGGCGGCGGCGCAGACGGCTCCACGCCCTTCCGCTTGGCCGGCCGGGTGCTCAGCGCCAGCACGTCCACGTGCCCACCCGGCGTCGCCAGCCTGGTCGTGCGGCCGGAGCGGCTGTCCTTCGTGGACGGCACCGAAGGAGTCCCCTCCGTGCCGGGACGCGTCGAGCGGGTCGTCTACCTCGGGGCGGTGACCCAGACGGTCGTACGCCTGGCCGACGGCGGCCGGCTGATCGTGTCCGGGCCGAGCGAGTCACGACGGCGCCAGCCGGAGCGTGACGACGAAGTCTGCATCGGGCTGCCGCCGGAGGTACTGCGCATCCTGCCCGCGACCAACGATGCCAACACCACCTAGTCGACGTAGGCGCCGCGCCGCGTACCGCGCGACCGCGCCGTCAGCGCTTGAGGTCGCCCAGGATCTGCTGGCTGGCCAACCTGCCCGGCCCGCCCATCACGCAGCCACCCGGGTGGGTGCCGGAGCCGCACTGGTAGTAGCCGTCGATCGGAGTCCGGTACTGGCTCCAGCCCGGCGCCGGCCGGAAGAAGTACATCTGCGGTGCGAAGAACTCACCGGCGAAGATGTTGCCCTCGCTGAGCCCGACGACGCGCTCGATGTCGAGCGGCGTGACGATCTCGCGGTGCAGCACCAGGTCCCCGAAGCCCGGGAAGAACGACTCGAGCGTCGCCTGCACGGTGTCGGCGAAGCCCTCCCGCTCAGTGTCCCAGTCGCTGCCCTTCAGGTGGTACGGCGCGTACTGGATGAAGCAGCTCATCACGTGCTTGCCGGGAGGCGCCATGTCGGGATCGACCACCGACTGGATCGCGCCGTCGATGTAGGGGCGCTGGCTGTACCAGCCGTACTTCGCGTCGTCGAACGCCCGCTCGAGGTACTCCAGGGACGGCCCCATGTTGATGAAGCCGCGGTACTGGTCGGACCGGTCGCCCAGAGCCGGGTACTTCGGGAGCCCGTCGAGAGCGAAGTTCACCTTCGCCGAGGTGCCCTGGAACCGGAACCGGTTGATGTTGTCGACCAGGTCGCTGGGCAGCTCACGCGGCTCGACCAGCTCGAGGAACGTACGCCTCGGGTCCAGCGCACTCACCACCACCGGCGCGTACACCTCCGTGCCGTCCGCCAGCGCCACCCCGGTGGTGCGGCCACCGTCGGTGAGCACCGCTTCGACCGGCGCCTCCAGGACGATCTCCGCCCCGAAGGCCTCCGCCGCCCGCGCCAGCACCTGGGTGAATCCTCCGTTGCCTCCCTTGTGGAACGCCCACGACCCGAAGTGCCCGTCGTGCTCGCCCATAGAGTGGTAGAGGAGCACGAGGCCCGAGCCCTGCGACATCGGCCCGACCTTGGTGCCGATGATGCCCGACGATGCGATGTAGCCCTTGAGGATGTCGCTCTCGAAGTAGTCGTCGAGGAAGTCCGCGGCGCTGCCGGTCAGCATGCGCACCATGTCGTGCACGACCTTGGCGTCGACGCCACGCAGGTGCGACACCAGCTCGGCGGTCGCCTCCAAATCTTCGGGTGACTTGCCGAAGATGTTCGGCGGCACCTTGTCGACCAGCGGCTTGATCACCTGGATGATGCGGTCCACGTCGTGCTCGTAGCGGTCCATCGCGTCGGCGTCGTGCGGCGAGTGCCGCATGATCTCCTTGATGTTCTCGTCGCGGTCCTGCCCCAGCAGCAGGTAGTCGCCGTTCTCCATCGGCGCGAACGACGACGGCATCAGGATCGGCATGAAGCCGTGCCTGACCAGGTCCAGCTCGTGGATGATGTCGGGGCGCAGCAGGCTGAGCGCGTACGAGAAGGTGGTGAAGCTGAAGCCGGGGTGCAGCTCCTCGGTGATCGCCGCTCCACCCACCAGGTGCCGGCGCTCCAGCACGAGCGTGCGCAGACCAGACTTGGCCAGGTAGGCGGCGTTGGTCAGGCCGTTGTGGCCTGCGCCGACGACGATGGCGTCGTACTCCTTGCTGGTGGGGCTTACCCTGCCGGTCATCTGGTCACGCAGTCTTTCGCTCGGGGTTGAACAGGGGAAGTCGGGCGACGTCGGCTCCGACGGTGTGGTATTCGTGGTTGATCGTCAGCTCCAGCTGGACGCGGGTGCCCACGGCGCCGAGGTTCGGGTGTACCCGAGCCATCGCGATATGGCGCTGCAGCACGGGGGAGTACATGAGGCTGGTGGCGTATCCGACCCGCTGGCCGGCGTCGTCGTAGAGCATGGACTCGTAGTCCAGCGGGGTCTCGTCCTTGGGCGGGATCAGGCCCGCGTCGCGATGTGCCGCGTCGTACTCGCGCCAGTCCACCAGCAGCCCGACACTCGCCCACCGCGACGACTTCTCGGCGAGCTCGCGCCGGATGGCCGCCCGGCCGAGGAACGGACGGTCGTCGTCCTCGATGCCGCGCAGCATCCAGCCCATGCCCAGCTCGCTGGGCGTCACCCGGTCGTGGTCGGTGAACGCCAGCCGGCTGGAGGAGAACTCCACGTTGATGAGCACGAGTCCTGCCTCGATCCGCAGCATCAGCAGCGCCTGCTCGCCGAACGGGATGACGCCGTGAGCGGCGCCGGTCTCCAGGACGGCGTCCAGCACAGCCGGGGCGTCAGCGGCCGCCACCCGCACCTCATACCCCAGGTCGCCGGTGTATCCGGTGCGGGAGACCGTGACCGGCGCGCCGGCGATCTTGGTCTCGACCAGGCCGAAGAAGGGCAGGCTCTCGATCTCGGGCGCCAGGGTGGCCAGAACCACGCGGGAGCGAGGACCCTGCACGGCGAGCATGCCGTAGGCCGAGGTGACGTCCTCGATGGTGACGTCGAGACGTCCGACCAGGTCGCTGAGGTACCCGAGATTGGGCTCGGCCGCCGTGAGCAGGAACTCGGTCTCGGAGTGCCGGAACAGCACGCCGTCCTCGAGCACGAAGCCGCGGTCGTCGCACCAGATCGTGTACTGCGCCCGCCCGGGCCGGCAGCGGCGCACGTCGCGGGTCATCACCCCGCTCAGGAACCGCTCCGCGTCGCGGCCGCGGATCCAGTACTTGTAGAGCGGAGAGGTGTCGAAGACGCCCGCGGCGTTGCGGACCGCGAAGTACTCGTGCTTCGCCGAGTTGTCGTAGCGGACCGCGGATAGGTAGCCGGACCAGTGGCCGTACAGACCGGTGCGGTTCAGCTGGCTCAGCTGGTCGTGGAAGGGAGTCGTCGAGATCATGCGGCCTCCTGCCGGTTCTCGTACGCGAGCGACCCTAGAGCGCGCGAGCGCCGTTGCGCCATCGCCTCTGGAGCCTGCCGGGTCATGCGACGGCGTCCTCTGGGAAGGGGAGCGCGATGGGGTCGGCGGCCAGCCGGCTCCGCCCGCGCTCGTCGAACCGACCGAGCCCGAGATCGTCGACGGAGAGGTCTGCCGCATCCAGCAGGCGCGTGCGTCCCTCCAGCGCCAGGTCGGCGGCGATCCGGGAGACGGCTGGGCCCCACATCATGCCGTGGCCACCGGCGGCCGCGACCGTCACGCCACCGATGGCGCTGCCGTCGACGTCGAGTGCCGGACCGAGGATCGGCAGGTGGTCGGGCGTGTAGTCGATGGTCGCCGCCCACACCTTGCGCAGCCCCAGACCGGCCGTCACGGGCACCAGCTCAGCCAGCCGGGCGCGCATCCTCGCCAGGTAGGGCCAGTCGACGTTGCGGGCCGGCCCGGGCGGCTCCGCCGGGTTGCTCATCCCGAACAGGATTCCGCCGTCCTCGGGCCTCCAGTAGATGCCGGCAGCCACGTCGAACACCATCGGCAGCCGGTTCGGCGACAGCTCGGCGTGCGGCTCGGTAACCGCCACCTGGTGCCGCACCCCACCGACCGGCACCCGTACCCCGGCGCGGGCGGCGATGCCGCGCAGGGAGGGCCCACCGGTCAGCACGACCCGGTCGGTCGCGATGGTGCCGGACGAGGTGACCACGCCGGTGGCCTCGCCCCCCGGTCCGCGAACCAGGGCCAGGAACTCGGTGTGCTCGGCGACGTGCACGTGTGCGCTACGCAGTGCCGAGGCGTACGCCGTCACGTTGCGCGGCGGGTCGAGGTA
>DASQMN010000226.1:0-6221 GCA_035645475.1 Nocardioidaceae bacterium
CGCGCACCGCCGCGGAGAAGCCGGAGGCCGTCACCACCTGACCGCTACCGGGCGAGGACGGGCGTCCCCGCAGTCAGGGCACTGCCTCCAGCCGCTGGTCCAGCGCCGCCTTGGCGCGGAGGAAGTTCCGTGCGGTCGTCATTGTCGCTGGGTCGAGCAGACCGCCTCCTGGCTCGGTCCAAGCTGACACGGCGATGGCTATGAAGTGGTTCATGGCCATCGTGCGCGACGGCACCGCCGCGACCGGCGCCAGCAGCTTGGCAGCGGTGGCGTACACCGGCGCCGGTGTACTGACCACCCGAACCCGCCGGTTCAGCACCTCGCTGAAAAACCCGGCGATCTGCGCCCAGGACAGCACCTCCGGTCCGGCGACCTCGATCGGCGCTGAGGGAGCCGGACGGTCACCGAGGGCAGCCTCCACGCAGGCTCGCGCCGCATCAACGACGGAGATGAACGCGTGGCGATGACTCGCCGGGCCAGGCACGAGCATGATTCCGCGGTCTTCAACAAGAGACCCCGTCACCGCGCGGAACCGTTGCAGGAACGGCGACGGTCGTCCGATGGTGGCGTACGGCTCGCCCCGTAGCGGCAGCGAAGACCCGACGAGAGCGAACCAGGACTCCATGAACGGCGGAAGCCTCAGCACCCAGGCCTCAGCCGATCCGTTGAGGAGCGACTCCTCGAGGTCCCGCTTGGCCTGCATCGGCTGCACCCGGTCGTCAACACTCGAGGTGGGCACTGACGGCATCACTATCCGCCTGACCCCCGCGTCGACCGCGTCAGAGACCAGATCCGCCAACCCGCGGTCGAACAGCTCCGGGTCGTCCCCCGCTCGGGGGGCCACAGCGTTCGCACTGAGGATGATGACGTCGACGCCACCCACTGCCCGGCGCCTCTGCTCGGCGTCGGTCACATCGAGAAGGACCTCCTCTGCGCCTAGCGCTCGGAGCTCCGCACAGCGGGCAACATCGCGGACGGTGGCTCGAACGCGCTGACCTGTCGCCAACAACGCCCGCGTGCACGCCGATCCGAGCTGCCCGTTCGCACCGACAACCATGACAGTCATGTGACCTGCCTTCCTCCAGGCACCGGCGCCTTCCCCACACCTGCCCGCCGCAAGCGGTGCCTTCCTCGCCTCTCTGCTCAGCATGGACCCGGCCGAAAGCACGCACCAGACGTCGAGGTGGCGAATCGGACCTCGCCCTACACGTCCGGAACGGCTCCCTGCAGGCTCTTGACGTCGACGCCGTCGACAGGCACTCTGCTAATCATGTTAGTTTCGACTAGCGATGTTAGGCGCGAGCGCCAGAAGCAGGCGACTCGAGACGAGATCGTCGCGGCGGCATGGGACGTGGCCAGGGACAAGGGCCTGGCCTCGCTGACGCTGCGAGACGTTGCCGAGCGAGTCGGGATGCGGGCTCCGTCGCTCTACAACCACTTCCCCTCCAAGCTGGCGATCTACGACGCGATGTACGCCCAGGCGTGGGCCGCGTACGACGAGAGGATCGACGCCTTCCAGCCACGCCTGCCGGCGGACCCGCGAGCCGCGCTGCGTGAGGTGGCTCGGCACTTCTTCGACTTCTGCCTCGCCGACCTTCCCCGCTACCAGCTGATGAACCAGCGTGCGATCCCCGGCTTCGAACCGACCGAGGAGTCGTACCAGCCAGCGGTACGAGTGCTAGCCCGCCTGCACGCGTTGCTGCGTGACTTCCACATCCAGGACGAAGACGCGGCCGACCTCTACACCGCCTTGATCGCTGGGCTGGTGGACCAGCAGTGGGCCAACGACCCCGGAGGGACCCGTTGGCGTCGGCTGCTCGACCGAACCATCGACATGTATGCCGACGAGATGGGCCTGCCCGGCCCGAGAGGAGACCGACCATGAGCAACACCACTTCCACGCGTGTCACCCCGCGACGTCCCGCCATGGAGCGTGCGCACGCCATGCGCCTGGCAGCCACCGAGTACCAACGCTGCGTCGACCTGCTGCACGCCCTCAGCCCGTCGGACTGGGACCAGCCCACCGAGTGCCCTGGCTGGGACGTGCGGGCGATGGCCGGCCACATGCTCGGCATGACGGAGATGGCCGCCTCCATGAGGACCAGCCGGCGGCAGACCAAGGCGGCGACGCGGCGCGACGGCGAGTTCATCGACGCCCTCACCGCCGTCCAGGTCGATGAGAACCGCGACCTGTCCCGCCAGCAGCTCGTCGACCGCTTCGCCCAGCTAGGTCCCAAGGCGGCGACAGCGCGTCGCCGCACTCCTGGGCTGATCCGCCGACGCACGATGCCGGGCATGCAGCCGGTGGGTGACGGGTCGATGGAGCCGTGGACGTTCGGATACCTGTTGGACACCATCTTGACGCGGGACCCGTGGATGCACCGCGTGGACATCTCCCGGGCAACCAGCCGGGAGCCGCACCTCACTGCCGACCACGACGGTGTCCTTGTCGACGACGTCGTCCGGGACTGGGCCTCACGGCACGGTCAGACGTACAGCTTGCGGCTGACGGGACTCGCCGGTGGCAGCTGGTCAGCCGGGACCGGGGGCCCTGACCTCGAGCTGGACGCGATCGAGTTCTGCCGAGTCGTGTCCGGACGTGCGCATGGCGACGGGCTGCTGGCCGTCCGGGTGCCGTTCTGACCGATCGCTGCCTTGCAGAGAGGACTCATCTGATGACTGCCCCAGCAACTGTCGTCCACGAGGGACGGACCCTGCTCGAGGGACCGCTCGGTGCCGTGCTGCTGGCGGGCGCGCCTGCCACTGGCGGACGGTGCACGGTCGTGATTCACCCGCTGGCGCCTCGGTCGCTCGGCTCACCGGTGCACACGCACCGCAACGAGGACGAGTGGACTTACGTGCTCGAGGGCGAGATCGGTGTCGAGCTCGGCAGCGAGACGCACACCGCGCAGCCCGGGGATTTGATACTCAAGCCCCGCAACGTGCCGCATGCATTCTGGAACGGCACGGACGAACCGGCGCGGCTGCTCGAAATCATCACCCCTGGAGGGTTCGAGGGTTACTTCGAACGGCTCGGTGATCTGCTCGCCGGTGGCGGGCCGCCCGATCTCGCGGCGGTCGCGGAGCTGGCGAGCGAGTACGCGCTGGAGATGCAGCCGGACTCGATTGGGCGGCTGGCGCAGGCGCATAGGCTCCATCTGCCTGGGTGAGGCCGAGGCACACCCGGACTTCGCCCGCTACGCGCAGCCAGGGTGGCGACTAACTACTCGGGTGTCTGCGCGTCACCCGACCAGCGAGGATTGTGACAGCCAGACCGACAAGCACAGCTGCCGCGATACGGAAGGGTGCCGGCAGCGGTCCGCGGTCGGGCTCGCCCGCCTCCCGAGTCTCAAGGTCAGGCAGCAGCGCCGAGGCGAGCTGCACACGGATGACTCCGTAGCTCGCCGTGCCCTCGACGCGGGTGAGCTCTCGGCTCTCCCCGCCCTCGAGAGGGTGTGCAACGAGTCGGGTCACGTTGTCATCGGACATGTCGAGGAGCACCACCTCACGCTCGCCGACCCAACCCACCATCGACTGGTCGACGTCCAGGTGCAACGGGGTGGACGCACGCGACCCGGCCACGTCCAAGAAAACGATGGACGACGACCTTCCCGCCACTGCGAGCAGACGCCCGTCAGGGGACCAGGCGTTCGAGCTAGTCAGGGTGACTCCGTGCGGAAGAGCACGAACAGTCGAGGAAGCCAGGTCGGCAATCGCAAGACCCTCGCTGCCCTCATACTGCTGCACCGCAAGCTCGCGGCCGTCCGGTGAAAAGGCCGCCCTCCACGCCCCCTCGCCTCCCGGCACCGGCTTCGCGTCCCCCGAATCCAAGTCCAATACGAACAGGTCACCGATTGGAGACGCTGGCGAGTACGGGTTCGTCGGCTGGTCCGTGGACACGTACGCGATCTGGCTGCCATCGGCAGACCACGCGACAGGCAGCACGCTGCGCGCCTCCGGCAACTCGTGCTCAACCACGTCGCCGGTGCTCAAGTCGACAAGATCAAGGCTCGCCTCGGACATGTCATGGTCGCCCAGCGCCACCCACCGGCCATCCGGAGACAACCGCCCGGGACCGGGATCTCCTTGGCTCTCTGGACCCGAGCGGTCCTCGGCCGCATCCAGACGCCGGTACACGTCATCGTCAGCCGCCAAAACCACTGCCTGCGGGAAGTCCCCCAACTCGACCCCGAACCCGTGCTGGTACAGCGCCAACGCCCGGCCGGGAGGTGAGTTGGAAACATCCCCAGTCAGGTATGAGTACCCAGCCAGCCGGTCCGGAAGAGCGACCGCCGTTCCAACATCGCGGCCACCCACACCTGCAGTGAGCACGGCCAGAACGATCACTCCGGAGGCAACTCCCGCGGCCCGAGTGAGCCACCGCGTCGTCCGCTCCATGTCCAGACGGTACCCGCTGACTCGCACGGCGTTAGGGCTCGCGCAGCCGGTCAACCGGTGCGCCGGCGCGGATGGCTCGGGGCACTTCGGCAAGCTCGTCGACCACCGCGGCGAGTCGGGCTAGGGCTTCGGCGGAAGCCGTCGACTCGAGCATGACGGCGTACTCAATACCGGTCGAGCGCCACTCGGCGTGCACGCCGAATGGCGACAGAAGCATGCGCCGATTCTGCCCAGCTACCCGCGGCTGTCGTCGGGTACAACCTGTCGCCGGACGTGACCGCTCTGACTCACCAGGCCCTATCCGCCTGCGGTGTCAGGTGGCCACAGCTCGACGAGCCGGTCGAAGAAGGCGGACTTCTCCTGCTCGTACTCCGGCTCGCCGTCATGTGCGATCTTCAACGCGCAGTACTCGGCCAGCAGGACTGGATCGGTAGCCAGCAGGTGCCAGGTACGGGTGAAGCGGACGTCGTGCTCGGACCCGAGGGGCGTGACCGCCAGTCCGGTCGGAAGGGCCGCGGAGACTGAGAATGTGGCCAGCGTTGGACACCAGATCTCCGGGTAGACCACCGGCAACGACCGCGCGAGCTCGGCCAGCGTGCTCGCGAACCCCTCGGCCGGGACGGTGAGGTGAAGGTCGACGTCGCCCTTGGTGAGTGCGCCAGGCACGCTGCTTCCGCCGATGAGCTTGAGGTTGCCGGCAATCCCGTGAAGACGGAGCCAGTCGCGCTGCGTCCGCAGGATTTCCAGCGCCTGGTCGCGGATCTGCTCAGCCGGCAGCAGCATGTGCGTCGACGCGCCTCCTCGGCTCGCATGCTCGGGGCTTCGCCGGACCGGATGCGCACTGGAGTCAAGCCTCTGAGCACACGCGTTCGGACCATTGTCCGTTACGGGCACTCGATCTGGACACCGCTGAGCTGCGCCAGAGGCGGCAACGCGGCGCTGACGAGGGCTAGGCGGGGCCGGTGGGCCGACGTGGTCCGGTATTCCGCCCGTTGACCGCCGTCCGCAAGCCGCAGTTGACTGAGGTCCACACCAGTCCCGAGGGAGGCAGCATGTCCGGCAAGGTGGTGCACTTCGAGATCCCGTTCGACGATGGCGAGCGGGCACACACGTTCTACCGCGACACGTTCGGTTGGCAGCTCGACCCTGTGCCCGGCATGGGCTACACGATCGCCATGACCGGTCCGAACGACCCGGAGCGGGGCCCGACCGAGCCGGGCTTCATCAACGGGGGCATGTTCGAACGCAGCGCGGAGTCCCCGGCCAAGGCACCGACCATCGTCATCGACGTGCCCAGCGTCGATGAGGCATTGCGCAAGGTCGAGGCGGCCGGCGGGAAGACGGCGACCGAGAAGATGCCCGTCGGGGACATGGGTTTCGCCGGCTACTTCACCGACACCGAGGGCAACCTGATCGGACTCTGGGAGAGCGCCTGAGCGTCACGGCCAACGCGCCGCAGCAGCGCAGGCACCGCGTAGCGACTACCTGGTCCCCCCTGGGTTCCACATTCGTGGACGCGCACATCACAGTGCAGGCGTAATCTTTGCAGCGGCTCGATTGCCCCGCAGAGCGACCTCGACCTAGCGCCCGAACGAGCTCGCGCGTGAGTTGGGCGCTTTCAGGCTGAAGGCCCTCCGGAGCGCCTTGGAGATGCTGGCCGCCTAGGCACCGCTGCGCTGATGCCGCGGTGAGGGTGGTGGCGGCGCGACGATGTAGCCGTCCGCGAGCGAGCCGTAGACCTGCAGGCTGCCCGGGCGGTGGTGCCAGAGCCAGGCCAGGTACGCGCAGAGGATGGCGTCCAGCTCGTCCTCGATCCGGGTCAA
>DASQMN010000227.1:0-2647 GCA_035645475.1 Nocardioidaceae bacterium
CCGCTGATGACCAACAGCAACATCGCCTGGATGAACCTCGGGTTCTTCGGCGTGCAGTTCAGCTTCGGGCTCACCCAGAGCGCGGTGAACCCGATCTTCCTGTTCCTGGGGGCCGAGGCGCACGACCTGCCGATCCTCAACATTGCCGGCCCGATCACCGGCTTGCTGATCCAGCCGCTCATTGGCGCGATGAGCGACAAGACGTGGCATCCGAAGTGGGGGCGGCGCAGGCCGTACATCATCGGCGGCAGCGTGGTGATGATCATCATCTTGTTCCTCTTCCCGCTGGTCACCGCGCTGTGGATGGCGGTTCTCTGCCTGTGGCTGGTGGACGCGGGGAACAACACCGCCATGGAGCCCTACCGGGCGTTGATCTCCGACCGGCTGCGCAAGATCCAGATACCCAAAGGCTTCCTGCTGCAGAGCATGTTCACCGGCGCCGGGGCCGTGCTGGCGAACGTGTCGCTGTTCATCTTCCAGAAGGTCCTCCCCGGCGGCGGCGAGGGATCGGTCCCCACCTGGGTGTTCGTGGTCTTCTGGTTCGGCGCGGTGTGCGCCATCGTCACGGTCGGCGTGGCGATGATGCGGACCAACGAGGTCACGCCGACCGACGAGGAGCTGGCGCACGTCCGATCGCAGTCGAAGGGTCTCCCGGCCACGGTCAAGGAGATCGCCGAGGCCGTGAAGATCATGCCGATCGGCATGCACAAGATCGGCCTAGCGTTCCTGTTCCAGTGGTACGCGATGTTCATCTACTGGCAGTTCGTCAGCGTCAGCGTCGCCGAGTCGGTCTGGAACGCAGCCCCCGACACTCCTGACTACGAGGAGGCGGCCGGCTGGGTCGGCATGATGAACGGTTCGTACAACTTCGTCACCATGCTGTCGGCCCTCTTCCTGCTGCCCCTCTGCCTCCGTTACGGCGGCAAGAAGGTGCACGCCGGCACGCTCACGCTGGCCGGCCTCTCGCTCGCGTGGTTGTCCACGATCGACAGCCAGCTGCTGACCCTGGTGCCGATGATCGGACTCGGGATCTGCTGGGCCAGCATGGTCGGGGTGCCGTACCTCATGGTGGCGAGCATGGTCCCCCGGGAGCGCACCGGCGTCTACATGGGCATCTTGAACATGATGATCGTCGTCCCGATGCTCATCCAGACGCTCACCTTCGGCTGGATCTTCGAGAACCTGCTCGACAGCAAGGGCACCAACGCGATGATCCTCGCCGGCGCGCTGCTCGGCTGCGCGGCTCTCGCGATGCTGTGGGTCAACCCGCCGGCCGCCAACGAGGACTCCAGCGTGATGCCACTCGGTGGGCGGCGTGAGATCACCGTCTATGACCGCGTGGTGGTCGGGTCCGACGGCTCACCGTCTGCCCTGTACGCCGTCGCTCGGGCGCAGGAGGTGGCAGCCGCAGCTGAGGCGCGAGTGATCGTGGTCGCTGCCTACGAGCAGGGATCGAGCTTCGACCACCACGACCCGATCGACGGACGAACGCTGCTGTACGGCCAGGACGGGGCGCGGGCGGCCATGTCGAAGTCGATTCGGGAGCTGAACTCCGAACGAGTCCGCGACATCGAGCAGGTCGTCGTAGCAGCCAGACCGGCCGAGGCGCTGCTACGAGTAGCCGAGGGGAGCCCGGCGAGCCTCGTTGTCGTGGGCAACCGCGGCCTCGGGGCTCAGGAAGGCGAGGTGCTCGGCTCGGTGCCTGCGGAGGTCGTGCGCAACGCCCACTGCGACGTGCTCGTGGTCCAGACGTCGGCACTACACCAGGAGGTGTGACGTGGAGGACATCAAGCTCATCATCGTGGGTGTGGACGGGTCCGACACCAGCAAGGCCGCTCTGCAGTGGGCTTATGGCGAGGCTTGTCACCATGGGGCCGCCCTCACCGTGGTCTCGACCTGGAAACGCCCGACGCTGCCGATGTCACCCCCGTACGGGCACACGACCGACGAGGGCTACCAGGATCAGCCCAAGACGACCGCTCTGGCGGTGCTGGACAACTTCATCGCCGACCTCGAGCCGCATACACCAGCGGTGGACGTGCGGACCTCGATCGAGGAAGGTAGCCCCGCGAAGGTGCTGATCGAGCGGTCCCAGGGAGCCGACCTGCTGGTCGTCGGCTCCCGAGGGCTGGAGGGGTTCACCGGGATGCTGCTCGGCTCGGTCAGCCAGCATCTGGTCGCCCACGCGCACTGTCCCGTGGTCGTCGTGCGCTGACCCCCGACGGGGAGCACGCGCGCACTCGAGGTCGGGTACGGCAGGTCGTCGAAGCAGGTCGGCCTGCCGTGCCCGACCAGTGGCGTCCGCAGCGTCAGGTGGGGCGCAGATGCGGTGGAAGTAGCTTGTGCGTGCCGTCGCACCAGGGAGCGCGTGCGCTCTTGCCGCACCGGCACACCGCCACCACCGGCCGGTCGACCTGGTGGGACGCCCCGTCAGCGTCGCGCACCGACGTGGCTCCACGGACGAGCATCGGCCCGGCCGGGCACAGGCGCACCTCGACCTCGCGAGCCCCCGCCTCGCTGGTAGGGGGCTCCACCGTCATGCGTCGACCTGTTCGGTATGAGTCCAAGTGGCGAGGAGCTCGCCTGCGGCCAAGGCGTCCAGGTGCAGGCAAACGGCGGCACCGAACACGATGTCGGCCTCCAGGTC
>DASQMN010000228.1:0-5118 GCA_035645475.1 Nocardioidaceae bacterium
CAGTCGCGTGACATGCGATCCGCCACGCCAGGTCGTTGGCCTCACTGCCGGAGTTTACGAGCAGGACCCGGTCGAACCGGTGGCCGGGCATGGTGGCAAGGAGCCGTTCGGCGAGCTCGACAGGTGCCTCGTGGAGGTATCGGCTGTTGGAGTTGAGCCGCCGGAGCTGGGCTGTCACAGCCGCCGTGACGGCCGGGTGGGAGTGCCCGAGCACCGGTACGTTGTTGTAGGCGTCGAGGTAGGTGCGACCGTCGGAGCCGTACAGCTCGACCCCGCTTCCGGCGACGAGGTGGACCGGGCGCTGATAGCTCAGCGGTAGCGGGCCGAGTGTCCGAGCTCGAGCTCGTGCGAGCTCGTCGGTGGCTCGCCGCCGGTAGGCAGGTCGCTCCGCCGCCGAGGCCCAGCGGGCCGCGACACGATCCAGTCCCTCAGCTTGCAGCACACGCAGGAACGCCCAAGCGCCGTCGGGCGGCTGCGGCGGAAGTTCACGCTGCTGCCGGCGCCACGCCGGGATGGTCAGCGCCGCAGCGCAGCGTCCGGCGACCAGATCGGCCAACAGCGTGGCCTCCTCCGACTCCAGCGGCGTCAGCGAGGCATAGCCGGCGATCATGGACTCCGCGAGGTGCAGACAGTCGGCTCGTCCGTCGATGACGTCGGCGATGGCGACGGCGAGGTCGCAGACGAGCGCCGTGTGCGTCATGTCGCCGAAGTCGGTGATCCCGGTGATCCGACGTCGGTCGTCGACAAGCACGTTCTCCTTGCTCAGGTCGTTGTGAATCACCTGGGCACGCAGGCCGCGAAGTGCGGGCGCCACGCGCGCCTCATGTCGAGCCATGACGTCGAGTACCGGAGCGCGATGCTCCTCCTCCATAGCGTTGGCCCAGTCCCTGATCTCCGGCAGTCGCTTGATGTCCCAGGCGATGGGATAGCCCGCTGCAGGGTGGCCGAAGCCACGCAGGGCCCGCCCGAGCGCCGCCGCCGTGCGCCCCCACGCGTACACGTCCCGCTCGTCCAGGTCGGTGATCCCGGGGTGGTGACCCTCGAGGAAGGTCAGCAACCTCACGGGACATCGTCGGCCGTGGGCGTCGGTGACCGTCGTCCAGGCGCGTCCGGAGCGGGTGGGGATGACATCAGAGATGCGCAGCTGAGGTGCCACGCCGTGGATGTGGCGCGCTGCGGCGACCTGGAAATCGATGACGTCCGGGGAGTCCGCTGGGTTCTGCACCTTGAGCACGTATGTCACACCCGAGGTGTCGGAGACCCGGACGTTGAGGTCGCGCTCGCCGTGCAGTGGCCTCAGGTCGCCACTGACACCCCAGACCTCAGCCAAGATGCGTTCGACGTCACCGGCGTCGAAGGCAGGCACCGCCGCGGCAAGAGGGTCCAGTTGATCGGTTGTCACCTCAGCATTGTGCCGACGTCCCGCTGCACGTGGTCGGCAGCGCGTCGATGGCTGGTGCTGGGTGGACGAGTCCGCTGGTCCGACGAGCCTGACACTCCGGTCAGCGGCATGATGGAGCGATGGGTAGCTGGACGTGACCGCGATCGGCGTCGACGAGCGCACGCTTTCGTCCCTGCGCCGCTGGAACCTGGCGCTCACGCTGCTGCACCTCGGCCAAGCCGTGGCGGTGATCGTTCTGGCGACGAGCTTCGCCGTCACGGTAACCCGGTCGCTGCCGACCGGACCTCCCGGCACGCAACCCACGGCGCCGGAAGCGCTGTTCGACCTGCCGATCGGTGCCGCGGTCGCACTGTTCCTCATGCTTGCGGCGCTCGACCACCTGCTCACCGCGACGGTTCTCCGCCGCACCTACGACAACGATCTGCGTAACGGCATCAATCGCTTCCGGTGGGTCGAGTACTCGTTCAGCGCGACCGTCATGGTGGTGCTGATCGCGCTGTACAGCGGCATCGACGGTATCTCGGCGCTCATCGGCATCGCCGGCGCCAACGTGGCCATGATCCTGTTCGGTTGGCTGCAGGAGTCCGCCAACCCGCCAGGACGCTCGACGGTGACGATGAAGCCCTTTTGGTTCGGCTGCGTAGCCGGCGTCGCGCCGTGGGTGGCGATCGGCTATAACCTGGTGGCCGCCGAGGAGGTCCCCGGTTTCGTCGTCGGCATCTTCGTGTCGCTCTTCTTGTTCTTCAACAGCTTCGCGCTCAACCAGTGGCTGCAGTACAGGCAGGTCGGTCCGTGGCGCAGTTACGCGTTCGGTGAGAAGGCGTACCTGGTCCTCAGCCTGGTTGCGAAGTCGGCTCTGGCCTGGCAGATCTTCGCTGGCTCACTGGCGTCGTAGCACCGGCTTCATCGCGCCTGCTTCCAAGACCATGCGCTCGGTGATGTCCGGCGAACCCTCGCGCAGCGGACGTGTCGTGCCGGTGGCCTGGAACCCGTACGTCTCGTAGGCCCGGCGCGCTGCGTGGTTAGCGCTCTGCACATCGAGGTGCAGCAGCAGCCGCCGTTGCTCGGCCCAGCTCCGCAAGGCGTCCAGCGTCAGGTGCGCCACGCCCCGCCCGCGCGCGTGCGGAGCGACCCACATCGCCACCACGTGTAGATAGCCGGGGAGATCCTGGAACCCGGCGCCGATCCCGACCGGTGCATCGTCCTGCCACGCCAGCACGGAGACGGCGTCGGGATCACCGAGACGCTCGCGCCAGGTAACTTCGGTGAACTCCAGCTCGCGCTCGTACGTCGACCCGAACGCGGTGGGACTGTCGAGCAGCGACCGGAGTCGAACTTCCCGCCAGATCGCCCAGTCATCAGCAGTCAGCTCACGGACCACGGTCATGCGACCCAGAATCGCACCGGGCGCCGGCGTCATGCATCAGGATTGCTTCGCAGATGCACGACGCGGGTTCACTGCGCGTCCGCTCGATCTGCCGGTTGTGGTCGAGCGCGTCGCGATAGCAGCTGTCGTGGCCGGATCCCTGTGCTTCGGTAAGTGATCTCCGGACTTCGCCGCCGGGCTAGCCCAGCCTCTGTTGACAGTCCTACGGGCGAGATGGCTCTTGACTGGCCCAGGGGTCGGAGGTCCTGGCCGCTGGGTGTCGCTTGCTCACGAACCAGCATCATCGCCGGCGGTCAGAGTGCCGAGATGGAGCCGGCCGAGCGCTCATGGCGGCTCAGGGCGCGCAGCACCGCGTCCTGGCCACGGCGCCGCGCCGCCAGCGCCGCGAGCAGAGCCAGCGCGGGCTCGAGCACCTCCGCGTCAAATGCCGGGGCGGCGATGCCGACACTGCACGCCAGGTCGTCGGCATGCACGACGATCTCCATCAGCCGAACCACCAAGAAGTCGTCGGTCGGCAACGCGCAGTCCTGCCACGGCACGTACGTCACCGGTCCAGCCGCGTCGATCGCCGGGGCCAGATGCTGGCGTGACCAGGCGAGCACCTCGACCGACTCGCGGTGTCCGGCTAAGGCCATCTCATTGAAGTCATCGCGGATCGAGGTGTTCTCGGCGGCATCGACCGGCGCGGTCAACCAGTCGACGTGGTCGTAGTGCCCCACCAGGGTCAGCACCTGGGCGTCGGGCGGGCTGGGCGTGACAAGGAACTCGACGGCACACTCAGCCTGGCTGACCAGGTGACGCGTAAGACCGCCGACAGTCATACCCGGCAGCGCCGATTCCTGGTCCCAGGAGTCACCGACTCTCGCGGACCGGACCAAGTCCGTCAGCTGATCAACGGCGCCAGTCATCGCGGAGCGGTCAAGGGTTCCAGCGAAGGTAAGTGGCATCCGTCGACTCTGCCAGCCGTTCCGGACGCTCATCGTCCCGAACTGCGGGCCAACTCGACACTGCCGACGCCCAGCTCGGGTGATCGTTGCGCCGCTCACGCTGCCAGCGAGTAACGGTCACGGTGCAGGCCGAGCGATGGGGACACTGCATCGATCAGTCAGGCGGGCGCGGACCCGACGCGGCCGTACGGGCAGGGGGTCGATCACCTCGGGCCGTAGCTGCCTTGCTCGGCAGACATGGCAGCAACGGTCGGCGAGCTCGAACCGCTCGAGCAGCGTGGATGACACCCGGCTGCGGTCAGTTGATGGCTCGGGCATAGAAGCGGGAGCGAATTCGATACCCCTTCTGCGTCATATGGATGTTGTCGTGCGGGTACGTCCACAGACCGGTCATCCTGGCGCGGTACGGCTGGTGAACGAAGGTGTCCCAGTCGGCGAGAGTGCCATTCGGTTTCGCTGCGATGGCGTTTCCGAGGATCGCGAGTGAGCCGGTCGGCGTGAGCGCTGCCGCGGTCGTAGAAGCCGAATCCGACCCACACGAAGTGGTCGTCGCCGAGAGCGGTGAGGATTTCGTTCACGCTGGCACGCACGACCGCGCTGGTGGAGTTGCGGTCGTTGGTGCCCAGCGCGATGACCCAGGTGTCGACGTGGCCGAGCTGTGCCCGAGCGGCCGCGATGTTGCCCAGCGTGGAGGCGCCTGCGGAGTCGCTGACGGTGAGGCGCTTGCCGCCGACGCCCGTGAAGTAGATGCCGCCACCGCCGTGACCCTTTTCGCGGATCAGGTCGGTGATGCGCGCCTCGCCTGCGCCTGCTTGGTAAGTGAGGGAGTCCCCGATGATGGCGACCTTGTCGTTCGGGCCGTCGTGACTGGTTGCTGAGTCCGTGCACCCACCAGCGAGCACGAAGGCGAAGCTGGCAACCAGGATGACGACGAGGCGTGACTTCATGCCGTCATATCGGCTCAGTGGGGTGGCGACGTATGGACCGAACGTACGAACAGCTGCCTTCACGACCCGTTCAGGGCAGCGGGGCGTCGCGGCAGGAGCGGTTGGCGAGAATCGCTACCAATCGGGGGAGAATCCCGGAAGCCGGCTGCCAGGCGGTCGCATGAGCGACCGCAAGATGCCCAACCGGCGTCCACGGGCGGCTGACGGGCAAGCGCGCGGTCACATTCAGCACTGCCCGCCGGGGTCTCGTTCATCGTCGTTGTAGGCACCACCGGTATCCACCACTGTGAGCATCTCGACAGGGGTGCTCAAACAGGTGCAAAGTGGACGTTTGACAACGGTTCGCGGAAGCGCATCTTCGTCGCTCAATACCGGTGTGCGAGAGCCGGGAACTGGCTGCGGACCGCTCCTGGAGGTGAGGGCGTGAGCGCAGTC
>DASQMN010000229.1:0-3745 GCA_035645475.1 Nocardioidaceae bacterium
CACAGGAGCGGCACGCTCGCTACTTTCTACAGCTCGCGACGTCGCTGGATGCACAGCTGCACTCACCACGGCAACTTGACGCGGCTGAGCGATTGGCAGCTGTGGACGACGACCTCGAGGCTGCCCTGGACTGGGCGCTGCAACCAGATGGCGAGCCACCGCCGCCGGACCGTGCCGCGCTGGGTGTGCAGATGGTGGCCGTGCTGTGGTGGCATTGGACGGCCAGCGGGCGGGTGGCTCACCGCCGCCAGCGGTGCGAGCGCGCTATCGAGGTGGCGCCTGAGGGAGACAGTCCGGAGAAAGCCGCCACCTTGCATGCTCTCGAGCTGGAGAACTCACACGTGAGCAATCCAGATCCCGGGCTGCCGCGGGCACGAATCGAGGAGGCGTTGGCCATGTACCAGCGGCTCGGGGACCTGGCCGGCATGTCGGACGTCGCCAACACGCTCGCCCAACTGTGCGGCCGTCTCGGCGAGATTGAGCGGGCCAGGGAGCTGTACGAGAACGCCATCCGCTGGGCCGGCGAAGCCGGCGACGACCAGCGGTGCGCCTCGGCGATGCATTACTACGCCGACCTGCTCTTCGACGAGGATGAGTTCGAGCGCTCGACGGCTCTGCTCGAGCACGGGCGAGATCTCGCGACCAGAATGGGTGACGAGCGCGACGCCCTGCGCTTCGACCTGGAGAGGGCACAATCTGTGCTGCGGCAGGGTCACCTCGCGGAAGCTCAGGACATGCTGCACCAGTTGCTCCCAGGTGCTCTCCGCGTGCGTGAACCGGTGCTCAGCTTCCTCGTGCTGGGCGCTTTTGATGACCTCTACCAATTCCAAGGCGATGGAGAACGTGTCGCCCGCCTCAGCGCAGCGTGGGACAAGACCTGCGTCGCATTCGGCTACGGCGCTCCAGTCCACCCAGAGGAAGAGCGGCGTCGTTTGGACTCCCTACGGATCGCGATCGGCGAGGAAGCGTGGGCATGCGGACAGGCCGAGGGGGGCTCCTGGTCGCTACAAGAGGCGTTGACGTACGTCGCCGACACTGCTCCCGGTTTGAGCGGTTGAGGCTTCGCCCGCCGGCGGTAGCTGAGCTTGTCCTCCCTGAACGAGAGGCAACTCGGCCACCCCGCCCGCCCAGCACGCCACGATTGGGATCACCTGGAGCACGGACGGCAGTCACCGAAACGAGACAGTCCGATCAAACGGTGGAATGGCTCCTGGGCGGCATCGATGAGGCAGCAACTGACCGAATCTGCGGTAACCCCGCGCGACCAGGGCAGGTGACTGCGAGGACCCCGGCCCGGTCCAGCCGCAGGCAGCCCGACAACCTCTATGCGGTCACCTCCTCCGGCGGCCCGCATCACCGGCATGGATGCGCGTTGACGTGCTGGTGCCGACCAGTAGCGCGAAGCATCGGAGTCCCGATCCGATGCAAGCTCTCGCACGGTCATTCCACGGCTCATGCGCCGTCTCCCTGAGCACGAGGTCGACTTCCCCCGCCTACACCGCTGCCCGGCGAGGAGGGAGGATGCAGTCATGCGGGGGGTTCCGTTGGATCAGGCGCTGCGGCGGCGTGCGGCGGTGCTGCGAGCGTTTGTGCATCCGGATGGTCATCTGCGTGAGTTGCCGGCGCGGCATGCCAAGCGGCTGGTTGTGCTGGACCACGTCGCGCAGTGCTTCGAGGTGGGCGTCCGCTACCCAGAGTCCGACGTCAACACCCGCCTGCGCCGATTCCCCTCCGACTATGCCGCTCTTCGCCGGTATCTGGTCGAGGACGGGTTCTTGACTCGCGAGAACGGGGTCTACTGGCGCAGCGGCGGCACCGTGCAGGCACGCACCGAGACGGCGCGGGTGCTGCGGACCGAGGTCGAGCCCGCGCTGCGGCCTTCGTCTGGTCCACGGATAGCGGTGCTGGGTTCGTTGAACTTCCCGGACATGACCGACGACGTGGCGGACCTCATTCGGACTTTCACCCGAACCGCATTGCAGACGTTGGCCTCGCTCGGTGCCAGCTGGGAGCTGTTGGACACCAGCACGCCGCTGCCCGATCCTGAGGTGACCGCGGCCTGCGACGGGCTGCTGGTGTTGGGCGGC
Source organism: Nocardioidaceae bacterium (assembly GCA_035645475.1). GTDB lineage: Bacteria > Actinomycetota > Actinomycetes > Propionibacteriales > Nocardioidaceae > DASQMN01. The sequence continues at coordinate 2,088 of DASQMN010000229.1, forward strand.
GGTGACATCGACCCGACGGTCGCCGGCCACATCGAGCCGGCTGTGAACTCCTACGGGGTCGACCGACGCGCGGATGAGGACTCGCTCGCCGCGATCGGTGCCGCGGTCGATGCTGGCCGCCCGGTGCTGGGGCTGTGCCGGGGGTCGCAGCTGGTCAACGTCGCCTTCGGCGGGACGATCGTGCCCGATCTGGGCGACTTCGGGCTGCATCGAGGCGGACCGGGTGAGCCGTTGTTCGTCGACGAGCCGGTGACTGTGCTCGGCGGCACCCGACTGGCGCAGCTGCTCGGGGAAGGCACCGTGGTAGGCCGCACCGGCCACCATCAAGCGGTCGACCGAGTGGCGCCAGACCTGCGCGTGGCCGCGCGAGCACTGGACGGGGTGGTTGAGGCCGTCGAGCACCCCGATCGCTGGGTGCTGGGGGTGCAATGGCACCCCGAGGACCCAGCCGGGTCGGCGTCGGACCGGCGACGGCTCTTCGGCGGCTTCCTGCAAGCCTGCGCCGCCGCACCAGCGTCGACGCCCACCTGAGAGCCACCACCCTGCCCCCAGGCACCCACAGCCGCTGTCGGACGACTCGGGTCGGTCTCCGACGATGTGAATGCCGTAGGAAGCTAGCTAGCTTGAAGGGCGGTTGTTGGGATGGTGACCAGCGAGATTGACTTGCGGCGGTCGTGGTCTGTCGGGCAGCCGTGCCACGGTGTGTGGAGTCTGCTGCCTGGTGCGGTGACCGGTGAGGTTCTGGCGCGGAACGGCGCTGACTTCGTGGTTGTGGATCTGCAGCACGGCGCGGTGACCGAGGCCAATCTTCCGGGAGTCGCCGCGGCGATCACCGCAGCCGGCTCGGTGCCGCTGGTCCGGACCCGCAGCGCGTTGTTCGCCGATGTCGGCCGCCCGCTCGATCTCGGCGCCTGTGGGGTCATCGTGCCCAGCGTGCGCGACGCCGAGCACGCCCGAGAGGTCGTCGCCGCCACCCGTTACGCGCCGGCCGGTGGGCGGTCGATCGGGCGGCTGTCCGGTGGAGTCGATCAGCCGCTGGTGGTCGTCATGGTGGAGACCGCGACCGCGCTTCAGGACCTGGACGCCATCTTGGGTGTGCCGGGTCTGGACGGGGTCTACGTCGGCCCCGGAGACCTCTCGCTGTCCCTGCACCTCGACGGCGCGGAACATCGGGAGGACCTGCGCAGCGTGCTGTCCTCAATCATTGCCCGGGCCGGCGCCGCTGGGGTGCCCGTCGGTGTGCACGCCTACAACGGCGAGGACGCCGCCGGCTACGCCGCTGAAGGCGCAACCATCGTCACTGTCGCCGTCGACGCCGTCTCGCTGGGCGTGGTCATGGCACAGCACCTCGACGTCGCCCGTGGCCGATCGGGGGCGGATCACGCCTGATCCACTGGTACCCGGACGTAAGGCACGTGCCGCGAACCAGGTTCCAACGTCACGCCGACTGGCGCCTCCTCGAGCTCGTCCGGACCGAAGTCGTGTGCCCCGTCGGGGGGGGTGGCGCGTAACCGGCACCCGCCCGAAGGTGAGCTCAGCTCCCTACGGAGCCGGAGCTCGACGAGGACGACGACCACAGCCGCGGTGCTGGAGTCGTCGGGTCAGGTCTGCAGCCCCTGTTGCAGGGCTGTGCGTAGGAAGGCTAGCTCGACCGGCAG
>DASQMN010000230.1:0-4215 GCA_035645475.1 Nocardioidaceae bacterium
TGCGGGGAATGGCCGCCTCGCCGGCCAGGACTCCGCGAAGCGCGTCGGGCAGTCGTTCGGCATCCATGTCCTTCTGCAGATAGCCGGAGGCTCCGGCCCGCAAGGCATCGAAGAGGTCCCTGTCGTTGCGGGACTGGGTCAACATCACCACGGCCGTCTCTGGCAGCTGGGTGGACACCTCGCGAGCCGCGACGATGCCGTTCCCCGGCATGTGGATGTCGAGCAGGATCACGTCCGGCCGGCAACTGTGCGCCATCTCCACGGCCTTGCCGGCGTTTGCTGCCTCGCCGCACACATCGAAGCCGCCGGCCTCGAGCGCCGCACGCACGCGCGCCCTCATCTGGGGGTGGTCGTCGGCCAGGACCACACGCGCCTTGTCAGTCACCACGTCACCGCGATGATAGTGCCCTTGTCAGACGACGAATCCACCTCGAAGGCGCCGGGCAGCCCCTCGGCACGCTCCCGCATGCTGGTGAGACCGAAGCCGGTGCGCTGTTCCATTGCCTTCGTCACGTCGAAGCCTTGCCCGTCGTCGAAGATAGCCAGCCGACGCGTTGCCTGCCGAGTGCGCTGCAGCTCCATCCGCACCCGCTGAGCGCGGCCGTGCCGCGCGGCGTTCGCCACGGCCTCACGAACGATGCGCAGCAAGGCGTGTCGTTGCTGCTGGTTCGCCGTCACAGACGTGTCGAGTGCCAGCTCCAGCTCGACTCCGTACCGCTCCGAAACCTGCCGAGCGGCGCGGTGCAGCGTGAAGCCGAGTGGCTCCTCCAGGTTCGTGCTGCCCATGACCTCGACCGCCTGCCTCGCCTCGTCGAGTGCGCGATCGCAGGCGTCGAGGATGCGTTCCGTGCGGGGCTGGTCCAGGGACAGAAGGGAGCGGCTCTCGGACCGGATGTAACCGAGCTCCTGGACTACCCCGTCGTGGAGCTCGCGCGCCAGGCGGTTGCGGTCCTCCATCACCGCCGCTCTTGCCTGAGCCGGCCAGTACGCGCCGATCTCGCGGGTGGCACCGACAAGCAGCAACACGTAGCAGGCGGTGCGCATGACGTCGCCGGTGTACAGCCACTCCGAGTACAGCGAGGGGAAGAGCAGGTAGTTGATGCGCGCGAACGCGGCGAACACGCAGGCCGGGCCGAGCCAGCGCACGAGCTGATCGTCGCGCCGATCGGCCTGGCCGGCGAACAGAGCGGCCGCGAGCAAGAAGCACAGGGCCGTGACGATCTGTGTGCCGAGCAGAGCGGGGTGGGACTCGAGAGCCGCCCGGTAGAACGGATCCGGGGACAGGTTCGGGTCCAACGCCGGTGGCAGGTACGAGACCAGCGCACTGAAGGTGACCACCAGCACTGCCAGGATCCCGAGCGTCGGAACCAGTGCCTGGGTCAGGTTGGCTCGCGCCAGCCTGGGCCGGGTTCCGATGATCGCGGCTGCGGTAATGCTCAAGGCTGCCGCGACCCGGATGGCCAGCGGCAACCAGACGTCGAGTCGCCCGCTGTTGCCTGCAAGCCCCGCCACTCGCGTCATGGACGTGCTCGAGCTCGCCACCGCCAGCAGCAGCCAGCCCTGTAGCAGCAGCTGGTCCTGCAGTCGGGAGCTGCGCAGAAAGCGGCCGTAGAGCAGGTACGAGACCAGCAGGGCCACACACGTGTCGAAGGTGTCGAGGACCAGGTGGGCGGACAGGTTGCTGTAGCCGACGTCGACCACCCCGGCGATGACCATTGCCGTAATCAACGCACCAGCAGCCGCGGCCAGCAGTGACAGCGTTCGGGCCGAACTCAACGAGGTTCGGTCGTCTTCGGCTGTCGTTGTTGGCCCAGCTGTCGCGACGCCAGTCACGGATCGCCTCCTCGCGCCCGACGGCCAGGTGCCGTGCGAGTCACCCGCATCCTCGGGCGAACCGGCCTGGGCCTGGAGACACCGAAGCGAGGGAGCCGGCCACCTAGTGTCCCATTGCAGTCGCGTCAGGGAGGTTACATGCACCAATCACCCGATCCGGACACAGGCAGGGGTCCACCGAGGGCCTCAACCGAGGTCCGCGCGCTGGCGAAGTCGCTTCTCCCGGTTCAGCACGTCGGTGGCTCGTCGGAAGGTCTCCATCAGATCCTCACCGAGTCGGCGGGTCGCGACGCCCGCGGATGCCTGCACACCTGCCGTGCGCAGGTTGACTCGCAGCCTGGTACGCAGTGCGCGGGCACAGGCAGCGTCGCACTCCACAGCCATCAAGCCGAACTCGTCACCGCCCAGCCGTGCGGGCACGTCTCCAGGACGGCCGAGCGATGTCAGGACGTTCGCGCACTGGACAAGCCGGCCGTCACCGTCGCTCAGTGCGTGACCCTCATCGGTGTCGTGGACTTCGTCGAGGCTGACCACGAAGACACTCGCGTTGGATCCGTAGCGGCGGATGCGCTCGTTCTCGCGAGTCAGTATCGACAGCCAACCCCGCCTATTGGCCAGGCCGGTGAGGGGGTCACGTTCGACAAGCGCGTAGGCCTCGGCCGCATCAGCGGAGCGCAGCTGGGCTAGCTCCTCGCTTGCGAGGATCGTGCTGAGCATCTGCCCGACCAGCTGCACCTGGTCCAGAACGTTCGTCAACGTGTGAGTGCGTGGCTCACCGGCGAAGGCACACAGGGTGCCGAAGAAACGGCCGTCCCTACCTTCGAGGGGAACCCCGACGTACGCGCGAACGCGAGCCAGGACGCCGGTGGCCAACGGGCCATATTCGGGGACTGACATGACATCCGGCGCGACGGTCGGCCCGCGCTGCTCGGTCATGGGTCGACAGAAGGACTCCGGCCATGAGAACGCCGTGCCGGGGTGGGCCAGATCGGCCCAGTGGCCGGCAGAGGCCACCACGACCTGCTCGTCTCCGACGACGTGCGTCACCATCCACAGGTCCAGGTCGACCCGCTCGTTGAGATGCTGCACCGCCGCTGCGGCGGCCAGCGCGAATCCCGTCCACGGCGCCCGCCGTGGATCCGGATAGGGAGACGGACGGGCATCGCCGCGGGGTGCCGCTTCAGGCATGCGCGACCTCTACCAAACATCACGCGCCAGTGCAAGATCACCATGCTGGCTCCCGCGACTGGACTCGAACCAGTAACCGCCCGATTAACAGTCGGGAGCTCTGCCAATTGAGCTACGCGGGACCGCCTCGACCCTCAGGGCGAGTGCCGCCACAGGCTAGCAAGCGCCACCGACAGGCAGCGAACGGCTCCGCGCTACATCCCCAGCTCGGAACGAGCCTCGGCCAGCCCACGCTCTGCCGCCTCGAGCACGATGGGGTCGGCTGGGTCGAGGCGCCGGTCGAGCCAGAACGACCAGTCGATGTCACCGGTTCCGTTGGGCGCGCGCCGGGCGATGACCTTGAGTCCCCGGGTGCCCGCCACTGGGACGTTTCGGGTGAGCAGCACGCTGGCGGTCACCCGTTCGCGTACGAGTTCGAGCAGGTTGCCAGGTTGGGCGACCACGAAGGACGTACGGGGTTCCGGCTCACCGAAGTCAGCGACCTCGATGACGACGAGCCGCTGGTCGTCGGGGTTCCAGCTGGCGCGGTCGATGCTCTGCCAGGGCAGGCGGCGGACTCCGTCGGCCGTTGTCAGATGCAATGCGAGATCGGTGCCGACGTGCCAGCGTCCGTCGGCGTCCTGGGCGGCGGCGAGCACACGCTCACGCTTGCCCAGGTCGAACGAGGCGAGCACCTCTGCGGGCACGACATCGTCACGTCCTCGGCGTCGCACCGTCTCAGTGTTGCAGTGGCTGGCCGCCCCATGCGCCGGAAGGCTGTCAGGCGACGACGGCGTGCAGCGCAGGGTGCTCGCGGAGACGCTCGAGTGCGCGTTGCTCGAGTCGGCGCACCTGCGACTCCGAAAGGCCCAGCCGAACACCCACCTGAGCGGCCGACAGGCCGGGGCCGACCAAGCCGTACCGGCGCTCCAGAACGCGTCGCTCCTGCGGTTGCAGCGCAACCAGCGCATCGTGCACGCGGGTGCTCGTCACTGCGCGGGTGCTCAGGTCGGCCAGCACGTCGGGCAGGGACAGCTGCGAGTGCAGCGGGTCGTCCCCTGGCCGCGGAGCATCCAGATGCACGACCTCGCGGTCGACGCTGAGCAAGTGACGTACCCGTGGCAGCGACAGCCCGGTTGCCTCCGCGAGCTCGGCCACGGTCACGTCGCGCTCGGTTTCGAACTCGAGCCGGTGCCTGGCTGCTCGCACCATGCG
>DASQMN010000231.1:0-1591 GCA_035645475.1 Nocardioidaceae bacterium
GACCGCTGCCGGCGACCTCGGGCTGTCCGCCGCTCGCAAGTTCGACTGCGAGGCCTGGATCCCCACGCAGGGCCGTTACCGCGAGCTGACGTCGACCTCCAACTGCACCCAGTTCCAGGCCCGCCGCCTCGACATCCGCACCCGGCGGGACGGCCGTACCGAGCCGGTCGCCACGCTCAACGGCACCCTGATGGCGAGCGCGCGCACGATCGTGGCGCTGCTGGAGAACCACCAGCAGGCCGACGGCTCGGTGCAGGTGCCCGAGGTGTTGCGGCCGTACCTGCAGGGCCGCGACGTCATCGAGCCGCCGCGGTGAGCTTCTCGCCCAAGCTGCTGGCTCTGGACGTCGACGGCACGCTCGTCGACTGGGACAACATGATGTCGCCGTCGGTCCGGGCTGCCGTACGGCAAGCGGCCGAGGCCGGTGCTCATGTGGTCATCTCCACCGGCCGCTCCGTGCCGGGGGTGCTCGACGCGGCCGGCCAGCTCGGCTTCCACGACGGGTTGGCCGTGGCCAGCAACGGGTCGGTGGTGTTCGCGTACTCGGTGGACGAGCCGGTCGACATCTTGCACACCGTCACCTTCGACGCCCGCGAGGTCGTGCACGAGCTGCTGGTGCATGTGCCGGACGCGGCTGTGGCGGTGGAGGAGATCGGTCACGGCTACCGGATCAACAAGCCGTTCCCCGACGGCGAGATCCACGGCCGGATGCGGCTGCAGTCTGTCGAGGACCTGGTGGCCGAGCCGGTCACCCGCGTGATCATCCGCAGTCCGGACGCGACCGCCGAGGAGTTCACCGACCTGGTCGCAACGCTGGGCCTGCAGGGCACGAACTACTTCGTCGGACACACCGCGTGGCTCGACCTGGCACCGGAGGGCGTCAGCAAGGCGTCCGGGCTCGACGTGGTCTGCGAGCGCCTCGGCGTCGACCGCGGTGCCGTGCTCGCCATCGGCGACGGCAGCAACGACATCGAGATGCTCGCGTGGGCTGGTCGCGGCGTGGCCATGGGCGACGCCTCGCTGCCGGTGGTGCAGGCGGCCGACGACCAGACCGGATCGGTGTACGAGGACGGCGTGGTCACCGAGCTCGCCCGCTGGTTCTGACGGCCACGGTACGGCTCACGAACACTCAGGCGGTGGCGAAGCGGACCAGCACGCGCTCGGCTCGCACGCCGCCCAGGTGGTCGGCGAAGATCCGCTGGTACGCCAGCTCCTCCCGGGTACGGGCGGGCGGCAGCCCGTCGAGGCGCACCGCTCACCCACCAGCCGCGAGCCGTGCCCGTCGGGTCCGCGATGGTGCAGCCGCGACAGCAGCTCCTCACCGAGGCGTACCTGCTCGCCGAGGCGCCGCCGCGAGCCATCCCGCGCAGGTCGTGGACGGCTGCGATGCCGCACATGGTCAGCCCCTGCTCAGAGGTACATACCGTTGGCCTGGCCGGCTTCCGGGGGAACACCGGGCTGGCCGGGCGCCTGCCCCGGCATGTGGCCGGGCCCGGCACCGGGCACGCCGGGCAGCGCCCGACGCATCTGCTCGAGCTGGGCACGCGCGGCCATCTGCTGGGCGTAGATGGCGGTCTGGATGCCGTGGAAG
>DASQMN010000232.1:0-6335 GCA_035645475.1 Nocardioidaceae bacterium
CCCCACGAAGCTCAGCGAGACGGCCACGGTGAGCATCGAGGCGGTGGTGAGGAGGAGGTTGCGACGCAGGTTCTGCAGGGTCTCCCTGATCGCGTACCGCCACTTCTGCATCAGGCGTAGACCCCGTGGGCCTGGTCGCGCACGATCGCGCCCCGGTCGAGCTCGATGACGCGGCGGCGCATCGTGTCGACGATGCCCTGGTCGTGGGTGGCCATGACGACGGTGGTGCCCGTGCGGTTGATGCGGTCGAGGAGGCGCATGATCCCCTCGGACGTGGTGGGGTCGAGGTTGCCGGTCGGCTCGTCGGCGATGAGCAGGGTCGGGCGGTTGACGAAGGCCCTCGCCACTGCGACTCGCTGCTGTTCCCCGCCGGAGAGTTCCTCGGGCAGGCGGTTGGCCTTACCGTCCAGGCCGACCAGCTCGAGCGTCTCGGGCACGGTCTTGTCGATCATCGACTTGGGTTTGCCGATGACCTGCAGCGCGAAGGCCACGTTCTGGGCCACAGTCTTCGTGGGCAGCAGGCGGAAGTCCTGGAAGACGGTGCCGATCTGGCGACGCAGTGCCGGCACCTTCCAGCTGGGCAGCCGGTTGATCTCCTTGCCGGCCACGTGGACCCGCCCCGACGTCGGGCGCGTCTCACGTAGGACGAGCCGCAAGAAGGTCGACTTGCCCGACCCTGACGTGCCGACGAGAAAGACGAACTCGCCGTCGTCGACTTCGACGTCGACGTCCGCCAAGGCCGCCCGCTGCGTGCTCGGGTAGGACTTGGTGACGTTCTCGAACAGGATCACGGTGCCTCGCGGCCGGGCTGTCGGGGACTGGGAGGGGCGCACGGCCAACGGCGCTCGAGACTGTTGGCACTGCTGCAGGCGCGCGAGGGCGTTGCCCGGCCAACGTCAGAGTCTGGCACAGCCATGGGCATGCGTTCGCCGGGCCCGAACAGCGCATGGCCGGTGAGCGTCAGGCTGGGGCGACCTCGGCGCCTCGCCGCCAGCGGATGCCGGCCTCGATGAACTCGTCGATCTCACCGTCGAGAACGGCGCTGGGATTGCTCGACTCGTACTCGGTACGCAGGTCCTTGACCATCTGGTACGGGTGCAGCACGTACGAGCGCATCTGGTCTCCCCACGAGGCCTGTACGTCGCCGCGCAGCTCATCGAGCTGGGCTCGTTCCTCGGCCTTCTTCAGCGCAAGCAGCTTGGCCTTGAGGATGACCATCGCGCTGGCCTTGTTCTGCAGCTGGCTCTTCTCGTTCTGGCAGCTGACCACCGTGCCGGTGGGCAGGTGCGTGAGCCGCACCGCGGAGTCGGTGGTGTTGACGCTCTGCCCACCCGGACCGGAGGAACGGAAGACGTCGACACGCACTTCGTCCTCGGGGATGTCGATCTCGTCTGTCTGCTCGAGCAGCGGTACCACCTCGATGGCGGCGAAGGACGTCTGCCGCCGACCCTGGTTGTCGAACGGCGAGATCCGGACGAGCCGGTGTGTGCCCGACTCGACCGACAAGGTGCCGTACGCATACGGCGCCTTGACGGCGAAGGTCGCTGACTTGATGCCCGCCTCCTCCGCGTACGAGGTGTCGTAGACCTCGACGGAGTAGCGGTGCCGCTCCGCCCACCGGGTGTACATGCGCATGAGCATCTCGGCGAAGTCGGCGGCGTCCACACCACCGGCGCCGGAGCGCACCGAGACCAGCGCCTCACGGGCGTCGTACTCACCCGACAGCAGGGTGCGCACCTCGAGGGCGTCCATCGCCTGCTGGATGCTGCGCAGCTCGGTCTCCGCCTCGGCCATCGTGTCGGCGTCGGCCTCGTCGGTGCCCAGCTCGACCAGCACGCTGAGGTCGTCGAGCCGGCTGCGCAGGCTGGTTACCCGCTCGACGTCGGCCTGCAGCACCGACAGGCGGCCGGTGACCCGCTGGGCGTTGACTTGGTCGTCCCACAGGTCGGGCGCGGACACCTGCTCGCCCAGCTCGGCGATCTCAGCCTGCATGGTGGGGACGTCGAGCACCTGCTCGAGGCTGCGCAACGTGACGTCCAACTGCTTGATCGCGGTGTCGAAGTCGGTCCCTGCCATGTCCGTAGACCCTACGCCGTCGGCAGGCTCTTTCCGGGCGGCTCAGATTCTCAGCCCCGCCTCAGCCGGAGCCTGCCATCGGCCGACATGCTGACAGGGCGACCCCGCCCTGGACTCCGGTTCTTTTGGCGGGGTCGTCCATGTCCACGCATGGTCAACGGATGGCACACCCCTAGGTCACCTGGACGACGACGGCCGACTGCGCCTCCACGGTCGTCGTGGCCGTCCAGCCCGGAGGGTCCAGAGGCAGGTCGAGCGGCGCGCTGAGCCGCACAGCCACGGTGTCTCCGTCGGGCGTCACCTGCCAGGTGAGCCCCGGCATCTCTTGCAACGCCCCGGTATCTGCGAGGTAGTCGGCGACGAACCGCTGCGCAGCGGCGAGGTCGACCGTGGCTGTCTCGCCCAGTCCGTCCGCGTATACGTGCTCGCCTTGCACGCCGTCGGCGGCGCTGAGCGCTGCGCCGTCGGCGAGTGCGCTCAGCTGCTGGTGCCGCAGGTAGGCGGCGGATGCGTCGACGACGGCACTCACCAGCAGACCGATCACCACGAAGAAGCCTGCGATCATCACGCTGACGCTGCCCAGGTCGCCGCGGCGCATAACCAGCCGGCGACAGCTCATGAACGGTCCTCCCGGAACAGCCCGTACGGCTCGCTGTGCGTGCTCGCCACTCGCAGCGTGGGCGCCGAACCACCCAGCACATCGGGCACCAGCGGGAGCGGCTGCTGGACCGCGACAGTCACCGTGACCACCGCCCCGGGTGTCAGGCACTGGTCGGGCGCGGGGCTGCAGCTGATGGTGACGGCATCCGCGCTGACTTCCACGCCTTGGTCGGCCATCGCCACTCGAGCGGCGTCCAGCGCCCGCCGTTGCGCGGTGGCGGGATCGGGTGACAGCACGAACGCCCGGCCCGCGGATCGGCTGGCTGCCGACACGCCATAGGACGCCCGCTGGGCGTCGAAGACAGCCAGCAGGACGTACACGGCAGGGACCAGGAGGATCAGCGCCAGCCAGGTGAACTCGATCAGGGCCGTGCCGCTGTCGCCGCGGTTCCGCCTGCTTCGGACCCTCAACGTCATGGCAGAGCCTCCTCCACCGCGTGGCCACTGACGGTGAGCTCCACGCCCGGTCCGAGTAGTCCCAGAGCGGGTACGGATGCATGCACGACCACCTCGACCCCGGGGTACCCGCCGACGTCTGTCTGGGTAGCGACGACATCGGTGGCGTACCGACCCGAGAGGCTGGTGGTGATGAGAGCACGAGTACGCGCGGCGCCGTCGGCTGGTTCACGGTTGTAGGTGCCGGCGACTCGGGCCCCTTCAGATGCCGCCGAGGTCAACGTGTTCCGCACGTGGAGTACGAGACCGACCTGCAGGATGCCCAGGACCAACGGCACGAGCAGGGTCATGACCAGGACGAAGTCGACGACGGCGGCTCCGCGTTGCGACCGGCGCATGCGTCGGCGGTCAGCCCCCGACGGAGTTGAGCGCACTGGTGAGCATGTCGCGCAGCTGCGGGCCGGCGACGGCGGTGAGGGCCGCAACGAGACCCGCAGTCATGACCGTGATCATCACCCAGCCCGGCACGTCGCCGCGCTCGTCCCGCGCGCGGGCACCGAGCATGGTCCAGCCGGTGAGTAGCCAAGCGACGACCGTGGCGGTCGGCACATGCGTGTGGTTCGACGGTGTCATGAGTGACTCCTCGCTATCAGTGGCAGGTACGGCTGTCCGGTATGGGAGGTCGGCAGGTCAGGAAGCGGAGAGGTCAAGGCCGATCACGCCCGGATAGAAGGCGAAGAGCACGGTGACCGGCAGAATCAGGAAGACGACCGGCAGCATCATCGCCACTTCTTTGCGCGCCCCCGTCTCGATGAGCACCCGCCGCCCCGCCTCTCGTACGTCGGCCGCCTGAGCATGCAGAACGTCGACCAGCGGAGTGCCACGGTCGAGTGCCACAGCCAGCCCTTCAGCGAAGCGAGCAAGGACCGGCACGCCTGTCCGGGCCGCCAGCGCGTCGAAGGCCCGCGTGACCGGAGTCCCGGTACGGATCTCACCGAGCACCCGGGCAAGATCACGAGAGAGCTCGCCTCGGGAGCGCCTCACCACCCGCTCGATGGCCGCGACCGGTCCCTCGCCAGCGGCGACGGACAGGGCCAGCAGATCGGCGATCGTGGGAAACTCGGCGATGATCTGCTCCTCGCGTCGACGGACAGCCGTACCGAGTGCCTGGTCGCGGGCGAGCACCCCTGCTACGAATGCCGCACCACAGGCCATGAGGCCAGGAGCAGGCGACAGGCCACGCTGCGCCGACCAGAGGAGGATGACCGTCGCGGCACCCGCGCATGCAGCCGCTCCCCACAGCACCTGCTGGATGCGGAACTCCTCGACGGTCTGGTCCGAGCCGAGCCGCTGCAGACGGCGGCGGATCGAGGCAGAGCCGCCGAGGACTCGCTCGACCCCGCCAGCCAGCCGGGTCAGGGACGGACCGAACACTGCACGTGCCACCGAGCCGGGATCGTTGCCGACCTGGCGCATGGTCGCCGAGCGCCCGGAGCGGGGCAGATCATGCAGGTAGGGCCCGACCCGGTCCACGAGGGACGGGCGCCGGGACTGCATCATGACGGCCGCGAGCAGCCACAGCCCACCTGCTGCAGCGCCGCCGATGAGCGCGCCGGTCAGCCACGAGCTCACGCCATCACCCGCCGCTCGGCCGGTAGGCGGCCCAGCCGGACCATGAGCCGATAGGCAACCAGGCACATCAACGCGCCGACGACCAGGACGACCGTTCCCTCGGCCGTGGCGTACCGACGGATCACCTCACGCTGGAAGCTGAGCATGAGCAGCACGATCCAGGGGCTGGCCACCGCCAGGCGCGCCCCATTGACGGTCCATGCCTGTCTGGCCTCGAGCTCGGCGCGAGTACGCAGGTCGTCGCGCAAGAAAGCGGACAGTGTCCGTAACACCCGGCCGAGGTCCCCGCCGCCGACCTCGCGGGCGACTCGGAGGCCTTCGACGACCCGGTCACCCACTGGGTCGGCCAGTCGATGCTTGAGCACGTCCAGACTCTCGTTGAAGCGCCCGCTGGCCTGATAGTCGGCAGCGAACTTGGCGAACGGCTCGCGCAACGGCTGCGGACCTCGCTCCGACAGCTGGGCGAGCGCCTCGGGCAACGACAAGCCCGCACGCACCGCTGAACCGAGATTGTCCACAGCCTCGGGCCACAGCTCGGCGAGCTCCTGCTGACGACGCCGTGCCCGGCCGCTCAAGACGGCCAGGGGTAGGTAGGCGGCCATCAGCGCGAACATGACGGCTACGGGTGCGGTACCCGAGACAGCCAGCATCACGACGCCAGCGACCAGGCCGCTGCAGGAGCACAGGACCGCGATGCCGGTGGTGGTGACGCCTTCCACCCCCGCCCGCGCCATAAGTGACTGCAGCGCCGACGGACGGGGTCGGGCGGCTGGGGCAGGCACTGGGCCGGTCAGCGCGACGAAGATCAAGCACAGGCCGGTGCCGAACAGCAGCCCTATCACGGCGCCCATGTCAGCCTCACTCCCCCATGCGGGGTACCAGCTGGTCCCCCGCAGCATCCCCGTCGTCGTGCAGCAGGCGGTGCACGTCGTAGCCGGCTCGCGCGAACCACTCCGGTCGCGGCGGCAGACCGGAGCGCCGCACCAGCCGGTCGCGATCGATCTCGAACAGGGGCTCAACCTCGATCAGATCGTTCTCCACCCGGCCCGGCACGGAGGCGATCTCGAGGGTGCGACGTCGTCCGTGCGCGTCAATGCCGACATGCACGACCAGGTCCACCGAGCTCGCGACAGTGGGGACGACGAAGCGGGAGCCGATGTTCTCGCCGGCCAGGAGAGGCAACGTGCACAGCTTGACCAGGGCCTCGCGCGCCGAGTTGGCGTGCAGCGTGGCCATGCCCGGCAGGCCGGCGTTGAGCGCCAGCAGCAGGTCGAGGCACTCCTCGGCGCGTACCTCGCCCACGATGACGCGAGACGGGCGCATCCGCAGTGCTTCCTTGACGAGCTGACGCAACCGGACCTCTCCAGTGCCCTCCAACCCCGCCTGGCGAGTCTGCAGAGCCACCCAGTCGGGATGCGAGATGCGCAGCTCGAACACTTCCTCCGCCGAGATCACACGCTCGCCGCCGGGGATAGCGCCGGCCATGCAGTTGAGCATGGTGGTCTTGCCGGCTTGGGTGCCTCCGGACACCACCACGTTGAGTCCCGCCGCGATGGCCGCGGACAGGAAGC